>NZ_VDCQ01000015.1:0-22794 GCF_006265175.1 Paenibacillus hemerocallicola | reverse complement strand
ATAGAGATAGATAGAGATAGATAGATAGATAGATAGATAGATAGATAGATAGATAGATAGATAGATAGAGAGAGAGAGAGAGAGAGAGAGAGAGAGAGAGAGAGGTAGATAGGTAGATAGGTAGGTAGGTAGGTAGGTAGAGACGGACGGTCAGTCAGGATAACGGACACCCCAGACCCTATTGGGCGAAAAAAGGCGAATTGGTAGGTGAACGGACACCAAGGATCTTATTGCGTGAAACGAGGTTCCTGCTTAGGTCGGCTTGGTCGCCGATGAAGCGGGAAGACAGAAATAAGGTTGAAACCGGCACTATTGCAGGCTCGAAGTGGGAAAAAGACGCAGATAGTGCTGAAACCAACCTTATTTGTGGCACAGAAGGATGAAATTCGGTCGAAGTCCGGTTCGCTGAAGGAAATAAGGTTGAAACCGGCACTATTGCAGGCTCGAAGTGGGAAAAAGGACGCAGATAGTGCTGAAACCAACCTTATTTGTGCCACAGAAGGATGAAATTCGGTCGAAATCGGGCTCGCTGAAGGAAATAAGGTTGAAACCGGCACTATTGCAGGCTCGAAGTGGGAAAACGACGCGAATAGTGCTGAAACCAACCTTATTTGTGCCACAGACGGGTGAAATTCGGTCGAAGTCCGGTTCGCTGCTCGCTAACCGGTGGATAGCGCAAAATCTGCATCCGTTCCCATATCGATTTCCGGGAACGGGCTGGCGAGCTGGGACGGCGGGTAGACGCTGCGATTGTTTCACGCCGGTGTCAGGGGGTAATAGAGGATACCGGCAAACGTCGGAAACAAACATTCCAAACAAGGATGGGTGATGCATATGTTAAGCTGGGCAGCTCTTTTTCTCGTAATCGCCATCGTAGCCGCCATTTTCGGCTTCGGCGGCATCGTGGCGGCAGCCGCTTCGATCGCGAAAGTACTGTTCTTCGTCTTCCTGATTTTGTTCCTCATCTCGCTCTTCACCGGCCGCAGAGGTTCGGCATAGGTGATACGGCGTCATAAAGGTGACAACCGTTGCCGAACAGGATGAAGCCCAACCCTTGCACGTTCATGAAGGGGAGGGCTTCTTTTCAATTACTTTTCCGGCAAATGCAACGGAGAAGGAGATGCTTTATAAGCTGGGCGTACAGGATGGGGCGGTCCTGCCGCTCGATTTGACGCCGTCGCGAAAAACGGTGTAAAATACCGTTGCTTCTTTGCGGACCGTGTGGTATGATTGCAAAAATTTATTGAAAAATGAGGAGGGCAGAGGAAAGTGGCGTATTATTATACGGAACCATCCCGGACGTTTAGCGAGTATTTATTGTTGCCCAATTTGACGGCAAAGGACTGTAATCCGGCGGGCGTCAGCTTGAAGACGCCGATTGTCAAGTTCAAGCA
Organism: Paenibacillus hemerocallicola; assembly: GCF_006265175.1. Taxonomy (GTDB): domain Bacteria; phylum Bacillota; class Bacilli; order Paenibacillales; family NBRC-103111; genus Paenibacillus_AB; species Paenibacillus_AB hemerocallicola. The sequence goes on along the minus strand of NZ_VDCQ01000015.1, from coordinate 21,400 downwards.
AGGCGAAAAACCCCAGGTTTCGTTGAACATTCCGTTCTCATCCGCGGTCATGCAGGCGGTATCCGACCATAATATGGCGGTCGCTCTGGCGCGATGCGGCGGAATTTCGTTCATTTTCGGCTCCCAATCGGTCGAAGACCAGGCGGATATGGTGCGGAAGGTGAAAGGGCATAAGGCCGGCTTTGTCGTAAGCCGCTCGAATTTGACTCCGGGACACACCCTGAAGGATATACTCGAGCTAAAAGAGAAAACCGGTCACTCCACGGTAGCCGTCACGGATGACGGGACTCCGACGGGAAAGCTGCTCGGCATCGTGACGAGCCGGGATTACAGGCTTAGCCGCGACTCGCTGGACAAGCCCGTGGGCAATTTCATGACGCCTTTTTCCTCGCTGATATACGGGAAATCCGGCATTACGCTTTCCGAGGCCAACGACCTGATCTGGGAGCACAAGCTGAACTGCTTGCCCGTCGTGGGCGAGCAGCAAAACCTCGAATACCTCGTATTCCGCAAAGACTACGACGCGCATAAAGAAAATCCGTACGAGCTGCTGGACGAAAATAAAAGCTACATCGTCGGCGCAGGCATCAACACGAAGGACTATGCCGAGCGGGTGCCCGCTCTTGTCGCGGCGGGCGTAGACGTGCTCGTTATCGATTCGTCGGACGGCTATACCGAATGGCAGAAGGAAACGGTCGAATACGTCAAAGCCAACTTCGATAACGTGAAAATCGGCGCGGGCAACGTCGTCGATCGCGAAGGCTTCCTGTACTTGGTGGAAGCGGGTGCGGATTTCGTCAAGGTGGGGATCGGCGGGGGCTCGATCTGTATTACGCGCGAGCAGAAAGGAATCGGACGAGGCCAGGCGTCCGCGGTCATCGAGGTGGCGGCGGCACGGGACGAATATTTCCGGGCTACCGGCGTATATGTGCCGATTTGTTCGGACGGCGGCATCGTGCACGATTACCATATTACGCTCGCCTTGGCGATGGGAGCCGATTTTGTGATGATGGGCCGGTATTTTGCCCGTTTCGACGAAAGTCCTACGCGCAAGCTGAAGGTCGGCAACAACTTCGTCAAGGAATTCTGGGGCGAAGGCTCGAACCGGGCGCGCAACTGGCAGCGTTACGACACGGGCGGCAAACAGACGCTGGTGTTCGAGGAAGGCGTAGACTCGTACGTGCCGTATGCGGGAAGCCTGCAGGAAAATCTCGACAAAACGATTCACAAAATCAAGTCGACGATGTGCAACTGCGGCTCGCTATCGATCGAAGAGCTGCAGCAAAAAGCGCGAATTACGCTCGTGTCGGCTACGAGCATCGTCGAAGGCGGAGCGCATGACGTAATATTGAAGGAAAACAGTTTGTCGGGCGAATGAGAGCCCACTGGGCAAGGCGCAGAGGGCGGAGCGGGTACATCCCGGCTCCGTCTTTTCTACTTTCTTTCGAAAGACTACGGGTTTTAGGATGGAATGATTCGGATCGCCGCTTACTCCTTAATTCCGACTATTCAGTGCATTACGAAGTTCTAGTTGAAATTCATTCCTGTACTTTATATAATGACTTTAAAGTCAAAATATGAATTTAAAATTATTATTGAGGTGCAGCGGATGATGACAAAAAGAATTTCTTTGAAGGAAACCCAGCGGAAGGAGCGAGAACGGCTTATTTTGGATTATGCGGAGAAAGCACTGCTGGAAAAAGGTTACTACGATATGAATATGGATGAAATCGCGATGGGAGTCGGGGTTGCGAAAGGCACGCTGTACCTACACTTCCCGAAGAAAGAAGATCTCGTGTATACCTTGGTGGAGCCGAAAATGCAATCGTTTCTTAAGTCTGTGGAAGAAGCCAAAGCTCTTCCTGTCAGTCCGAAGGAAAAGCTTGAGTTTCTTCTTAATCGCGAATTGTCCGGGGCCTTTTTTCAGTTATTGATGAAGAGCAGTCCCGACATGACAACCATCTTCAAATCCCGTGAAGCCGAGGTCAATGACATTCTCCCAAAAATATTTAGCGGCATTCATGACATGCTGAGCGAAGGAATACGGGAAGGCTTATTTGATCCTGAATTACCGGTCGAGTTTATGTCCTCCGCGTTCATTAACTTATTTGAGCCTCATTTATATAAGGAAATGGTAGAGGTAAGAAAGATGCCGCTACAGGTATTCAACAGTCATCTCTCAAATTTGTTTTTTCGGGGCATTATGGATACAAAGGAGACGAACTAAATGAACATCTATAGTGAAATCATGAATCGGAAATTCGGCGAAGTCATAACCGAAGAACAATTCACGTGGCTGAATGAAATCGTGTTTCTTTCCGCATTGGAAGAGGTGTTGAGTTCTAGTGAGCCGGCACGCCAGATAGAAGGCGCGGGGCCTTACCCCGAGCAGTTCGAGCTGTTGAACAAGGTTTTTGGAATGAAGCCCGTAGAATTTGATGAGCGGATACAATCGTTTGAGCGGCATAGGAAAAGAAAGAAAGGGAGAAGCCCGAAATATGAATCCTAAAACAGCGTTAACATCGGCTCCGATTGTGAAAACGCTGTTCTTCTTCGCTCTTCCATTTTTAATTGGCAATGCGCTTCAGTCACTAAACGGACTCGTGAATTCGATATGGGTCGGGCAGTTATTGGGGGAACAGGCTCTGGCGGCTGCATCCAACGCCAATATTCTTCTATTTTTCTTGACTAGCTCTATCTTCGGAATCGCTATGGCAACCGTCATCGCGATAGGCAGGCACGTGGGTGCGGATCAACTGGATGCTGCAAAAGAGGTTGTGGGTACAAGCGCCGTATTCTTTCTTGTTGTATCGGTCATTATTGCCTGTATGGGTTCTCTGTTCACGATGCCGATTCTCCATATACTGAATACTCCGCCGGATATCATCGGATGGGCTGATTCCTACACACGAATTTTATTTATTTGTATCCCTTTCTCGTTGTTATTTCAATACGCCATGGCCGTATTGAGGGGAGCCGGCGACTCAAAAACACCTTTATACTTTCTTATGTTGGCGGTATTGCTGGATGTCGCGCTTAATCCGGTATTGATTTTAGGCTTGGGACCGGTTCCCGAGCTGGGGATTGCAGGTTCCTCGCTGGCTGCGGGAATCGCTCAATTTCTAAGTCTTGCGCTCATGCTTGTCTATTTGTATAGTAAAAAATACTTTTTACGAATTACAGCTGATGATTTGCATTTCTTAAAAGCGAATTGGAATATTATCAAGCTTTTAATAATGAAAGGAATTCCGATGGGAATGCAGATGATGCTTTCCACTGCAAGCGTACTTGCCTTATTTCACCTTATCAACTCGTTCGGTTCCGATGCAACCGCAGCGTTTGCCGCGGTAAACCAGCTTATCACCTATATTCAAATGCCGGGAATAGCACTGGGCGGAGCTTTAACTGCAATGGCGGCACAAAATATCGGAGCCCAAAAGTGGGAACGAGTGCATCGTGCCGCAGCGACAGGGATTGGGCTTAACCTATTGCTGACAGGTGTGTTGGTAATACTGTGCATCGTGTTTAGAGATGGCATTCTGTCGCTCTTCCTACCGGCAAAGGGAAACGCGCTTGAAATCGGCAAACAAATAATAATGGCTACATTTTGGTCGTATATTTTGTTTGGCGTTACGCTTGTAATGGCGGGGATTGTCAGAGCAAACGGGGCGGTGATCATTCCTCTGCTTATTACCGTCCTTACATTGTGGGGAATCCAGATTCCACTCGCCTATTATTTGGGGAGGCAGTATGGATTGAGCGATTTATGGCGGAGCTTCCCGATCTCGCTTACATGTTCCGCTCTTCTTTTTGCCGGTTACTATTTATCGGGAAAATGGAGAAAGACTTCGGATAGAAAAGTAGAGTTTCGCTTGATTCGCCCAAAAAAATGATTGGCCGCCTTCTCCGACGGGTAATACATACTTGTACGGCAATCCAACCCATGAGGAGTGATTTTCATGAACAGCGACGTAATCAAAGGAAACTGGAAGCAGGCCAAAGGCGAGGTTCAGAAGCAATGGGGCAAATTGACCAACGACGACCTCGATGTCATAAACGGCGAAAGGGAAAAGATCGTCGGCAAGCTGCAGGAGCGCTACGGATATGCCAAGGATAAGGCGGAGAAGGAGTACGATGAATGGTGCTCGACTCAACGTGTGTAAATAGAGCTTGACGCGGGCCCGTCTGAATGCGGGCAAGCCATATGGACGAAAAAGCCGGAGCGGCGGGAGCAATCCCGGTCTCCGGCTTTTTTTGGGCCTCGAGAGTTCCGGTCTACGGTCTCCGATCCGGGACGGCGGCCGTCGCAAGCGTCATGGTCCGGCCCTCCGGATATCGATTATTTTGCTGACGCCGTTTTTTTCGTTGCCGTGCTCGGCTATTGACCGACCCCCTGTCAGCGAACTGTGTAAAATGTGGCATAAAGATCCGATCAAACGACATCGCGGGGTCCGATGAAAACGGATACAATTAGCGTGTTGTAGCGGGTTCACGATAAAGGGATTGAATGTCGCAATCAATCCTACAGGGGGAGAGTTGTTAGATGAACGGTAAAAAGCGATTGCTCGTCAGTATGTCATTGGCTGTTTGCTTGGTTGCCGCGGGCTGTTCCGGCGGGGGGGCCGGAGAGCAGCCGAAAGGGCAGGGCGGTTCGGCGCCTGTAGCGGAGAAGCCGAAAGATCCGGTAGAGCTTACGATTTACAGCGCGAGCGGCGGGACCATCGAAGCGCTGAACGCGCAGTACGGAGACGCGATTAAAGCCAAGTTTCCGCACGTCAAGCTCAATATGATTCCGCGGGCGACAGGCTCGACGATAGACGATTTGCTCGCCAGCAATACGCCGGTCGATCTCATATTCGGCTCGATCGGGACGTTCAACGCGTCCGTAAGAAACGTCAACATGCATTACGACCTTTCGGAGATGATCAAGTCGAAGAAGTACGATCTGACGAAGCTGGAGCTGACGCTGATCGAGATGCAGCGCAAGCTGTCCGACAACGGCCAGGCTTTGTACGGGCTTCCGGTATGGGTCGGGGTGTCCGGCTTGTACTACAATAAAGATTTGTTCGACAAGTTCGGCGTCGAATATCCGAAGGACAACATGAAATGGTCGGAAGTGCTCAGCTTGGCCAAGCGGATGACCCGCACCGAAGGCGGCACCAACTATTTCGGCTACGTCACTTCGCCGTCCCATCAATTGCTCACCAACCAATGGTCGCTGGAGCCGGTCGATCCGAAGACGATGAAATCGAATCTGAACAGCGAGCCTTGGCGCAATTTCTTGCAAAGCATCGTGCAATTTTACAATGATACCGGCGTTTCGATGACGAAGGCGGAGCTCGCCGTAGCCGCTCAGCGCAACATGTTCGAGAAAGACCAGCGGGTCGCCATGTACACGAACTTCAGCGGCGGCACACCGCCGGAGACGATGAACTGGGATGTCGTTCCGGTGCCGTCCTACGACGAGTATCCGGGCGTCGGCCCGCAGGTGTATCCGAACTATTGGTACGTGGCCGCTTCGAGCAAGCATAAGGATGACGCCTTCGACATCATCTCGTTCCTCACGTCCGAGGAATTCCAGGTGCCGCATAACCGCAAAGGCTATGCGACCGTTCTGAAAAACGAGGAGATCCAGAAGCAATTCGGCCAAGACATGGAGAAGTTCAAAGGCAAAAACGTGCTGGCCATGTTCCCGAAAAAGCAGGCCAATCCGCTTACGTATACGGAGTTCACGGACTTTTCGGGCACCCAGTTCCACAATGCTTTCGTCAGTGTCGTAACGAAGGAGAAAGATATGAATACGGCGCTGCGCGAAGCCGCCGAGGCAGTCGACAAGCAGATCGAAACCGTCCGTACGGCGAAAAAATAGTCCGTTCCGCGAGCAATCCCCGCACGGTGACGTGTGAGGGATTGTTCCCGTTTCGTACGGACATGGTATGATAGAGGGACAGACGATTCGCGACGAAGGAGCATTCGCTTGATACGAAGACGAATCCGCATTCCGGGATGGGGCAGCATGCGGCTGACGCAGAAGCTGCTGCTAGTCTACATGCCGCTTATTACGATACCGGCGGTGCTGAGCATCGCGGCGGTTACGCTGATCCACGGCTATTTGTACCGGGCGCAGATGACTGTACACGCCGAGACGGTGCTGCAGACGGTATCGGACAAAATCGACCAGCAGTTTCAAGCGCTCGAATCGGCCATGCTTCCGTTTTATACCGATCCGGGGACGATCGCCATTCTCCAGTCCCGGCCGAAGAGCGCCCTGGATCTGTACCGACTGCAGCAGGAGGCGGGGAGCCGGTATTTTGCGCTGATGGGCAGCCAGGAGCTGGCATGGGTCGATTCGAGTGTCTTCGTTACCCGCGAGGGCCAAACGTATACGATCGGCGACAGGGCGGCGTTTCGACAGGCGCTGCCGGCGGAGGGGCCGGGCGCTTACGCGGATCGTCCGGGGACGGCCGGGTTCATGCAGGCGGTATGGGACCTGAAGGGGGCGACGGCTTGGGAAGTCGTTCGGACCGAAAATCGCGAAGGGGGACGGACGAAGCTGGCCGCGGGACGGTCGATCAATCAGGTGGCAGGCAGCCAGTTCGAGACGCTGGGGGCGATGCTGCTCGTTGTCGATCCCGACTTTCTGAAAATGTCTCTCGATACGAAGACGTTGGGGGCCGATACGGCATTCGAGCTCATCTGGCCGGGCGGAAGCCGTCTGCTCGATACGCGGAATCGGGGGTCCAGCCCGCTGAATACGCTTACGTTATCCACGGTCAACGCACGGTACGGGTGGGAATTGCAGCTTCATCTTCCGCTGTCCTTTTATAAGGAAGCGCTGCGCACGAGTCTCGTCATCGCTGGACTGATTACCGCGGGCTGCCTCGTCGTCGGGCTGTTCGTGACCCGGATGATGGCCACCGATGTCGTCTTGCCGATTCGCCGTCTGTCCCGCAGCATGGTTCGCGGCATCGGCGGCAACGAACCGGCGCAGCTGCATCAGTTTCGCGGGGCGAGGGAAATCGTGGAGCTGAAAGATACGTTCGTGTCGGTCATGGCCGAAATTCGCGAGCTGAACAAGGAAGTGCTGCTCAACCAGAAGAAGCGTCAGGAAGCGACGATGCGGGCCTTGGAAAACCGGCTCGCGCCGCATTTTTTGTACAACACGCTGAACACGATCCGATGGATGGCTATCATTCAGCAGCAAGATAATATAAAGGAAATGGTCGATGCGCTTACCCGGCTGCTCTCCTATTCGATCCGCGATGTGGAGAAGCCGGTGCCGCTGCGCGAGGAGCTGGAAGTGCTTCGCGATTATATGAGAATACAGGCGGTCCGCTACGAGCATCATACGCTGCGCATCGAAGTGCCCGACGGGCTGCTCGGGCAGCCGATCCTGAAGCTGCTCATTCAACCGCTGATCGAAAATGCGATTTTGCACGGCTTGTCCAAAGTGGAGCGGCCGGGGGAAATCGTGCTGCGCGTCATCGGCGAGGGCCGGCTCGATATCCGGCTGTCGGATAATGGACAAGGTTTGACCGGGGAGCAGCTTGCCCGGCTCCGCCAATCGATCGCGGGCGAAGTTGCCGGAACAAGCTTCGGGTTGCGGAGCATCCGGGAGCGCATTCAGCTGTACTACGGCGATTCGTACGGGCTTACGATCGACAGCGAATACGGAACGGGAACGACAGTCTCCCTGCATTTGCCGTTGGCTGTCCCGCCGGGAAAGGAGGAAGCTTGATGAAGTCCGTCATGATCGTAGACGACGAATCCATGGTCCGGCTCGGTTTGCAGACGGTGATCGATTGGCGGGCGAACGGGTACGAGATTGCCGGCGTGTACAAAAACGGTCTGGAAGCCTGGAACGCGATAAACGCTTCCCCGCCGGACGTGCTGCTGACGGATATCCGCATGCCGGAGATGGACGGTCTGGAGTTGATCCGTCGCGTCCGCGAGTCGGGCTCCGCGTTAAACGTCGTCATTTTGAGCAGCTATGAGGAATTCGACTATGCGAGGCAGGCGCTTCAGCTGCAAGTCCAGGACTATATCGTCAAACACCGGCTGGAGGCGGACAGCTTGCTCGGCGTGCTGAACCGGCTCGTCTTTCCGAAGCCGGAACGGCACGAGGAGTCGGAGCCCTCCATGCGGGCCGATGCGGCCGCACGGCTGCTTGGCGGGACCGAGCCGGGGGAGTCGTTCGGACCCGGGGAAACCGCCGAGACGCTTCTGGCGGCATTGCGTCCGGCGTCGGCCGCGGCTCAGAGCGTGCATTGGTCCGTCTTCGAGCCGTTGACGTCGGGCATGCCGCTCACCTCTTTCCAATTGAAAGGGCTGGAAATCGCGCTGATCGACAAGCTGCGAGGAGCGCCGGCCGCTGCGGCCTATGCGGGCGCAGCCGGCAACCGGCTGCACGTGCTCCATTGGCTGGAGGCGCCGTGCCATGACGCGGAAGCGTGGCTGGAGCGGACGGGGCTTGCCTGGGAGCCGTTGCAGTCGTTCGCGAGGACGAATCTCAACGTGCAGCTGGCGGTTGGGATCGGGAGCGGCGACCCGTCCCGGATCGGCGAAGCAAGAGCGTCCGCCGAGGCGCTGCTGGTCGGGGCGTTTTACGACGGGCCCGGACTGTATGCGAACGGAATGCGGACCGACCCGGTTTCCCTCGACCGGTGTGATTGGACAGAAGCCTACAAGACGCTGAAGCCGCTGCTCATGGCGCACGATTTCGACCGCGTCATCCGCGAGATTCGTTCGATGCGGAGGACCGATACGGGACAAAGGCTGCATCCGGCCGATTTGAAGCAGCTTTGCGGCTTTTGCGTCAACCGGCTGATGGATATGGTGTTGGAGCGCTATCCGCAAGGATCGGACCGGGAGCAATGGCGGGGCGAACTGCAAAGCATCCGGTTGGAGGAGCTGGCCGGGGCGGGTTCCTGGCCGCAAGCCGAGACGTTTCTGCGCAAAGCGTTCGAGCGGATCGGGGCGGCGATCGCCCAGAGCGTCCAGCGCAACGGATGGATCGGGGAGCTGAAAGCGTATATCGCCCAGCATTACGAGAAGCCGCTTCGGCTCGAGGACATGGCCGCCCGCGTCAATTTCAGCGTCGGGTATATAAGCCAGCGGTTTCACCAGGAGACCGGCTATTCGTTCTCGGACTACGTGACGATGGTGCGGATCGAGAAGGCGATTCAGCTGCTGCACGCAAGCGACTGGACGACCGAGCGGATCGCGGAGAAGGTCGGTTATCCGAATGCGAACTATTTTACGAAGGTATTCAAGAAGGTGACGGGGCTGAAGCTGACCGAGTTCAAGCGGAAGCGGCTGCTGCGCGATCAACCGGAGCCGTCGAACGGCCGGGCGGAAAAGGGGCGTTTTGCCGAGTGGAACAAAACGGAATGAGGCTGCGCAAGCGACTGCTCGCCGTCATGTCCATCGCCGCGCTGGCGGCCGGCTTGGGCGCTTGCGTCCCGGGACAAGAGGCGGGCGGAACAAAGGCCCCGCTGAAGCTGAATTTCTTCTTGCCGACGAACGGGAATGCGGTGCTGAACGACGGGGATTTCGTCAAGAAGACGATCGAGGAGCGGTTCAACGTCCGGCTGCAGGTGACGGCTGTCCCGTCCATCCAAGCGAAGGAAAAGCTGAACCTGCTCATCGCGAGCGGGAGCACGCCCGATCTGTTCGTCATCGACGGCCGAAGCTCGCTCGACTACCATGCGATGGGCATTATCGGCGACTTGAGCGGACTGATGACGCCGGAGAAGATGCCGAATTATTATCGCTGGACTACACAGAAGGAAGTGGGCGGCTTTCAGTTTCCCGGCGCCTACAACCGCGGCCCCGTGCTGATCGAGCGCAAAGTGCAGGCGTCCTACTACATCCGCAAAGACTGGCTGGATGCGCTCGGGTTAAGCGTGCCGACCGGCTACGAGGAGCTGACGGCGGTCGCGCGCGCATTCACGCATGACGATCCGGACGGGAACGGCGCGGACGACACGTACGGCTTCGGCATTACCGGCGGAGGTTCTTTCCCGCAAACGTTCCCGCTCGCTTTCCCGCAGTTTATGAAGAACGGCATACTCGGCATGGCTTATGTCGACGATGAGGGCTACTACCACGACGGAACGTCCGATCCGCTCATGGGCCGGGTCGTGGACGATATCGTTTCCTGGGTCGACGAAGGGCTGCTGAACCCGGACTGGTTCATGGCCGGCGGCTCGGAGCTTGGCGAGGCGTTCGCCAGAGGGAAGATCGGGATGATCTGGCTCAACGGGACGGATCGATGGGTGTTGGATGCCGATCCGAACAGCTTTTACAGCCAGCTGAAGCGGAACGTGCCGGACGCCGAGGTCGTGCCGTTTAACCCGTACCCCAACAAGCCGCTCATAACGCCGCAGTCCGCCACCGTGCCTTGGCTGATCGGCAAGCGGACGATCGAGCGATACCCCGAAAAAGCGGAGACGATCGTCGGCATCGTCGACTGGCTGGCGAGCGAGGAAGGCTATTTGCTGACTACGTACGGCCAGGAGGGCGTGCACTATACCCGGGAAGGCAGCGTCATTACGATTGTTCCCGAGGCGTACGAGAAAGAAATCGCGCAGAAAGGCAACTTTTTGACCGTATGGAAATTTTTGACCCCGCGCGAATCTTCCCGACTCGGGCTGCAGGAGGTGGACCCGAGGCTGACCGAACGGGACCGCGACATTTTGCGGACGATCTCGTCCTATCCGCTGGCCCAGGGCAACGGAACGTTGGTGCTGCCGCCGGAAGGGATCAGCATCGCCGATTTCCGCGCCAAGCTCGGTCAATATTTGCAGAAGATGCTGTTCGAGGACAGGGGCGGCGCGGCTTGGGTGACGTACAGGGAAGAGTTGATGACGACCCATAAGGGCCGACTCATCTTCCGGGAATATATCCGGCAAATGCAGGCGGCGGGCATTGCGGTGAAAAACGACTTCGATTGAAACGAAACGGATCGGCGCGCCGTTCGCCGTGCGATACGGGCACGTACTGCGGGTCTCGCCTGCAATAGTAAGGAAAAAGCTGCTTTCTGCAAGCCGACGCATCCGCGTTGGCGCGGGAAGCAGCTTTTTGTCATTGGAGCATGGCGGATCCGATGAGTCCGGCCGGTTAACCTCTTTTTAATTTGGTAACGTATCGATCGGAATAATCTAGTGTACATAATGAAAATTAATTGGTGTACATAATAACGATTGACAACGATAAATTGGCAATCATATAATGTTCACGACAGATGATTTACTAAAAAATAACATTGGTGTACATAAATAGATTTGATTATGTACACTACGAAAGAGGGGTGAGCAATGCCGGAAACGTGATAGAATGGGGGATATGATTACCTCAAGGGAGAGTCGATCCATGAAAGCAAAGCCGACAAACGAGCAATTCCGCCAGGAGCTGGAGCGAATGGTGCAGACGCTGCGTGACGAGATCGCGAACGGAACGTACGGGCCGGGACAATTGCTGCCTTCCGAGCCGGCGCAGGCCGAACGGTTCGGTTTGAGCAACAAGTCGGTTCGCAAAGGCTTGGACATCCTGGTGGAAGAAGGGGTTATCGAGAAAATTCCCCGAGTCGGCAGCAGAGTGAAGGCTGCCCGTCAGCCGGTAAAGATAACGCTCGGCTATTATTTGAAGGATAAGCACAATCTGGAGCTGGCCGGGCTGCTGGAGGATTTTCATCGGCGCTATTCCTGGATCACGGTAATCGCGAAGCCCCACTCGGATCAGAAATCGATAGAATCGGACACAGAATGGACAGAGCGATTCGATCTGATCATGCTCAACAACGAGCATTTCGCCCGCATGGCCGAAGGCGGTGGACATTCGCTGCTGCGGCCGCTGGCGGAGAAGCCGGACGCATACCCGTTTTTGACGAGACAGTTCATGCGGGACGGACAGCTGTACGTACGGCCGCTGGTGTTTTCCCCGGTAGTGCTGTGCTACAACAAGCGTCATTTCCTCGAACAGAGCTTGCCCGAGCCGGACGGCAGCTGGACCTGGGACGATCTCGTGCGCAGCGCCGTTCAACTGACCAACGGCAACGGAAGATTCGGATTTTGCTTCTATATTTCCAATATGAATCGTTGGCCCATCTTCCTGCTGCAAAGCGGTGAACGGTTCGACCGGGAAGGAGGGACGGTCGGCAACATCCGAGACACCGGTTTGTTGTCCGCCCTGAAGCTGTGCAAGAGCCTTATTCGCAACGGAGACATGTTCCCGCTGTTCATTTCCGAGAACGACGGCGATATTAACCGGATGTTCCTGGAAGGCAAGCTGTCGATGGTGCTGAATACTTACATGGGCATGAACGATTGGAAGCATGCCGACCTCGAGTACGATGTATCGCCGATCCCTTATATCGGGCAGCCGATTACGCTCACGATCGCCGAAGGAGTGGGCATCAATAATCGTACCGCCCATCCCGAGGAAGCGGAGCTGCTGGCGGACTACTTGAGCTCGGACCGCGCGCAGAGCTACATCCGCAACCATACGCTCAGCCTTCCGAGTCTGCAAAGCGCAGGCTGCAGCGGCGCGCCGAAAGGAGTTCCCGCCCCGGACCGGTATATGCTGTACCGGGAAATGATGTTTTCGTACCGGACGCATATGGACTTGAATATTCCGATATCGCAATTCAAGAAGCTCAGTTATCAGGTCAAAGCATACTGGGCCAATCTGATCGACGAAGACGAGCTGTGCGACCGGATTTGCCGGGAATTGTCCGTTCCTTGAACGGGCGCAATCGGAATTGAAAACGCTTCAAAAAAATAGCAAGGGGGAAACAGAGATGAACCGAAAGGTTTGGATCGCGGCATTGCTGGCCGCGACGGCCGCTTATACGAGCGCTTGCGGGGGAGGGGGTTCGCAATCTCCATCGTCCGGCGACGGCCCGAGTACCGTGAAAGATCAAGACAAGCCGAAGGAGCCGATCGAGCTGCTCGTTTATGCGGCAGGCGTCAGCGCGGAGGAATTCGATACCCGCTTCAGAAGCGTGCTAAAGAACAAGTTTCCGCATATTACGGTCAACTACCAGACGAATACGAAAGGCAACTCGCTCGCGGAGCTGGTCTCCGCCGGCACGATCCCGGATTTGATCCGTACCGATATTCCCACGCTGAAGTCGAGTTATCTCGATCTGCAGCTCGGCTACGATCTGGGCGAATTGATCAAAGCGAACAAATATGACATGACCCGCTTCGATCCTTCGTTTACCCAGGAGATGGTCGATGCCGGAAGGACGGGAGCGATCTACGGATTGCCCGTGCCGCCTTATTTTCCGACGGTGCTGTATTACAACAAAAGCTTGTTCGACAAATTCGGCGTTCCTTATCCGAAGGACGGCATGACTTGGGATGAGGTATACGAGATCGCCAAGAAGATGAGCAGAACCGAGGGAGGCGTCGTATACCGCGGCTTCAGCGCCAATTTCAACAGCATTCTGCGCGACAATCCGTTCTCGCTGCCGGTACTGGACCCGAGCGCCGACAAGCTGGCCGATACGGAGAAATGGAAGACGATATTCAACAACTACAAGCGGTTTTACGATTTGCCCAACAATACGATCGAGACCACGATGAACGCGGAGAACAACGCCTTCGGCAACGGCCGGATCGCCATGCAGGCGAACCAGCACAACATCTATCTGGTCATCCCCCCGGAGATCGATTGGGACATCGTCTCCCAGCCGACGATGGCGGGCGCGCCGAAACGTACCGGGCAGCGGGGGCCGGCGTACTGGTCGATTACGCGGCAGAGCAAGCATAAGGAAGAGGCGTTCCGGGTCATTATGGAGATGCTGTCGGACGAAGTGCAGCTGGAGGACTCGAAGAAAGGCATCCCGACGACGCTGGTCAAGAAGGAAGTGCGTGATGCGCTCGGCAAGGGGCATCCGGTGTACGGGAGCAAAAATATGAAGGCGATCAGCTATTACGAGCCGTCGGCGCCGACGCCGAAGCGCAAGCCGGAGCTGGTCGACATTAACGGCAGCTCGCAAACCTCGGTGCTGTACCAGCAATTCATTCCGTTTGCCCAGGGCAAAAAAGATGTGAACACCGCGCTCAGAGACGTCGAAGAAAGTCTGAAAAAGCTGCTCGAACAGGAGAAGAGCAAATAAAGGATGGACAAAGGCAAGGCGGCAAATACCGGGGCTTCCGGGATTCGGAATGAGCGGGCTTACGACTGAATGGTACCGGTACGGAACGTATATTAAATGCATCAAGGATTGTGACCCGACTGCGAAGCCGCAGGATATAAGAGCGAGGCCGGGCTGCTTGAACGGGAGCTGCCCGGTCCGCACGGGAGGGACTAATGATGAATACGGATCATGACGGCAATGACGGCATCGAGCTTAACGAAAAGGATGAGAGCGTGCGCCCGTCGGCGCTTAGCCGGCGCAAGCTTCTGGCCGCTCTGGGAGGCGCGGGTGCGGCTCTGGCAGGCTCAACCCTGCTGCTTGAATCGGGCTGGGGGCAATCGATCGCGGAAGCGACCTACGGCGGCGGTTCATCGACGGGCTGCTGCCGCAAGTATGCGTCCGTCAACGATATGAAAGCGGATACAAGCTTGGTTGCGGACGCTCTCGTCCATACCGCGGGGTATTACGACCCCGGCGACGGCGGGGCGGCGGATTACATCGTTCAGGCGGGGGCTCTCGCGGAAGACGGGGGTAGCGTCATCGCCTTGCAGAACGGCCTGCAAGCGATTTTGCTCCCCGGAGGCAGCATCGGCTACAAGCAATTCGGCACGGTCAGCGACGGCGTCAACGATGACGGGGCGCAGATCAAAAAAGCGCATACTTATGCGAACGTACGCCGTCTGCCTGTTGTCGACGAATCGGGCGAATACTGGATCAAGCAAACCAATCTCATCGTCATCCAAACGAACGTAAGCTGGGGACAGACGAAGTTTCATATCGCCGAAAGCTTCAACTCCAAGACGAATGCGCGATTTCATGTCACCAGCCGTCAGGCTCCGGTCGAGATTGCGCTCGACGCTCCGACGAAAGCCGCTTTTCTGGCCAAAATGCGTCCGGGCACGACCATCTGTCCCGAGCTTGCGGCCTATAAGAACAGTCTGCTCTTCATTGTGGACGATAACGATAAAGTCGGGGCCAGATTCGGCTACCCGGGTCAGACCGGCTGGAGCAAGGAAGACTTTTTTGTCGTCGAGGAGCATGGCCGGATTGTCGGGGATATCGCTTGGACGTTCAACAATTACACGAGCTTGACAGCGTATCCCGCCGAGGACAGCTATCTGGTTATCGACGGGGGCACTTTCCTGCTGTCGGGCGACAGCGCCGGCAACAACAATAGCGCTTACTGGCACAACGGCATTTTGGTCAAACGAAGCCGCACGATCATCCGCAATCAATGGGTCGGACTGGAGCCGGGGGCGAGCGACACCGCTTTGGACCCGCGCTATGGCTTCTATTATTTGAACTACGTGTACGACGTCACGTTGGAAAATATTCGCGCGATTCCTTACGAGCAAAATCGTCCCGGCACGGAGTACGTACTGATCGGTACGTACGGAATCGGCGGCCGCCGGGTGTTGAACGCCACGTTTCGCAATGTGACGGCGGAAGGCTCGCTGTATCATTGGGGCGTATTCGGCACCAATCTGTTCAAAAACTTCCGGATCGAAAACTGCCGGCTGAACCGGGTGGACGTCCATTTTCATTGCTGGAATCTGTACGTTCTCGACTCCGAGATCGGTTACCGGGGCTTTACGCTGACCGGCGGAGGCGACTTGATTATCGAGAATACGAAGCGATTCGGCAACCAGTTTATCGGGTTCCGCACAGATTTCGGCGCCAAATGGGACGGATATATCCGTATCCGCAACTGCCGGCTCGTCATCGACAACGGCGCGAACGAAGCGATCGCGCTGGATTACAACCCGGCCGATTTCGACTACAAATATCCGATCGGCTACGGCCGCTCCATCCAATTGGAAAATTTCACGTTCGACTACACCGGGCTGCCGAACACGAACGGGACGTGCCGAATTATGCGAATCGCCTCGTTCTCGAAAATAACCGCTACCGGCTCGCGGCTGTTTTTCCCGCAGCTGATCGAGTTCAAAAACGTGACGGTCGCGGGGCGGGACAAAGGCGTGCGCATTCTGCATATCCAGAATCCGTTCGGCTTTCATGTGGGCAAGGCCGGCGGGGTGGACGACCAGCGGGTCAACGCCAACTGCTATATGCGCTTCGAGAATATCGAGGGCGAGAAGGTGCCGGCCCAGCAGTCGGAATCGACAAGCCATATGAGCTTTTTGCTGAACGGGCTCGGCACCGCGCCGTACGACGACGAATATGCGCTGTATCCGAAAATCGACTTTGTGCAGGTGGGCGATTTTTGGGGGCATTTCAAGGGAACGGCGGCGGATGTGACCGTACAGCGAAGCACCGTCAATTGCATGGACAATTACAGCGGCGGCCAGATGCGCGGGCGTCTCGTGCTGGACAACTGCGATATTCGCGCCGATGCCGTAGACGACGGGAAAGTGTTGTACACGCTCACCTCGCAGTTCGGCACGACCTTTCTCAACTGCACCGTTCACGCGCCGATACTGAACGGGACAACGCGTCCCGATCTGCTGTCCCGCTGCGGCTTTATCGAGATGAACCAGAAGCTGCAGTACAATCATGTCAATACGTCGCTCTCGAAGCAAGTGATCGATTATTTCGCGGCGCAAGGCAATCCGGTGCAGCCCGAGTTTTATGCGATGCTGAAAAGCCATCACGCAAGCGACAGCTCCCTGATGGCAAGGCGCAAAGGGACGACGGCGCAGCGGCCGGCGCCGGCCAACTTCCTCTCCGAGAAAGGCTTCGCTTACTTCGATACGGATCTGGAGCAGGTGGTCGTATGGGACGGGACGCGGTGGGTGTATCCGAGCAAATCGAACGATACGCTGCACTTCTATATGGCCGATTTGTCGACCGCGACGGCCGGGGCGCCGTTCAAGCGGGCCGAGGCGCATCCGTCCCAGGCGTATGTGGTCGCGCAAGCGGGCCGTGTCTCGAAATATGCCGTGCATGTGAACGCTCCTTCCGGCACGGCTTCCTTCACGTTCGACCTGTGGAAGGACGGGACCGTGTGGATAAGCGGTCTGGCCGGTCCCGGCACGGCCGCCAATCCGCTGGTAGCGCCGATTGCCGGCTCCGCCTCGTTCGACGAGGGAAGCCGGATCGAGGTCAGGCTGGCGGGAACCGCAGCCGGCTTGTCCGCCGGTACGTACGCCACTCTCGACCTGTATGTTCATTATGCGAACTATTAGCTCCATGAATTGCCGATCGCCGATTCGGGCAAACCGGAAAACCCTCCATCGCCGCATTCATTGCGGTGACGGAGGGTTTTCGGTTCTATTCCCGCAGTCCGGCCCCCTTTTGCCACACGAGTAAAGCGATTGTCCGATAATTGCGTTTTACCCAATCTCTACCGCTACCCGGCGGCCAATTCGTGTATGATGGTAGTTATCTATCCGCAAAGGGGGCGAGCGTTATGCCGCCTAATAAGCAAGTATCGATGCTCTGGCTGTTGCGGTATCTGGTTCCCGTCAAAGGCCGGATCGCCGTCCTGCTGCTCATTTTATTGACGACGACCGCGTGTCAGCTCGTGAATCCGCAAATCATTCAACGCTTTATCGATACGGCTGCCTCGCAGGGAGAAGTGGCAAGCTTGCTCGGTCTGGCCGGGCTGTTTCTCGTCATAGCGGCGTTTAATCAGCTGTTCACGGTGTGCTTAAGTTATCTCGGCAACGATGTGGCCTGGAGGGCGACCAATCGGCTGCGGGCCGATTTGCTGCGGCATTGCCTTCGATTGGATATGCGCTTTCACAATTTGAAGACGCCCGGCGTCATGATCGAGCGGATCGACGGCGACGTTACCGGCATGTCCAACTTTTTCGCGATGTTCATCGTACAGATCGTCGGCAGCTTTGTTTTGCTCGCGGGCATTCTGGGCTTCATGTTCGTTCACCACTGGCCGATTGCCGTCGTCATGGCGGCGTTCACGGTATTGTCCGTCGGCGTCATGGCCGCGATCCGCAATCTGGGCGTAGCCAGCTCGCAGGCGGAGCGGGAGGCGAGCGCGTCGTTGTTCGGCCTGATCGAGGAACGGCTGGCCGGCATCGAGGACGTGCAGGCGGGCGGAAGCGTTCCGTATGTAATGAACCGGTTCCACCGGGCGATGCGCGCCGTGTTCCTGAAGGGACGAAGAGCGTGGATGCTGAGGGTGGTTCCGTGGAATGCGACCGTAGTTTTGTTTACCGCGGCCGTAACGATCGTGTTGTGGATGGGCGTGCGCTTCTATGCGGCGGGCGAGCTGTCGCTCGGCACGCTGTACCTGATCTTTCAATATACGCAAATGCTGAACGATCCGATCGAGCAGCTCGGCAACCAGATGCAGGAGTTTCAAAAGGCCAAGTCCGGGCTGCGGAGATCCCGCGAGCTGCTCTCCGCGCAGAGCGAGATTGCCGACGGAACCGAAACGAAGCTTCCCGACGGAGCGCTCGGCGTTCAGTTCGAGCATGTGACCTTCAGCTACAATAAAGGAACGCCCGTGCTTCATGACGTCAGCTTCGCACTCAAGCCAGGCGAGCGCCTCGGCATCGTAGGTCGCACGGGCAGCGGCAAATCGAGTGTCAGCCGCTTGCTGCTGCGGCTGTACAATATCGACAGCGGGACGATCCGCGTGGGCGGTGTAGATATACGCACGCTGCGTCTGGAGGCGTTGTATCGCCGCGTCGGCATGGTTACTCAGGAGGTGCAGCTGTTCGACGGAACGTTAAGGGATAATTTGACCCTGTTCGATAGCGGCGTAACGGACGAGGCCATTATGGAGACGACAGGCAGGCTGGGGCTGCGGAAATGGATAGAAGGGCTTCCGGAAGGGCTGGACACCCACCTGCAGGCCGGGGGAACGTCGCTATCCGCCGGCGAGGCGCAGCTGTTCGCGCTGACGCGAGTGTTTTTGACGCAGCCGAGCCTGGTCATTTTGGATGAGCCGTCCTCCAGACTGGACGCGGCGACCGAAGCGGCGCTTCAGGAGGCCGTGAATCAATTGCTCCGGCAGTGCACCGGCATCGTCATCGCCCATCGGTTGTCTACCTTGGAGAAGGTGGACAACATGTTGGTTCTCGGCGAAGGGCGGGTGCTGGAGTTCGGTTCGAGAGAGGATTTGGCGCGCGATCCGTCCTCTCATTACGCGGCGCTGCTGAAGGCCGACAGACAGGAGGAGCTGGCATGACGGTAACCCGATTTATGGAACGGCTCCTCCGTTTCCGGTTGTCGCTGTTTGTGGCAAACGGACTGCTATGGGGCGTTTTTCATTCCATCCCGCTGCTCCTGGGCGTAGGGATGCAGTGGTTTTTCGACCGCGCGACGAGCGGGTCCCATCATATAGGGTGGTTGTCGATCCCGCTTCTGGCCGTCGCTTTGGTCAGGTTTACGAGGGTCGGCGTGTTCTTCGTCGCCTTTTATCAATGGGTGACGTACTTTTACCACATTCAAGCGGTTTTGCGAACCAATATGCTGTCCGGCTTGATGCGTTGGCCCGGACGGAACTTGCCTGCATCGCCGGGCGAAGCGATGACGCGATTCCGCGAAGACGTGGACGAGGTCGTCGAATATGTGGAATCTTGGGTGGACTTCTGGGGACGGCTGGCCTTTGCGGCCATTGCCGTGGCGATCATGGCGGCGGTCAATTGGAAAGTAACGGCTGTGGCGATATTGCCGCTTATCGTCGTGACGCTTCTGAACAACTTGTCCGGCAATCGGGCGAGACGGTATAGCCGGCTTAACCGCGAGGCGACCGGGCGAATTACCGGTTTTATTGCCGAAACGTTCGGTGCCGTCCAGGCGGTGAAGCTGGGGCAAGCCGAGGAGCATGTGCTGAATCGCTTCGTCTCGCTGAACGAAGCACGGAGGCAGGCGGCGCTCCGGGATAACCTGTTCAAAAAATGGATGCAGTCGTTGAATCAGCACGTATTGAATATATGCACGGGCATCATTTTGCTGATGTGCGCCTCCGAGATGAGGGCCGGCCGTTTCACCGTAGGCGATTTTGCGCTATTTACTTCGTACTTGGGCATGTTCGCCAACAGCATCTCGCTGTTCGGGTATATGGTGTTCCAGCACAAACGGTTGAAAGTATCGCTCGAGCGGATGCGGGTGCTGTTCCGTCCGGGCGAAGAGGATCGGCTCGCCGAGCACAGCGAGCCTTACCTGTATGCGTCTCCTCCGGAGGCGGCCGCAGCGGTCGACAATAGAGAGGACGCGCTGCGAAGCATCGAGGTGAAAGGGCTCTCGTATGCGTACCCGAACTCGGCGAACGGCATCGCAGACATCAGCTTCCGCCTGGAGCGCGGCAAATTTCTCGTCGTCACCGGGAGAATCGGTTCCGGCAAATCGACGCTGGTGCGCGCCCTTCTGGGGCTTCTGCCGAAAACCGGCGGCGCCGTTCGCTGGAACGGGCGGGAAATCGCCGATCCGGCCGTGTTCCTGATCCCGCCGAGAACGGCCTATACGCCGCAAGTGCCGCGCCTGTTCAGCGACCCGCTCCGGGAGAATATCGTACAGGGCAGCCGGGAAACGCCGGAGACGCTTCAGCGCTCGGTGCGGCTCGCCGTGATGGAGAAGGACATCGAAGAGCTCGAGCACGGGCTCGACACGTTCGTCGGGCCGAGAGGCGTCATGCTGTCCGGCGGTCAAATTCAACGCGCCGCCACGGCCCGGATGATGATGACCCGGGCGGACCTGCTCATCTTCGACGATTTGTCCAGCGCGCTCGACGTCCAGACCGAGAAGCAGCTGTGGGAGCGGCTGTTCGCGGAGCGGGACGCGACCTGCATCGCCGTATCCCACCGCAGAGCGGCTCTTGCGCGGGCGGATCATATTATCGTGATGAAGGGCGGCCGCATCGAGGCGGAAGGAACGCTCGCCGAACTGCTGGCGACGAGCAAGGAGATGCAGCTGCTGTGGCAAGGGGAAGAGACTTCGGCCGAGGAAGAGGACGTGGGGCAGTTGACGTAAAGTTGTGGTGAACCGCCGTCATGCGGAGCCACATCGCGCGCTGAGAGCCTTGCGGCGCGGAAAATATACGGTAGGAGAGCGGCCATTTAAGGCCGCTCTTTCTCGTGCACAGTAAGGATGTATGAAGGACGGGGCCATGGAAGTGGCCCCGTTATTGGTTTTATGGCACGCTTTCATACTCGGGCTCTATCAGGTGGGGGAATAGCCGTCTCGCTAGAGTCGAAAGGAATATAGAACCCAGTTGTTACCGCTTGGTCGGCTTGGTTCGCAGATGAAGCGGGAAGACAGAAATAAGGTTGAAACCAGCACTATCGACGGCCCGAAGCGGGAAAATGGCGCAGATAGTGCTGAAAC
>NZ_VDCQ01000149.1 GCF_006265175.1 Paenibacillus hemerocallicola | reverse complement strand
CGGCTCCTTGGCGAATCCTAACGGTGTGACGATGAAGCCTGTCCCCGAAGGTCAATACTTGATCTACGGAGACGAAGTCGCCGCAGCTGCTAACAAGTACACATTTATGACCAAAGTATTTCCGATAGGCGCAGGCCCTTGGCTGTTGGAATTTGATGCCCGGATCGCTGATCTGATTGAAGTGGATGAAGCTCCGACATTAGGGATAAGCAGGGGATTAAGCTTTGAAGTGAAGGCAGCGGGGAAGACGGTAAAGTTAACCCTCCAGCGAGACAAGGTGCTGGTAAGGTCCAGTACCATTCTGGTTGCGGATTATGAACATGTAATACCTGACGATGGAGGATATCATCGCTGGGGGATTGCTTATGATGGCAGTGGAAAATTGATGCTGTCCATGGACGAGATGAAGATCGTTTCTTTCAACGTAGCTCCTCCTGTTTCAAGCGGAGCGGACTCGCTCAAAATCATCAATGCTTCGATGAATAGCGTGTCCGGTCATAACGAGGTTTACCTGGATCATCTGAAGTTGACGGTAGGAGACTTGCCGGAATGGACGCAGGTCGAACCGCGAATAAAAGGGTTATCGGTCCTCCCTTATTCCGACTCGGAGGAAGTGGCACTCGGGGCAGGATTGGATGATATTCCTCCCAACTGGTTGTCCGGAGGCGAGTTGGAGATCCGGACGAAGTTGGTGAAGGACGATCAAATCATTGCACAGCATAACGGGATCATTTCTTCTCCCCGTTTCCAGATTCCGCTTGCGCCTGGGGGACAGTCGGGAATCATGACCGCTGTAGCAGAGTTGTATTATAAAAATCGCAAAGTGAATGAAATAACGAGTGACTTCTATGTATATCCTTCGGTTCATAAGGTAAACCCCGGTGATGCACCGGTATCTGTACCTGGCACTGTCTACGTGTACAACGACATGCTCTGGTTGGAAGACAGCCAGGGACGAAAGGCGACATATGCAGGATGGAAGACAGGCAGCTATCATTATTTGGGCAGTGATGAGGACGAAATGTGGATCACGAACGAACCGGGCGCCCATTCGTTGGAACTGCCGCTGGATCTACAAGGGCGATATGCTGTCTATGCCGGTTATGTAGCCAAGACTGGCGGGTTCCAGGTTTCTTATGGTGAGGAAGCAAGCGGGCAGGTTGCAGGGACCACGACAGTGACGGGAACAACTTACGGTCTCAAGGCGATCGAAGAGCAATTTCTGTTTGCCGGTCAATTTGATGGAGGACGCATACAGATTACTCCGCTGCCGAATCAGCAGGCTTTCATTACGTATTTTAAGCTTAGAAGCCTGACAGAGGAAGAGTTGACGTTGTATGACTCGCCCAACGAAGGTGCCGCCGGCAATCGAACCATCTACAACAATGATGGATTCAGTAATTTCTACCAGGGATTCTTTCCCACGCCAAGCAAGCTGGAGGAAAGAGGGGTCGAGATTTATGCAGGCAAGGATGTCGGGCAGATTGACTGGCAGTTGTTGGCCACCTTCACTTTAAATCATAACAGTCAATATGCAGGTATTCCATTTGCCGGGTCGGAAGCTTATG
>NZ_VDCQ01000148.1 GCF_006265175.1 Paenibacillus hemerocallicola | reverse complement strand
TCTCCGGCGGAACCGATCCCCTGCTCGTCCCCAATGCGATAGGAGAATTCCCCTTCCTCCACGGCAAACATGCACCATTTCGGATAGGAGGTGCTTTCGATTTCGAAAGTTGTTTTGCGGTTCCAGTAAATGTAGGCGTACATCTGGGCGCGCACCTGCCATAATTCGACCATTTTCGTCACCTGCTTATTGAAAGAATGTCTACACTCTATTATATGTTTGTGCATGTTCATGTAAAGCTTTCGGATTTACACTTGAAACATCGTATACGATTCAATTCAAATGGGAGGGCAACGCAATGAATCAACCAATGGCGCGCGGCAGCAGGAGAAGACAGACATTAATCGCGACTTCGGCAGCAGTTGTTTTGCTGTCGGCAGGATGCGGCTCGGCGGCGGAGCTCGGTGAAGGCGCAGGAGTGAAAAAACTTTCAAACGAACTGAAACCGATTACAATTAGTGCCGCACTGGACAACACGAACATTGATGCTTTTACCGAGCAAACGATCAAAGACGCACTGAAGGCAAAATATCCGCATATTACTTTAGATTTGATCCGTCCGGGCAAGGGCACGACATTGGCTGAGCTGATTACGGCGGGAATGACGCCCGACATCATTTTTACATTTAATGGAAACCTGGCTAACTACCGGACAAAGAAGCTGGAGCTTGACCATCGGGAACTGGC
Organism: Paenibacillus hemerocallicola; assembly: GCF_006265175.1. GTDB lineage: Bacteria > Bacillota > Bacilli > Paenibacillales > NBRC-103111 > Paenibacillus_AB > Paenibacillus_AB hemerocallicola. Next base: position 1,077 of record NZ_VDCQ01000148.1, on the reverse strand, counting down.
AAAAACGCAAAATTTCGATCTAAACCGTTTTGACGAGACGATGATTCGGGACACTCGGGTCAGCTCTCCCGGAGACGAGTTGTACGGCATTCCGATCAGCCGCAGCTTCCATGCGCTGTATTACAACAAAGATTTGTTCGACAAATTCGGAAGCGCTTACCCGAAAGAAGGGATGCTGTGGAGCGAAGTGGTGGAGCTGGCCAAAAAGGTCACGCGTCTGGAAGGCGGCGTGCAGTATCGGGGCATCGATCCGGGGGCGGGCATTATCTGGATTTCCCAGCCGTTGTCGGCCGCAGCCGTAGACTACAAGACCGAGAAAGCTTCCGTCCGCACGGATCAGTGGAAGCAAGTGTTTGAACTGGTGAAATCGATGTACAAGATTCCCGGAAATATGATTCAGCCGGGTCATACGCCGAACAACGACTTTATGCAGGAAAAGAATCTGGCGATGTTGGCGAGCATGAATTTGTTTGCTGCGTTGGAAACGCCGACAAAGGAAGGTCTGAACTGGGATGTGACGCAGTATCCGAGCTATCCGGAGCGGAGAAACATATTTGCCAACGCGAGTGTACAAGTCATGGCGATTACGCCGTCAAGCAAAAACAAGGAGGATGCGCTGCGCGTGATTGAGGTAGCGGTATCCGATGAGGTGCAAAAGGTGCTGTCTGCCGACGGTCAAATCACGTCATTGAAAAGCGATGCGGTTAAGGCGGCTTTCGGCAGCAGCAAGCCGTACCTGAAAGACAAGAATATTCAAAGCATTTTCAAAAGCTCCCCGGTCCCTTATCCGATCGCTTCGCAGTACCGCAGCAAGGCGGAGGATATCGTGAACAAGAAGTTCTCCTTGTTCCGCGATGACCAGCTCGATGTGAATACCGCCTTGTTGCAAGCGGAGGAAGAAATCAACAAGATGATCGAGACGGAGCGGCTCAAATAAAATAGAAGGGATGGATGCAGGATGTACGGGATTTACGATAAGGATCGTGGCAATGAAAAAGACCAGCCACATGATTCGAGTGGACTGGTACCCAACAATCAGGGCGCGATAAGCAGACGGAAGCTGCTGGCGTCGCTCGG
>NZ_VDCQ01000147.1 GCF_006265175.1 Paenibacillus hemerocallicola | reverse complement strand
CGCGTCGATTTCCCGCTTCGGGCCGGCAATAGTGCCGGTTTGCACTTTATTTATGACTTCCCGCTCGCCAGCGGGACCAAGCCGGTCTAAGCAGTAACAGCAAGATTCACAAATAAGCGAATTATGCTCGCTATTCGCTGGCTGGTGCAATGGCACACGCGTTAACTTACAGACGAGATCCGCCGCTGGCATCGATCAATTGACCGGTTATCCAACGGCTGTCCGATGAGGCTAGAAAAGCGGCAATATCCGCCACATCTTCAGGCTGCCCCCACCTGTTGAAGGCCGAGAGGCCGGCGGCGAATATTTGCCCATCGGGATCTTGCAGCGTTCCGGCATTCATCTCGGTATCGATAATACCCGGCAAGATGGCGTTCACCGTAATGTTGCGGCTCCCGAGCTGCTGAGCCAAGACGCAGGTGAGCGTGTTGAGCGCGCCCTTCGATACGCTGTAGCCGAGAAGATTGGGGAAGGCGATCCGGGTAACGGCCGATGAGATATTGATAATACGGCCTTCGTCTCTCAGACGCGGCAATGCTTGTTGAGTCATGAAAAGCGGGGCTTTGACATGAATATTCATAACTTCGTCGAAAGACTGCTCCGTCGTCTCTTCGATCGTTGCCGCTTGCCCGATTCCGGCGTTATTGACGAGAATATCGAATCGCTTACCGCCTGTACGCTCCTGAAGCGCTTCATCCAAAGCCGCATATAAATCGCGAATGCCGTTTAGAGAGCTTATGTCGGCACCGATCGTAAAAGCGGAACCGCCGTATTGTACAATCTTCTGAACCGCTTCCTCTGCGTCGTCTCGTCTCGTGCCATAGTGTACCGCGACTAATGCGCCATCCCGTGCCAAACCTGACGCAATGCTGCGACCGATTCCCCGGCTCGCCCCGGTTACTAAGGCGATTTTACCCTTCAGCTTGCCCATGTTCTCAGCTCCTTGTTTGGTTTTCAGGTTTAGTTATATCACAGGGCGATGTTTGGAATGTTGCTCTCTCATTCGGAGGGTATGATCGGCAAGTTATCTGGACACGCTTATGCGAAGCGGGTGTGGCGTTCAGGTTGAAGGTTGACTTTCCGCATTTAATTAGATTATTATCTAATTAGAATTTCATCGAATGTTTTAGGGAGGGATTTCCCGCATGCAGCTGGACAAAATCGTCAATTACCATAAAGCGCTCTCCGATCCGACCCGTGTCCGCATGCTTGTCCTGTTGGCCGGCGGAGAGCTGAACGGGCTGGAGCTGGCGGAGCGGCTGTGCATCTCGCCGGCTACGGTGACGCATCATGCGGCCAAGCTGCGAGAGGCGAGCCTGATCAACGAACGGCGCGACAAGAACACGATCTTCTTCTCGCTCAACCGGTATTTTATCCGGGCTTACAGTACGGTTATCGTCGATCTGATCGAGAAGAACGGCAAGGGGGAGGAGGTAGACGGGATGGAGGACACGCATGCGCGCCTGCGGCAATCGGTACTGAAAAACTTCTTTACCGCGGACGGCAGGCTGAAGCATATTCCGGCGCAGCTGAAGAAGAAGCTGATCGTGCTGGAGCATCTCGTGTCCCGGCTCGAGCCGGGGCGCCGGTATACGGAGAAGGAAATCAACGAATTTATCGGACGCGTCCACGACGATTTCGCCACGATCCGCCGGGAGTTTATTATGCATCAGTACATGTACCGCGACAATCAGATCTACGAGCTGAACCCGAAGGAATTATGGGCGAAATGGGAGACGCTGTCGTGACTTGGACAAACAAAAACCGCCTTGGAGAGCCTGAAATTGCCCCTGTCAAGTAGACATTGAAGAAGAACCGTCATGAG
>NZ_VDCQ01000146.1 GCF_006265175.1 Paenibacillus hemerocallicola | reverse complement strand
AAAATGTAACGTACAGTTCCTCCCCCACTAATAAATCCCCCGCTGGCTTCGGCTGGCGGGGGATTTCTGTTTAAGAATATGGGGCGCCCAAGCCTAATCATGCCTCCGTGTGACACATACAATAACAAATACAGCGGGGAGGGAGGTCATGCTTTGCCGGAGGCTACGGGATTTCACTTTACCGGCATAATCATAACCCTCATTCCCTGCTGTTCTACATGCCGCGAGGAGTTGTTGGGAGCCCTCCAAGCCGACAAAAGTTCTAAAGGCCTCAATCCTTCCCTTCATTCAAGAAAAATTTGAAGAAAAAAGGGCGCTTTTTTTCAGTGTCCCTTTAGCCTATAACTTGGAAATGCCGCTTGGCATTCTGCCTGTGCGTTGAATGGTACGAATCTGAGAAGTTGTTATCCGGAATCCAACCAGAATAAACGACGAGGTTACATTGTTAAAGTTAAAAGCTCGTAAGTCTGAAATGTTCTGGCTACCACGGAAAGTTCGAAAATTCCCTGTAAAGTTGCGGCCTGAAAACAGTACTAATGTAACTTGACTAGGAATTACAACATTTCTTAGCCGAAAACTGGAGATGATGTTGTTAAAACCGAATAATCCCAGATTTGAAACTGCCACGCCTCGTCTAAATGTTAGACTTCTTCTAGTAAAGTTAAAACCCGAGAAAAAAGTAACTCTAACATTTCGATTAAATATTAATCCCATCCCTTTCACTCTCCTAAACATAAGATAGTAACAGTGTATGAATTGGTTAATATATTGGCTTGGACTTATGCGATTAATCTGGAACTCTCCCGGATATCGTATCCTGCCCAATTTCAACGCGGCATCCAGCCCTTAAGCATAGCAAAAGTGAGATCCGCTCCATCGCTCGTTATGGTTGTGTTAAACTGCCCGTTATGAAGAAGGGAGCAGTTGCCGTGCTGTCTGCTCCCTGTCTAATTCTACTATCGTATCCGTCGTAAATGAGCCCATTTGCAATATGATACGGTTCTAGCTTAACGGGGCTATCGGCGAAAAATGCAAAAGGAGCTGTCGCAGCGCAACAAGCTCCTAGAAATCGATTTGATTAATTTTTGAATATAATCTAAGACAATGCTTTGGCCAGCAAGTAAAACCGATGCTGTGTCACCTCAAAGTAACCCTGCCGTTCAATATGCAGATGAATACTGTATAGCTCTTCTCTGTATTTATCGACTTTGAAATCCGGAATCTGCCACGGAATGGCCTTCAAATAATAGACCAGTGCGCCGACATCATAGAATCGTTGTCTAAGAAACTGCTCAGACTGTTTCACGACTTCAAGGTGATTCTCCTGCACGCCCCGTATGGCGGCATCGAGCTTCCATTCCGAAAATGCCGTATTTAACGCTACGCCGAATCGTTCGTTGATCTCGAAGCAATCGGTGCCTCCCGACTGTTGAGTTAGGAAATACCCGCCATCGGAGAGCACCCGCCGAACCTCCCGCGGCGAATACGATTCATGCTTGTTCAGCACTAAATCGAACTGGCCGGTCTCAAAAGGAAGACGCTCGTCATCCTCCACAGAAAGGACAGTCACACCCAGCGGCTCCAATAGTTCTTTGGCGACGGACAAGTTCGGCTGATAGCCTTCGGTGGCGCAAACGAATTTCGGCCATGGCCTCAACATTGACAACAACTCTCCGCCGCCGGTCCCCATATCCAGCATCGACTCGGCATCCTGCACGAGAGGGATGGCCATGCTTCCGTATGACCATGCCAAGCAGTCGCTAGTCATTCGCCCTGTTTCTCAATATAGGAAAAGTCCCATCCCGAGAATGGCTGATTTGCTTGCCCGATCCAACGTTCAAATTGCTTGTCTTCTCTTCTCATCTACAAGTCCCTCCAAAATCGTGATCTGCAAATCAAATAGTACTCCATTTACAGATACCGTCCGGTGGGCCACGCGCATAAGGAGATGGGACTTAGTACTCGTGCTCGATCGATCGCATAGAAGTGCTCCTCCCTTTTGAT
>NZ_VDCQ01000145.1:636-2456 GCF_006265175.1 Paenibacillus hemerocallicola | reverse complement strand
CGGCAGCTGTATTTTCCGATGAAGCAGTGGACCGGCGTTCATTCGCTGCATATTGCAAATTTGGGAGAGAGCAGGCCTGTGGCTGTGCCCTGAACGATACCGGGATGGCATCAATGGGCAGCTAGAGAAGGAGGCCAACAGGCTGTGCTGCCCAGTATGAACTTTCACTGTCAAGCAAATCCACAAAACGGGCTGCAGCAATCGCTGCAGCCCTTGGAGGAGGAGACGCGCACATGCGGGGAAAATGGAAAAAGGGCCTCACCCGGCTGCTGGCCGGCATATTAATCGCGGCGTTGGCATCCCCAGGCTGGACAGCAGCCGATGTCTCGCAGGGGATGGAGCCATACGAAGGGGGGAGCGCCGCGGCAGAAGCGCCGGAGGTTGCCGTGCAAGCGGATCGATGGCTGACTGCGCAGCGCACCTCAGTCCCCATCCAGACAGATGGCGTGTGGAACGAGACCGTATGGGGGGAAGTTTACGGAACCGGCGGTTTTTCCACCGCTTATTTCAATGAACCGGCGGAACAGCAGACGACGATGAAGCTGGCCTATGACGAAACGCATTTGTATATCGCTTTGGACGGACAATATGAAAGCGGATACAACGAGACGGATGCGCCGCAGGCGGAGCGGGTATTCGTACTGCTGAGCCGCGACGACGACATGATGAAGTTTTACAGCGTCCCTGTCACGATTACGCCGGGGCCGCATCCGATCCGGATTCGGTACAACAACTTCACGGCCGCCGATGTGCGGGAGACACTGCAAGGAACGGTAGATTTGTCCCAAGGCGGGCAATCGCAGCAGGCGGTGAGCAAGCGGAGCGACGGCTGGAGCGCCGAGGTGAGCATCCCGCTGTCCGCGCTCGGGGTTGAGGGGATCGAACCGGGAGAACGCTGGCATATCAATGCGATCCGGTATTTTGGCATCGCTTCGAAACGCCCGCTCAGCTCTTGGGCGCCAGTGCGGCGGACGACAGTGATCGACGGCGACGGCTCCGGTCCGAACCGCGGATATACGCTTAGCGTGTACACGGCCAATGAAGGGCGGTTCGGCAGCCTCTATTTCGGAGGGAGACCGAATGCGCCCGTCACCGGCAAGCCGGTCGTCGCTTGGCCGCTCTCGGCCCCGGCACGCTTGCTGAACGACAGTTTTACGGAGAAGCGGTTTTTACTGAAGGAAGACGATTGGGATGCGGTTTCTTCGTCGGTGTACATGCGTTGGACTTCACCTTACGGCGAACAAACCCCGATCGTTCCGTCGTCCATCGTGACCGAAGGGAGCGATCGGGTCCTTTCCTTTACCCACCCGGGCGCGTTGCAAAACGGGACGTACCGGTTACAGGTGACGGCGGAGGAAAACGGAGGACTTCGGGCGAAACAACTGGAATTGGCCTTTGACCGGGACGGACTGATCGCGGCGGGCGATAAACGGTTTCCGGTTCAGCCGGTGGCGGCCGTAACGTCCTTGACGCCTGCACCCCCATCGTCGGAAGTCGCCATGCTGCTGACGCTTGTACCGGAAAAGGTAGGGATGTTCTTTGCCGGGGTGCCGCATGCGCCGGAGCTGTCGGAGCGGGCGACCAATTACAGCTGGTCGGTAGCCGATCCGTGGGTGCTGACCTCGACGGATAGCGGAAAGGTCGCGTATCCGAATTCGCAATACCCGGAAGACAAGCAGCTGACGGTGACCAACCGTCTCGGCCAGCCGGTGGACTACCCGTACTACGAGAATGCGAACGGAACGCGGTATTTCCTGTCCGCGCATCTGTGGTATTTGCAGCGGCAGTATTTGCTGACGCGGACGCTGGCGCTGGCGCAA
>NZ_VDCQ01000145.1:0-626 GCF_006265175.1 Paenibacillus hemerocallicola | reverse complement strand
TATCCGGTCGAGCCTGCGGGCGGACCGCCGTACCCGTACTACGGCGGCTTGTGGGCCCGCTGGTCGCAGTCCGAGCTGAGCGCGCTAGGGCAGCTGGCGGATGCTTATGCCATCGTTAAACGAACGAACGCCTTCGAACTGCTGAGCGCCGAATTGGGCGAAGACGCGGACGCACGGATCGTCGAAGACATGTTCCGGCCGTCGTTGGATTACTTTCATTCGTTTCCGGTCATCAAGCACAACAACGAGGTGTTGAACTACATCGGCCTGATCGCGCTGGCCAAGGCGCTGAACGACCCGGCCCTGATGCACGAGGCGGTGGAGCTGGTGGAGCAGTACGCGGCCAACGTCTATATGCTGGACGGCTTCTGGAAGGAAGTGTCGGTGACGTACCATAAAGATTCGGCGCTGCTGCTCAGCCGGGCCGCCGAGCAGGCGGCAGGCTGGAGCGATCCGCCCGGGTACGAATCGCCGCGGACGGGAACGCGGCTGGAACAGCTGGACTTGCTGCAACGACTGCCGCAGCTGCCGGCGATGCTGGGGATCGCCGCGAAACTGGCGTACCCGGACGGGCGGGTGCTGCCAATCAACGATACATGGGCGTTTTACAAGCCGCCCGCGCCGCA
>NZ_VDCQ01000144.1 GCF_006265175.1 Paenibacillus hemerocallicola | reverse complement strand
GACGGTTCTTCTTCAATGTCTACTTGACAGGGGCAACTTCACCTTGTGGTTACTAGGTTCTTGGCTGTTTTTTCATGTCCAGAAATTCCCTTTCAAGCGATGTTCCAGCAGCCGTGAAAAGACCAGTTCCACCAAAAGAGCCCTCGGTATATCTTTAAAATCCGTTCGTCGGATTCTTTATACTCGCTGGTGATGATCGCGTAGTAGCCGTCCAGTTCCGCTTACTGTCGCAGCTTTCCTCGTCAAAGAGCAAAGCTTGCTTCGCTTCTTCCAGAATCTCACCGGTTTGGGCATCGAACGTCAAGTTTTTCACATAGTTGGCCGCGCCGCACGAGGTGGCACGGTTGTATCGCGAAGGGTCCTGGATGTGGCTTCTTGCCTTTTCCACTGCCGGAGCGCAATCTGCTTTCGCCTTCGCTGCATATTTTTCGCTGTAAAAAATGACTTGCTTTCCATCCACCCTTTTCTAGAATAGCCTCTCGGCATTCGCCTAGGCTGATGGCGCAAGGCCTTTTGAATGAAGCCCTGTGCCTTTTCCTCCCACCTTTTCAAAAACACCCCCTATAATCGCGTCGGAAGGGAGCTCATCTCCCTTACTTCTGTCTTTGGGGTGATTCTTTGAAACCTGTATTCATTCCTCATCCGTCGTACCAAGAATTTGTTCTGTCTGCTGCGGAAGTACTGCGCTCCGCCTGCCGCCATTATCGTGAATTCGGATTGGCCGCTCATTTACAAATGTCTGATTTACCGATTCTCTCCCGTCACGGAACTGCTCGCCGAAACCTATAGCCCGAAAGGCCCCGAGCCCCGTGATCCTGCTTCCATGCTTCGTTCTTATCACTTGTTCCTCTTATGCAAACAGGAAATGGGCATTACGGAATGGGTAAATGAGATGTACCGTGGCGATTAGATGTGCTGCAAAACTGAGGAGGGAGTGAAAGAATAAATAAGTATAAGGATTGACGTGTAATAAATAAAGGTGTATATTATCGGTAACATGGTCAGACCATGTTACCGATAATAATGAGCAGTACGAGTGACCACTGGCTTCAGAATCTGTCCAGTGTATAAGGAGAAGGGGGGAAACAGAATGAAATTAGGTTTCTATTCGGCAATTGGAACGCCGTTAGATGAAGGACTGCTAGTGATGGGACGATGGGAATACAGGCAGCAATGAAACATTTCGAAAACGTCAAGGTTGCTCAAATTGCTGTCGATGCGGCTAAACAGCGCTGCCCGGTGCTCGTTGTGGTTATGGACAACTCGATCGGTCGCGTATTGGATTGTTCGCTTGTACGACGAAAACGTTCTGCTCTACGAAAGTCTGGAAACCGGAGATTGGGCCACTGCTGGCCGACGTTTGGACGGTATTTCGTTGCTGCGGAATACGTTTGTCGAGGCTGATATATGAAACCCATTAGGAAAGTTGAATCCAACTGCTGCCAAGTCAGGGTTTTGTAAGCGTTTACTGCTGATCTGAACCAATACGATAACCGCCGAAATCGGGTTCAATGGGTTCGATCCGTTGCAGGCGGAATATGGAGAAGTTCGTTACATTATAGTGAAAAGGGGAAGTACAATGTCAAAAAGAAGGAAATCGTTTATGTTGGGCTGCGTCATGATCTCGTCCATCAGTTTGCTCGCTGCATGCGGAGGAAGTAAGTCCGGTGAGGAAGAAGTGAAGACGCCGGCAGTTACTCAGGAGCCGACAGAGGTGTATTTTCTGAGCACCAGTACATATTGGTGGGATGAAGCCACGTTTATGAAAGAATTTGGCGAGCCGCTACAGAAAAAATACCCTCATATTATTCCTAAAACGATTAAACTTACCGGAATGAATACGAAGACCATGGAGGGCCTCATTGCTGCCAAACAGCCGATTGATGTTATTCTTGCCGCCAATGCGAGTTATCTCCTCTATCTGAAACCGTATGAGTTTTCCGCAGATATTGAACCGTTTATCAAGCAAAATAAAGTGGATTTGAATCGGTTTACTCCGGAATTTATTGATATGAACAGGAAGCTGGGCGAGGGTAAGCTGATCGGGCTGCCGCTGCAGGATAGTCCCACGCAAATATTGTATAATAAAGGGATTTTCAATAAATTTGGTGTTCCTTATCCGCCTCATGATCAATGGACGTGGGATGAGATGTTTGCTATGGCCAACAAAGTGACGCGCATGGATGGCAACCAACAATATTACGGCGTCCGGATGCATCCCACTTTTTTCCGAAGGAGTCCCCACTCTCTTGAGTTTGTAGATCCAAAGACGAAAAAGGCCGTATTCAATAACGAGCTCGGCAAGCAGGTGGCCGAGATGTACCTCAAGCAATACGAAAAGTCGGATATCCCGGGCTTAGCCCCGGATGGAGCGAAAATGTTTTTCGAAGACAGAGTTTTGGCGATGTGGATGGGACTAGGAGCAAGCTATAATGATCCGAAACGTTACGTAGGCCTGGAATGGGATATGGCACCGATTCCCGTGTTGCCGGAAAGAGGCCATATAAGCGTGCAGCCTTATCCGGATTATATGTATTTATCGAGTACAAGCAAGCATAAGGACCTGGCCGTGCAGGCGATGGAGTTTTTTACGTCTGATTCATTCCAAATGGAACGCTCTAAGAATGCCTATACGACTCCTCTGAAAAGCAGCCAAATTAAAGCGGCTTTTGGTCAGAACGCCGAACTGTTTAACGGCAAAAATATAAGCGCCATGAGTCCTTTGAAATACGCTCCCGCAACTACGTACGATCAGTATATGAACCAGGCAGCGGCAATCATAATACCAAAACATGTGCATAACGTTCGGGACGGCAAAACAGATCTCAATACCGCATTGCGTCAAGCTGAGGAAGAAGTGAATCAGTATATTGAGGCAAATCAGAAATAAACGAATCTAAAACCGATGGAAGTGTGTTTTGGTGTTCAGGGATCGAAAAATGTTCATTTTACTGCCTCTTATCTTTTTTCTCTCGTTTTTTTCTTTGGAATGGAAGGGTTTAACGCTGTCACCGCAAGAAGTCGCCGCAGCAGCGGTGGTGGTTCTCGATGATGATGCTTCTCAACTGGCAGG
>NZ_VDCQ01000143.1 GCF_006265175.1 Paenibacillus hemerocallicola | reverse complement strand
GACGTGGCGTATAGCCTGTAGCCGCTTTGAATACTTTGCCGAAATGGGCAATATTTTGGAAGCCGACGTTGTAAGCGATGTCGGTCACTTTGAACGGCGTTTCGCTCAGCAGCCTCTGGGCTTCCTTGATGCGGATGGCGGAAATATATTCGGTCAGGGAAAAGCCCGTCGTTTTTTTGAACAATCGGCTCAAGTAGTACAAATTCATCTGAAAGTGCTCGGCGAGTAGCGGCAGGGAAAGCGGTTCGGCATAATGCTGGTTGAGATAACGAATGATTTCCGTAACCTTTTTATGACAGGCCGCGTTCTTTTTGTCCACAGAGCCCGCGTGTTCCTCCATTTGTCGAAGGGCGTACACGATCATCTCCAGCAGCAGCCCTTGAATGCAAGCGAGAAATTCCGTTCGTTTGTTCATCAGCTCGTTTTTCATTTTGTGAAATAGGCCCTCTATTAACAACTGGTCGTTGTCCTTTAATGGTAAAACCGGCGAAAAACCAAGAAATGGAGAATGATCGCCTGACAGCAGCGGCTCATGCTGGCTACCCAACAACTCCTTGTGAAAACCGATAATATAACTTTCATGACCGGGAACGGTACTGGAAGTCGCCCTGTGAACAATATTTTTATTGAGAAATATAAGGCTTCCAGCCGTGATCCGATACGTATGGTCTTTGATGAAATACCTCCTTTCTCCGCGTCGAACATAGATTATTTCATAAAATGGATGGAAGTGACTTCCGTTCATATTGAATACGTCTTTTCTTCGGACTTGAATAAGAGAAAACAAGGGAGAAACATAGCGAGAAAAAACGGTTCCGCTTTTTGCAATCGAGCTTGTGTTCAAGCGCTTTCACCCCATGTCCATTGTGCTCCGCGGTTTCGTCCCCCGCCTTGGCGGGAGCCTGCGGGCCTTGTCCCTTTAGTATAAAGGATATGCCGCCCGATGCGTCAGCCGTTTTGGATCACAGGCAATAAAAGGGCAAAATATGCGCAATTGCAATCCGGATTGCAAAATCCAAATAGTTTTCGACTTGCGATTTCCGTAATCTAATCTTGAGTAAGAGGCAATGCCGTAACTTAGGGGGAATAATGGAATTTTATAAATCAGTAAAGAAAGTGTCCGGGAAGGGAGTGATTTGTATAAGCTCATGGTAAATAGAGGTAACAAAACCTCTTGAGAAATGGTGACACATGTGATGAGAAAACGAATTGCGAAGGAACAGTTCCAGCACCAGTTGGAACAGCTGGCCAACGAGCTTCGCAATGAAATCATCGAAGGAATCTAGGGGAGTTTCTCTATCGGAAAAAATTCTCGTCGTTCGTTTCGGGTTGAGCAATAATTCGATTCGTGCCGGACTGGAACAGTTGGTCAAGGAAGGATGGATTGAGAAAATTCCGCGTGTCGGCAACTGAGTGCGGGAACGAACCGCCCACTGCGATATTTGACGTGCCGCGAAGTGACGAAGCATATTGGACCGATTTGTTCAACGATGAAGAGCTGTGTCAACGTCTTGAGGCGTTGTTTCACAAATGGGGAGAGAACCACAGGAGCAGTTGATTGCATTTCATGACACATTCAGGAGGTCTCCTTAATTGAAAAAATGGTTAGCAGTTGCGGTAGCATCGTCGTTGCTCATAACGGCGGCTTGCTCGAATGGTTCAAATACGAATGGTGACAGCGGGAAACAGAATGCAGATGGCAACAACCCGCCCGCACAGGCGACGCCGAAAACAGATCCGGTTGAGCTGATTTTTTACTCCCAGAATACCGATTCCGTCTTTATGGATACGTTCGGCAACATGATTCAGGAAAAATTCCCGCATGTGAAAGTGAAGCATTTGCCTGTGGGCAGCAACAAATTAGCTGACCTTGTCGCATCCGGCCAACCGATCGACATCATGTTTTGGTCGATTGGGCAATCGAGCGAGGTAACCGGATATAATTTTCAGTACGATATCAGTGAACAGATCAACAAGTACAAATATGATCTGAACAAGCTTGAGCCTTCGGCGGTGGAAGCGGCGAAAAACTTAGCAGGCGGCGGCATTTATGGCCTGCCAGTGTTCACCAACACGCTCGGTTTGTTCTATAACAAGACGTTGTTTGACAAGTTCGGTGTCGAATATCCGAAAGACGGCATCAAATGGGATGAGTTGAAAGAGCTTGCCAAAAAATTGTCGCGAGCGGAATCCGGCATCGAATACAAAGGGCTAGTGATGTCGTCCTCCGCCAACATCGTCCTGAACCAGTATTCGGCGGGATATATCGACCCTGTCACGAAAAAATCGCTGTTTACATCGGAGAAATTCCAAAACGCGTTTGAACTGCTGACAAGCGTGGCGCATGTGCAGGGGAACGGTCTGAACGCCCAAACCTGGTCGCTTGCGGCTCAGCAAAAAATGTTCTATCAGGATCAGATGTCGTCGATGCTGCTGCACTTCGTTGACCATGCGCTGAGTAACCTGGATGAAAAAATGGATTGGGATATCGCCACGTACCCGGAAATTGCCAGCATGCCTGGTGTCGGACCGCAATCGTACCCATACTATGCCTATATCACACAGACGAGCAAGCACAAAGACCAGGCGTTTGAAGTAATCGCTTACATGACGTCGGAAGAGTTCCAGAACAACATGGCGAGGCGCGGCAAGCTGCCTATTTTGAAAGACAAAATCGACAGCATGTCAGAGTTCGGAAAAGATGTGCCGAAGCTGCAAGGCAAAAACGTCAAAGCGCTGCTGCCAAACAAACTCGCTCCGTCTTCACTGGTGAAAGACACGATTGTCATAGCACAATCGCCTGGACATACCGCCTTCTTTGAAGCGTACAAAAACAATGTGCTTGGTCTGGAGGATGTCAACACGGCGCTGCGTCTAGCCGGCGAGAAGTTCGACCTGAAATTGAAAGATTTGTTCGGGGAGTAAGAGCAATTCAACGTGCGAATCGGGCAGATATCGTCTGCCTGGTCGCTAGATTATGCCTTTTTTTGGAATCAAATCGCAATGGATGGGGGCGGTATGATTCGTCTCATCAACGGGCAGGCCACCTGTATGAAACTGAGCGAGAGCACGATACGCAAAGCACTCCCGGGGCGTTTGTTCATGCAGATGGAACATGTAAGAGTCTGTCGCAAATTACACGTCCGTTCAGCTTGAAGCAGGGGGTGGCTCCGCGGACCGGGCTAAGAAACCGATCGAAAAACAAATATCACCAGCGGCCTGTGATTGCTGCTTGTAACGCCTCGGCCCGTGGGCGCTACTGCCTGAGGCTGCGGAATAGACGTGGCGTATAGCCTGTAGCCGCTTTGAATACTTTGCCG
>NZ_VDCQ01000142.1 GCF_006265175.1 Paenibacillus hemerocallicola | reverse complement strand
AAAGTGGCGGGAATAGTGCTGAAACGAGCGTTAGGCGAGCCTGCCGACGGCCCCATCTGCCGCCGGATCGGCCGTTGGGGGGCGGGGGTTCCGGTTACCCGTCCTCGACGAGTCCCGCCAGCAGCGCCTCCGACACGATGTCCAGATTCGTGCGGCCGGCTTCGTTCCGGAACGGGGCGCGGTCGCGGAAATAGTCGGCATGGCCGCCGATGATCGGAACCGGCGTCCGCTCTCCCGGCGCGAACTTCAGCGGGTTCCAGCGCGGGATGCCGTGCGCGCTTCTCTCCCAGCCTCCCCAGGTGCCGATGCGGCAGATCGGGTCTTTAGCCGGTCCGCCCGCCCGGCCGACGGCATACAAATAGTGCACCCTCATCCGCAGCTCCGGCGCAATCGCAAAGCGCGGACACCCGATCTGCACGATGCGGACGTCCGGTCCGGGCGGCAGGCTCCCGAGCGGGGCCGCGGCATGAACGGCCGCCATACCTCCGCCGCTGTGGCCGAGAAGCAGCAGCACGTCGATGCCGCTAAGATCCCCGAACGCCTCGGTCAAGCTGCGTCCGCCGATCGAACGCGCGTACGTATCGCCATGCAGCGACATATCACGGCGGACTTGACGAATTTGCCGAAGCAGACCGGTGCTCCAATCGCCATAAGGGAACAGCAGCCCCGAGCGCACTACGCGGAGACGGGTGTGACTATGCAGCAGCTCTACGGCTTTACCGAGTAAACCTTCCATAAAGTTGGGCGACGTATAAACGCCCGCGGTGGCGAAAACCGCGGCGTTACCTGTTTTTGTTCTCGAAAGCTTCCGCATCGACGATCCTTTCCAAGGCGCTCGGGTGGGTGGAGCGGAACAGCTGCACGAACCAAGGGGGATTCACTTCGTCCAGCGTCGCCTTCGCAAGCTTTTGCTGCATGCTGACGGCACTGCCGGAATGGCCGATCAGCCGCTCCGCGTAACGATCGGCCGCTCTCTCGGCTTGCCGGGATACGGCGTTCGAGAACGGCAGCGACGCAAACGAAAGTACCGACAGCAGCAGCAAAATAAGCGGCAGGGAGGACGTCTGCCCGACTTTGCAAATTCCCCACGAAGCGCCCCAATTGCGAATGATAAAGCCCAGAACGACACTCCCGAGCCATAGCATGACCAAAGAACCGCCGACGGCGCCGAGCACGCTCCATTCCAGATGGTGCATCGTGTAATGTCCGATTTCATGCGCGACGATCATCATAATCTCGTCCTCGCTCATCCGCTTCAGCGTCGTATCCCACAACACGATGCGCAGGCTGGGACCGATTCCGTCGACATAGGCGTTGAGCGCATTCGTCTTCGTGGACATGTCGACCTCGAATACCCGTTCGGTGGAAATGCCGGCATCCGCGGCCAGCCGTTCGATTTTTTGCTCCAGCGCCGTATCGGACAACCGGGAAAATTGATTGTACAGCGGATCGATGACGACAGGCTGAATGTACATCAAGAACAGCGTAAACGGAATGGACAGCAGCCACAGCTTCAGCCACCAGCGGCCTCCTTTCCGGATGAACCAGTAAGCGACCGCTGCGACGAGGAGCATGATTAACGTATCGACGCCGAATGCGACGAGCTTGTCACGGATCCAGCCCGCGAACGGCTGAGTGGAGATGCCGTTGCTTCGCGATAGCGTGTATCCGGTAAACCGGAGCGGCAGTCGCACGATAAAGGCAACCGCGCTTACGACAAAGGCGAATATGGAGAGCCGTGCCGCGAAGGGGAGACGGGTCTGCTCCAGCCTCTCCTCCCAGCGTTTGGCGTATCCGCCGAACAGAAGCACGATATAAATGCCCCATTCCCACGGATACGAGACGAAAAATAGCCAGTTGCGCTGTGCGGAATACACTTCGCTGCTTCTCAACTGCTCGGCCGACATAAAGGTTGACGGATCTGCAGCCGTTCCCGTGTACGCGTCGGGCACCGTGTTCGCCGAAGCGAACCAGAGGCATAGGCCGATTATGGCTGCATAAAGAGCGAAGCACAAGTAATACAGGCGAATGGGTTTGTTCAAGGATGGACGCTCCCCTTTCGTTTCGTTCGTTCCCTTTTGGTATTTTGTCCGGTTTTACCCGATTTCTGTCCGAAGAGGACGGATCCGACCTGTTCATTTACTCTGTGCTACTATCATAACGGTTGAGAGGCTCCCGCGCCAATAATGCAAGCAGGGCATCTGACTGAATGCAAGGAGGAGTGCCGTTGAGTCCATTGAAAATAAGGTGGGCCGAGCCCGACGATTGCACCGCCCTGGGGCGAGTTCATTCGGAGGCTTACCGCAGTGCTTATATGGGCATTATGCCGGAACATTATTTAAGACGGAATACGGCAGAGAATCGGGAACGCTATTACCGGGAAGCTCTAGAGAAAGGTCCCGAGAAAGTCGCCATTCTGATCGCGAACGATCAACCGGCCGGAGTGATGGTCGTAGGGGGATCCTGCGACGACGATCTGGATTCCTCGCATGGCGAGATTCGAAGCATTTACTTGATGGAGGGCGTATGGGGAAACGGCTATGGCACAGCCTTTCTCGGGTGGGGGATCGAACGGCTGGCGGAGTTCGGTTACCGCAACGCAGCCTTGTGGGTGCTCGAGGATAACAAGCGGGCGCGAAGCTTCTGTGAGCGATTCGGATTCCGGAAGGACGGGACACACAAGACGATAACAAGGGGGAAAGAGCTCGTTCAATCCAGGTATGTCACTTCATTAAACCCGCACAATGAGGTTTAATGTGGCAATAAACCATAGGAGAATCGACCGGACACGTATCCTTTGCTCCGCTTCTGTCCATGCTGGGGATAATTGGAGGTGGGCAAGATGAAGCTGCTGGTCGTAATCGGCACGCTGCTTATTCCGGCGGTGTTGGCCTTGCTTCGTCGGGTGTCCGCAAGGGCGAGGCTGGTGCTGGACGCGCTTGGTGTAGTCAGCGCATTCGGCTTCGGCATTCTTTCCGCGTTTGCGGTATCGGATATCCGTCGGCACGGTACAGTATATTCGACTGAAGTGCACTGGCTGTTCGACAGCTTATGGTTTTTGGCTTTTGGCGGCTACTTGGGACTTTATTTGCTCGCTTTGCTGCTGGGCGGCTTTACGGGGTGTTTCGCAAAGGAGCGCCATCCGCGCTTGGACTAGCGGAATGGGGAAGTTCACTATCCTCGTCCGCCCCGCCATAACGATCATTACGCTTACAGCGGAGCGAGTTGTCCGATGCGTCCTGTGCGGCAAGGTGCGGCAAGGTGTGGCGAACTCGACCGCCCGGTTTGAAAAATAGCGGCACTGGAGGGCGTTATTGGCATCGCAATCCCATATCGCTAGCGAATAGCGGAACGGAGTTCCGCTATTCGGCTTGCGAAGCGTCAGATTGGGCCGAAACGGCCTGAATAGCGGAATCCGATTCCGCTATTTTTGCACGAGGTATGGAAAATTGCCCGATAGCGGAACGGAGTTCCTCTATTCGGCTTGCGAAGCGTCAGATTGGGCCGAAAAGGCCTGAATAGCGGATTCCGATTCCGCTATTTTTGCACGAGGTATGGAAAATTGCCC
>NZ_VDCQ01000141.1:871-3700 GCF_006265175.1 Paenibacillus hemerocallicola | reverse complement strand
TCGGGGACAAAGACGGGGACTGGTTCGACAGGCACTTCTTCGGGCACCAAGCCGGAGCCCGGGTCGACCGGCACGGGTACGGCGGCACCCGGGAAAACGACAAGCACAAGCTCGGGCTCAGGCCCGAGCATTGCCGACTCGGCAGGAACGTCAACGGAAACGATCAAGCAAGACTTATCTGTAAGCGGTTCCACGGAATCCGGCACCGGGAGTTCAACTGCAACTGCCAACAGCGCGAACGGTTCGGCCGGAGCGCCAGCCGCTTCCGGGGCGAGCGGCTCTTCGGCTGGAAGCGGAGACGCTCCTTATACGGCAAAGTCTGGAACGGGGGCTGCAAGCTCGACTGGCGCAACTGCCGAGGCGAGCGGCGAAACGGATGTCAAAACTTCCTCAGACAGCCCGGAAGCGGGAGCCGCTTCGAGCGATACGAACTGACAAGCGTTATTGGACTGTTTTGGCCGAAAATTACATATCAGTGTGTACAATGACAAACCTCCATTCCCTGCCTCCAGGGAAGGAGGTTTTTTCGCGATCGTAGTACGTGGTCAAGACTTGCCCTATAGGCAGCCGCATTTGAATCGGAGTCAGACCACTCCTCTTGGGAGATGCTATTTGTCGTGGGCGCAAGATTGGGCAGATAATGCTCAAAGGAGCACTATTTACGCTTGGAATGAACATGAATCGATGAATAAGGTACGTTTAAACCTTATTTTCTCTGATCAGCCTGCTTCAACCGCTTTTCAACGTCGAATCCATAGCTATAACGCTCAAATCAGCACTATTTGTCCTTGGTGGAAGCTAGATTCATGAGATTATGTTCGTTTGAGCCTTATCTCCGTTCTACCGTAATTTCAGATTTCGTGCGGGATGACCGTGAAGCATATTCATGCGCACCTCGATTCCACAGCTTGTAACGATCGGACCTTGCGGGCGGAAGGTGAAATTTTACTTAATAATGTGTACAATTATGGACGTAATCAAAAATCCATCCAAATTACAGCGCGGATCATTCGCCCGATGCGAAATCCGCTTCATAGTTCAGGAGATGAGTCGGATATGAGCAGCAGCAGCAGCCACAACCGGAAAAGATCGGAGCAATTGTACGAAGATGCGCTTCGTCACATCGTGGGAGGAGTGAACAGCCCCTCCCGTTCGTTCAAGGCGGTCGGCGGAGGAGCGCCGGTATTTATGGAGCGGGGGCAAGGCGCTTATTTTTGGGACGCCGACGGCAACCGGTATATCGATTATTTGGCCGCCTACGGTCCGATTATACTCGGACATGCACATCCTCATGTGACCGATGCGATCTGCCGTGCAGCCGCAAACGGAACGCTCTTCGGCACGCCGACAGAGCATGAAATCATTTTCGCGCGAATGCTGAAGGAAGCGGTACCGTCGATGGACAAAGTACGCTTCGTCAATTCGGGCACGGAAGCCGTCATGTCGACGATCCGCGTATCGCGGGCTTTCACCGGCCGCAATAAAATAATCAAATTCGCCGGATGCTACCATGGGCATTCGGATCTTGTACTCGTAGCCGCCGGTTCGGGACCGTCCACGCTGGGCATTCCCGACAGTGCAGGCATACCGGTCAGCATCGCCCAAGAAGTTATTACCGTTCCGTATAACGACCTGAATGCACTCGCAGCAGCGCTGGAACGTTGGGGCAGCGAGACGGCAGCCGTCATGGTAGAACCGATCGTCGGCAACTTCGGCATGGTCATGCCCGAACCCGGTTTCCTTGAAGGGCTGTGCCGGTTGGCCCGCGACCATGGCGCGCTTGTTATTTACGACGAGGTCATTTGCGCCTTCCGGTTTCATTATGGAGCCGCACAAACATACGCAGACGCAGGGTTCCCGGATCTTGGGGCAATCGAGCCGGATTTGACCGCCTTGGGCAAAATTATCGGCGGCGGACTGCCGATCGGCGCGTACGGCGGTCGCCGGGAAATCATGGAGCGTGTCGCCCCTCTTGGTCCGGCATACCAAGCCGGAACGATGGCGGGCAACCCGGCCTCGATCCTGGCGGGCATCGCCTGCCTCGAGACGCTTAGCCAGCCCGGGGTTTATGAAAAGCTGGACGCTTTGGCAGCGCGGCTCGCGGCAGGGCTCGCCGCCAGCGCCGGGAAGCATGGCGTGCCTCTTACGATTAACAGGATCGGCGGCGCTTTCTCCACTCATTTCTGCGACCACCCGATCCGGAACTATGACGACGCCCAGAAAGCGGACGGCGAGCGGTTCGCTCAATTTTTCCGGCTTATGCTCGACCGGGGCATTTGTCTGGCTCCGTCGAAATATGAAGCTTGGTTCACGACTATCGTACACACGCAAGAAGATATTGACGAAACGATCGATGCCGCCGATCGCGCTTTTGCGGCCATGTGAAGAGCCCATACATAGGCCGGTAGGGACAGGGGAACAACAAGCTCGCAGTTGCATTGCCGACGATTAACCGTACTTCATCAGCCGCCGAGCAGGTCGAAAGAGCCGTTAGGAGTCGACGAGGTTGCGGTGCGGTCCAATCGTATGTTTCCCCCTCAAGCCGTCGTGAAATGGAAAACATGCATCTAATTTCGCCTAAAGTACAAATCCTCATGTAAGAGGAAAATAACTGTAGATTTTCCACTAATTCAAGCGATCTACGGTAATTCGGCTGAATTAACTGGACTTTTTCCATCACCATGCGTCAGATGAGCGAATTCAGCGAATAGTGAACTAAATTACTAAATTTCACTGTTACTGTATTTGCGTATTTGCGTGCTTGCGTCTTGCGTGCTTGCGTACTTGCGTACTTGCGTCTTGCGTCTTGCGTCTTGCGTCTTGCGTCTT
>NZ_VDCQ01000141.1:0-861 GCF_006265175.1 Paenibacillus hemerocallicola | reverse complement strand
CTTGCGTCTTGCGTCTTGCGTCTTGCGTCTTGCGTCTTGCGTCTTGCGTCTTGCGTCTTGCGTCTTGCGTCTTGCGTCTTGCGTCTTGCGTACTTGCATTCACTAATAGTTACTTTCGGTTCGCAGTTTCTCCAAATGCCCAAAAAGGGAGCCAAACAGACATTATAAGGTTCGCCAATAAGCAAATTAGGTTCACTGCTCACTGCTCGCGAGCCAGTCTATGTCGAATATCGAGATCCGTTCCAACTTGCGTTTTTCTAAAGTGAACGCAATTTTGCGGATCATCTCATTTCCGCTTCGTGTATTCGATGGATCGCTCTGAAAGCTAAATTCCCAATCGCCTTATATACACGAACATTCAATGGCATTAACTTATTGTTTGTTCGTGTATTTTATTACCAACGCGAACCGAAAAAAGATAAATTTTCCTTATCGTTGTAAGAACATATACTTTTCAGGAAAATAGTTGGACGATGTTGAATGATCGTGAAATACGTGTTATCATATTATGTATACTTTACAAGAGGCCACGATGTCCTTCCGGTCTCTTATCCAATAAGCCGTATCGTCCAGCCTCCAGCTTCGACCCAAGCATTTCGCTCAACAGACGTACAACGTCTCGGGCCGATCCGCTTGCTCTCCCGAGTGTCGAACCCGGATGATATGCGCCGTTGTCGCTTTGCTTGCCATGCTGGAAGACGTCTCGCACGTTTTTCATAAATGTTTAATCCTATTAATATCGTATCTAGCAAACTATGTAGCTCATGTTAAGTTACTAAACCTAAAACCTAAACCCTTAAACCTTAAACCTAAAACCCTACTAAACCTAAAACCCTAAACCTAAAACCCTAAACCTAAAAC
>NZ_VDCQ01000140.1 GCF_006265175.1 Paenibacillus hemerocallicola | reverse complement strand
TAGCTGTAGCTCGCTTCGGAGAGGATCAGACTATCGCCTTGGCTCGTCTTCCGGTTGCCTCTGCCGTCGTACGTGTACGTGACGATTTGCCCATCCGGGCGGGACGTCTGCGTCAGACGATTCAATGGATCGTAGCTGTAAGTCGTCGTTCCGGCCGCATCCGTCACCGATGTGATGTTGCCGTTCGCATCGTACCCGTAGCCGTAGCTCGACAGTGTCTGCCCGCCCTTGCTGTTCGTGATGCTCGTCAGCCGGTTGATCTTGTCGTAGACGTAATCCGCTTTTGCATATGTCCCGTCGCCGAGACGCGGATACGTCACCGTTTTCAGCGTCCCGTTCGGGTTGTATTCGTATCTCGCGTATTGGCTGTCATCGCCTCCGGGGTTGGCGCTGCTTCCGTTGGTTTGGACCTTCTCTACTCTTACCTTATCGTAATGGTACGCGGTCGTAAAGCCGTATCCGTTCGTGACACCGGTTACTTTACCCGCCAAGTCGAACGTATTGGTTAGGGATAAAGCATGCCCTTCGCTCGTCACACTCTTGACCTTCAGCTGTCCATCTGCCGTATAGGCGTATGCGGCTGATTTCAACAATGTGGAGCCGGACCATTCCTCTTTCCGGATCGGACCGAACGGGTTGTCCTCGTAGTACGTTTTGAAGCTGGCGGTGCCGACGTTCGAGGTGACGAGCCGGTGCAGGTTATCGTAGGCGAAGCCGAACGATTGCTGCTTCAAATCCCGTTTCTGCGACAGGTCGCCGATCGTGTTGTACGTCAGCAAGTCCGCTTGACCGGCTGCGTCCACGTTTTGCGGCGTAGTAGAAGAAAACACAAACATTCGACACTAGTCGGCTAGACCAGCTTTTCTTAAGATTGATTGCATTGTAGGATTAAGTTCACTCCAAGACCTAACATGTCCGTGGTAAATACCATCACTAGTCTTATCAAGAACCACAAACTCCCCATCACTTATCCCAATTCTTCGGTCTGTATTCGGTCCAATCGATAATGAATTATCTAATACTGTTTGACCATCATTCGGTGCTTCATTCTTCTTACCGTTGTTTGTTGTTCCATGATAAGATGCATTTTCAAAGGTTCCATTTGGACCACACTGAGTATTATGAACCCAAACCCCAATATCAGTTACGTAATACGTATGGTAGTCAAGAACAGTAAAGTTGTAAACCGTAACCGGCTTCTCTAGTTTAATAAACTCAATCTTATCAATCGCAAGTGAGTTTCCGTTAGCTTTTTGGAGTTTATCCCCCGATTGTAGTTCATCTGCAAATAACCACCCTCTTCAACCCAGAACGGATGATTGTCTGTCTTCTCGATGATTTGCTCCCCAACATGCAATTTAATAATATCATCACGTTGGTTGCGATATAAGCCGTTACTTCCTTGTAAGCTAATTCCCATCAGGGTTATTCTCATCTTGGCAAGAACCTTATCTCCGTCTTCAATGTCTTCGATATTTTTCTCCCCTTCGTTAGTTAGAAACTTAATTCAGGGAATAAAGAAGGTGGCAACTGTTTCAGCTACCTCCATTGTATCATTAGCTTGCCGCCCCCGTTCAGGTGAAGCGGTAAGACGGTATTTTCTTCATCATGCTGTACAGGATGTTTACTAGCTTTCGCATAATGCAGATGATAACCTGTTTCTTCTTTTTGCCTTCACTCAACCGCTTTTCGTAGTATTCACGAAACAAGGGATTAAGCGGCTTATTGGAAGTTCTTGCTGTATGCACCTATCTAACAGCTAGCCCCCATAGTATCTTGTTCAATGCTCTGTTTCCTTGTCGTTGGTTGCAGTCTTTTCCCCTGCCGCCACTACTCATTTGGCTTGGCGTTAGTCCTGCATACTTGGCTAGTTTGTCAGCACTGCTAAATCGGCTAATATCTCCGATTTCCGCCACGATTGCCGAAGCAGTTACGTCATCAATCCCCGTAAAGGTGTTCAGCTTGAAGTCTAGCTTCTGCATGATGTGTCGAATGTGATTCTCCACATCGCTCATTTCACGGTGGACATCACGAATTTGATTAACATGACTTCGGACAAGGAAATCCCGATGCTCCTGATCGTTTCGCTTCGTATTCCCGTCAGTCTGAACACGCTATTGGTGCGAGGTTATAAGATTGTGATAAAGGGGTATATTATTCACATTGTGCATGTGTGTACAGGCATATTAGCGGATTACCGCTTACGGGGCTGATGAGGGTTAATTTCTATTGGGACGTGCCGCCCGAATTATTCGTCACTGGGTGGGGTAAAAAGAAAGACCTTAAGGATTCCACCCCAAGGTCACTAGAATAGCATAGCAAAATCAATCTTGATTTGCTCGTTTCATGTATTCATCATACGCTTCATGTATTTTTTTTACGCATATTTCTTTCCATAGGCTCTTTAAATCTTTTATTTGAGCCTCATTTGCATTTGGTGGCAACATCTCCCCACCTAGTCCTAACCAAGACTCACCATCGGGAACTTCCCCTTCGTCATCTGAATAGGCAATTTCATTGGGGGCATAAGTAAAGGCAACATGCTTGCAATTATTTTCCAAACAATGATAACCAGGATTTCCTACACTCCTTTTGCAGTAACTTGGAGCACCATCATTAGCATTTTCATCAGAAAAGCTACAAAACACCTCTAATATTACATGAGTAAATGTCGACAATTTGTACCTCCTGAATGATGTTTACTTACTATAATGTTTGGTAGTAACCTCATCAATAGTGATAACTCCATCTTTTTCGGTATAAATAATTCTACCTTGTCCACGGCCTTTACCTATACCCTTAACATCAGCGGCCCATCTTCCATCAGATAACCTATGGACATTGAGACCGCTTGTATTTCCTGATGCTAAACCTTGTACCGCTTTATCCAGTGCTTCCCTTTGCTCTTTCGCTAAGCCGTCAATTGTCCTTGTTGCATTCTTAGATTCCACAACCGTGTTCCATGAACAATTCGTATTATGCACCCAAATCTCAAGGTCACTGACAAAGTACGTATGGAACTCATCAACGGTCATGTTGTAAACAGTTACCTGCTTATGCTCCAGTTCGATGCTGTCAATCATCAGTGTATTCCCATCACTCTGAACAAGCAAGTCACCAACTTGAAGGTCTTTGACAAACGTCCATCCTTTGTCCTTCACATAGAACGGGTGATTAAAGGTCGATTCAATCGCCTGACCGCCCACATGGATGTTATAAATCTCATCAGTTTCGTGATTGAACGTTGCCGTAACCTCTTTATACGCTACCTCGCCAGTCTCTTCATCCTTGGAAAGAACCTTATCTCCGACTTCAATGTCTTCGATATTCTTCTCCCCTTCGTCTGTTAAAACCTTTGTACCGGCGGTAAAGCAGTTACATTCCACCGATAGGTTGGAAGAGGCTCTAACTCTCGCTGCTTTTGCACCTGCGGTTAGTGCAGCACTAACATCAACCATGGACTCCAGTAGCGTAGCCAATTCATGAGCACTAACCAGATCCGCTGTATTAACCTCTACCAAAACGCCAATTGCCCATTGGGAATTGCCAAGTGAATTTTCATAGGCACTGGTCATGGTCGCCATACCAAACAAATAATTGAAATAGTTGTTATCATCATCTTGAAATATTCTTTGGTAATAGGACCCCAATCGATCCTTTACATCGGACATGCCCAGTTCGCCGTCGCGTGCCATTTCAAGCATCAGTTGAACTTCTCGTGGATCATGTCCGCTTGGATCAATAAATCGCAATGGATTATTACCGACATACGTATAAAGGTTAAGACTCAACGGATTGCTAATATCCCCTTCATACGTATCCTTATTAATAAACCGCCCCACACTCGGATCATAATACCGCGCCCGCAAGTAGTAAAATCCCGTCTCCGTGTCATACATCTCGCCCGCGTACTTGAACGCATTCGGAACGCCTTCGCTTTGGCTAAGGATATTCCCCCACTCGTCGTAACGGTAGCTGTTCACGACCGCTCCGGACGTGTTCACCATCTGCACGACGTCGCCATGGCCGTTCTGCATGTAGTAGTACGACTGGCCTGTGGCCACTTCCTTCTTCATCAGCAGTCGGTCCGGTCCCCACACATACTGGGCGATCACGTTGTTGTTCGCATCCGATTCTGCAATCACTTGGCCGTTTCCGTTGTACGTATACCGTAGCGTGCCGGTCGGCGACGTCTTCTTGATCCGCAAGCCTTCGGTTTCCGGGCTGTACTGGAACGTTGTCGTCTCCGATCCGCTCGTGGCCTGGGTCAGTTCGTTCCACGGGCTGTAGCTGTAGCTCGCTTCGGAGAGGATCAGACTATCGCCTTG
>NZ_VDCQ01000014.1 GCF_006265175.1 Paenibacillus hemerocallicola | reverse complement strand
GTTGCACCTGTCTCTCCAGTTGCTCCCGTCGCACCAGTTGCCCCCGTGACCCCGTTTGCACCCGTCTCTCCTGTCACACCAGTTGCTCCCGTCCCCCCAGTTGCTCCTGTCACACCAGTCGCTCCCGTGACCCCGGTCACTCCCGTTTCTCCGGTTGCACCCGTAGACCCTGTCACCCCAGTCACTCCCGTTGCTCCGGTTGCTCCCGTCTCTCCAGTTGCTCCCGTTGCCCCGGTCACACCAGTCGCTCCCGTCTCTCCTGTCGCACCCGTGACCCCAGTTGCTCCCGTCACACCAGTCGCTCCCGTTACTCCGGTTGCTCCCGCCACACCGGTTGCTCCGGTTGCTCCTGTCGCACCTGTCGCACCTGTCGCCCCCGTTGCTTTAAGCAGCTGGACATCATCGATTAGAACACCAGCCGAACCGGCGGTAGTCGCTTTGTTCATTACGATTAGCGCTTGTGTCGCGCCTGCGGGTACCTCATTCGTGTTTTGGTAAAAGGTAATCCATTCATTATCGAGACCGTTTGGCAAACGATCCTCGAAGATCGGGTCCATGACTGTAAATCCAAGGAAATTTAATGCGGGGTCATAATAACTGATCGTCACCATCACCAGCGGATTCGGTTCCGCCCCCGCCTTTGCCAGCGATACGATAAGCTCGTAGCTTTCTCCCGCTTCAACCGGCACATCTTGCGCCAGGACCGCATTGACGGCCCCGCCTTCCAACACTGCGGCATAGAAACCACTATGCGTACTAATCGTGGTTATGGCGGCGTTTAAAGCAATCCACGGGTTCAAGGACCCTGTTTCGAAACCCCCATTAACCACAAGGTTTTTGATAGACATGCTCTCGGCTCACCTACAATCTGGGAAGAAGTCATACTGCAGACTAATAGAGGAAATCTATTACAAATTAATATATGGTATCGTGGCGGAGCCTGTACGGGCTTTAACAACCCAAAAAACAAGGGATGCGCCAGGACAATCGAGCCCCGATGATGAAAGTCCGGTGCGATCGCCACAGTCTCACCGTCGACCAGCAAAAAAGCAGTTTGGTATTTTCGAATTATCATGCAACCCGTAAAAATCCGTCATAAGTTCACAATATTGTTTTGGTAAAATAAGTCCACCTAAGAACTTAGAAAGGAGAGAGGGATTCTCGTGCTGCTGTGGATATTGAACGTATGGCTTGGCGGCATGCTCGCACTGCAAATCAAATTGGACAAGAGAGTACAGGAAGTCGGTTCCTTGAGGAAATGGCAAACCAGCATTTCGATCAGCTTGTTGATTCTAATGACCGGCTCTACCGTGATAGTCTTCGGTAGTCCATTCGCAGTAGAAGCAATATCAATGATTTGGACCGGCTTTACCTACACGGCCATGCTGACGATATACCCGATGCTGTTCAAACAATTCTCTGTCATAGCGAAAACGCGAAGCGGTTCTTTATTTGGAGTTAGCGTAACGATCCTGTCATTGGGGGGAATGTTTTACGACTCACAGGTAGGCTTAATCATGCCGCTTTCCGGCACGATTGTCATGATGATGCTTTATATGGGTTACTTGGGCTTGCACTAAAAATAACTCGGCAAAGGAGCAATTCACGTTGACAAATTCATCTCAAAAGCAAGATATAGCCCGACAATGGCCGCTTATTGCCGGTTTGGGCGCTTTGGCTCTCATCAGACCGATCATGAGCATGCTCGGTCTGTCGGAGCAAATTGGACAGCCGACCGCCAGCATTACAGCAACGATTATTATCTCGCTTGTCTGGATCGCGATCGTTGTCGTCTTGCGAGTGAAACAACCGGTGGTGACCTTATTATTGGCCGGGGTTGCCTATGGAGTCTTCGCAATCGTTCTTAGCGCAATTGCATCCCCGATCCTTAGCGGTCAACTGCAAGGTCCTTTGACGAATCCATTCGCGATTGTCAGCGTGCTCCTTACCAATGCCGTCTGGGGATTTCTCGCGGGAATAACGGCATCTGTTGTCATGCGTGTACGTCAGCGTTAAAATCGAGCTCAGACAAGCAAAAGACGACTCTTGCTCAACGATGCGAGCAGAGTCGTTTCTTGTTGAACGCTATGCGGAGCACGATCAATCCGGCAAGCTCCCTCGTTTCGTTCCGACGAAGCATCGGTATGCACGCTTCGCAACGAATAAGGAAAGCACGATCAGCGCCAAAGCCATCACGGGATGAAACGCCCCCGCCGCCTTTAGGTGAGCTGTCATATATTGAAAGAAAATCAGGAGGAATAAGGCAAAGCTTAACCACCCCGTTCCTTTGGGAAGACGCCCAATAAAAGCAAATATAAGCATGAAAAGCGGGACAAATTCAAAAAAATGCACAAAATTCACATGCTTGCTCCAGTGGCCCGGGTCGTTAAAGATGGCCATGCCGGCAAATAACGTCTGTACGACGATACAGACGACAAGCCCCCATGCCAACACCAGAAATACGAACCTCGATACACGGATGCGTTGACTCGTATGAACCTCAGTTTTCATAAGTTTCATCCTCCATGCTAATTCGTTATCCCTGCAGGGATTAAGCGCCATTACCGGGGCGGTAGTTTACTTTGAACGGCCAGCAGCGCTATTCCCGCGCATACGAACGGTAATATAAAGGGGAGAAACTTAACCCCGATTGCCCGGCCTGTCAGCAAAATACCGGCAATGCCAATGATTTCGGCCAGCACAAAGCCTCCGATCAACCCGCCGACCATGGCTAGCAATACGACCCTAATTTTTTTATTCATCATTTCCAATCTCCATTCTCTCCCGTTTGCAACCTGTCAGGAATCTTTGCTTCTGATGCAACGAGATTCATTGTAGCAGCACAACATTGTGAACTTGTGACGAACCATTGCGGGTTTCGTGAACTTTGTGTCGGCTTGGTTTCTTTCATTTTTGAGCGGCGAAATGTTGCGTTCTTGTTCTATTCCATTACGGAACCCGTGAAATTTCCCAAACGGAAATGGATAACGTATATAATAAATACGATTTGGAATTCGGGGAAGGAGGGGATCGAAATTGACGCGTACGCTGCTGCTCGTCGATGACGAACAGAAAGTAATCGATTTTATGGCGCCCTTTCTGCTGCAGGAAGGATTTCAAGTTTGGACGGCGACAACGGGCAAGGCGGCGCTCCAAATAGCCAAGGAGAAAAAGCCTTCTCTCGTTGTGCTTGATTGGATGATGCCGGAAATGAGCGGCATCGATTTATGCCGGGAGCTGCGAAAAATGAGCGGCACAGGCATCATAATGGTCACCGCCCGGATTGAGGAAAGCGATAAAATTATCGGGCTGGAGGTAGGGGCCGACGATTATTTGACGAAGCCCTTTTCGTTGCGGGAGCTTGTCGCTCGGATTCGTTCCGTCCTGCGGCGAATAGAAGGAAGTGAAAAGGCGGAACAGTCGATGGAACGCGGGGATCTGACCATTTCGGAATCGCAGTGCCGCGTGTGGAAACGGGGGGAAGAAGTGGCGCTGACGCCAACGGAGTTCAAATTGTTGCTTACTATGGCCGCCAGACCCGGCATCGTATACAGTCGGCTGCAATTGCTGCAGGCCGCTGCGGAAGAGGAAATATTGAACGACGAGCGGACGACCGACGCCCACATCAGCCGAATCCGCAAAAAAATCGAGGACGACCCCGCTCAGCCCGTATATATCAAAACCGTCTACGGCTTCGGCTACCGGTTCGGTGATCGGCCTTGAGCGTCAGCCGAAAAATTTTTATAGCGATGGCCTCCTTTATCGTGGTCATGAGCGTGGTATTCGTCCTGACGACCCATCTCGTTGTCCGGGAATCACTCGGGGCTATAGTAGAATCGACCAAAGGGGAACAAATGGATGCGTTATCCGCTCGTTTGGCCGGTTATTACAAAGAAAACGGGAGCTCCTGGGGAGGCGTGCGGCAGTTCGTTCTGCATCACGACCTTCTGAACGCCGATCCTAATGCCAGCATCGTATTAATGTCCAAGGACCGGGATCCGATGTACGCTGACGATAAGGCCGACTATGGATTGGTAAAAAATTTGGGATTCGAGCGGGAAATTCAGGTCGATCGCCAAACGATCGCTTACTTGTATTATTACGATCCGGAAGCGGCCAACTTGAAAAAATTGCAAATCGGAATATCCGTTTCGGTCATATTCCTGTTGACGGCAAGCGCCGTCCTATTCGTTTTAATTTCGCTTTTCATCGCTTATCTCATATCCAAGTGGCTTACGGCGCCCCTTCGGCTGCTCATTCCGGCCATCGACCGCCTGGGACAAGGCGAGCTCGGTATACAGACTCCCGTCGCGTCCGCGGATGAATACGGGAAATTTGCAATCGCCTTTAACGACATGTCCTCCAGATTGCGGCAAGGCGAGGATATCCGGCGCAATCTGGTCGCCGATGTCGCCCATGAATTGCGGACGCCGCTGACGATTGTGCGGGGCAAGCTGGATCTGCTCCAGCAGAGCGGACAATCCATCGAACCGGAAGGCTTGCTGCCGCTTCAGGATGAACTGATCCGGTTAACCCGTCTCGTCGACGACCTTCATCAGCTGTCGCTTGCGGAAGCAAAGAGGCTGCCGCTGGAACGCAGGCCGACTAATATGTTGGAGCTACTGCGGCGGATCATAGACCGGATCTCTCAGGACGCCGACGATAAACAAATCGATATATCGCTGGCAAGCGAACCGGAATCGCCTACGGTTTATGTGGATTCGAATCGAATGACGCAGGTGTTCCTTAACCTGCTCGTCAATGCCATCCGGTATACTCCCCCCGGAGGCAAAGTGAACATTGCGATAACGCGAGAAAAGGGGGGCAAAGAGGCGGATGTCTTGCTTCGGATTGCGATTGCCGACAATGGTCCGGGAATAAGCCCCGAGCATCTTCCCAACCTCTTCAACCGTTTCTACCGAACGGATGAGGCGCGGACGCGCAACAGCGGCGGCATGGGACTGGGACTGTCGATCGCCAAACAATTCGTTCTTGCCCACGAGGGTACGATTGACGTGCAAAGCATCGTTGGCGAGGGAACGACAGTTATTGTTACATTGCCTTCAACGTCGCAGACATAAAAACAAGGCAACCCTAGTGCCAAGGGTTGCCTTGTTTGCTTCTGTTCCATTTGCTTCTATTCCATTTGCTTCTGTTCCATTTACATGTGATCCGATGCTTCCGAGCCCAATTTCGACGCTGGAAACGACCGTCTACAACAAAATCTCCCGACCGCTCTCCGCCGCTCTCTCGATCGCGCCGGCGACTTCGATTCCATGAACCGCGTCGGCAAACGAAATATAATCGGGGGCTTCGCCGCGGATGAGGCAATCGCTAATATAAGCGAGCTGATCCTTCAGGCAGCCCCCCGCTTTGCCGGCAAGGGTGTAGTGGATATTCTGATCCGGCGAATGGCGGCCGGTCTCGTCATCCCATATTTGCGTGCCGGAATGGCTCGTCTCGAAATGGGCGATCCCCTGCTCTCCTATAATCTCCGCCGCATCGAACATGGCGATACCGGCCTCGTCGGGGTTCATCCAATTGCTGCCGATGACCGCAACGACGCCATTCTCGAACTCCAACGTCGACCAGAGCACATCCGGCGCCCTGCCTTTCATCGCATATCGTCCCATCGCCCTGACCTTCTTCACCCGGCTGCCGGCATACCAGATCGCCAGGTCCAGATCGTGAACGGTCAGCTCATAGACGGTATGCGTCCGTTGATAGGTGGCGAACAACGACTTCGCGCGCGATCGCTTCAGAAAAATACTGACCGGCTGGCCGAGTCTCCCGCCAGGCTTCAGCGCCTCGTAAATTTCCGCATATCGGGGGTCGAAGCGCAGCAGATGTCCCGGCAGCACATGCTTGCCGCATTGTTCGGCAACGGCCTGCATCTGGCGGATTTCCGCCAAGTCGGTCGATACCGGTTTCTCTACCAATACGTGCTTGCCGGCTCTCAGGGCGGCCAGAACGGGGGCCAGATGATTTTTCTCGAACGTGACGACGCTGACAAGATCGATATCGTCACGCTCCAGCAGCGCTTCATAGCTGGTGAAGGCTTGCGGCACCCGGTATTTCCCCGCCATGGCGTCCAGCCTGCTCTCATTGGCGTCGCAGATGGCCGTCACTTCAACGGCGGACAAAGCCCGGTAAGCCTGAAGGTGGCATTCTCCCCATGAGCCGAGACCGATTATGCCTGCTTTGAGTCGTTTCATCGCCGGGCTTCCTCTCTATACGGGATGCGGCAGTCTGTCAGTACCACATATTTTCCCCAAATTTGTCCTTTTCGGTTTTTCGCTCGTGCCGCTCGACAAAATGACAATACGATCGGTATATATGCTTGCGCATAATATGCTCCGCCTCATCGGGGTCGCGCTTCTTGAGAGCCGTGATCAGCTCCCCGTGCTCCTCCACTTCTTGCTCCTTCGAGGATCGGACGCCGAGCATCCGGTTCACCAAGGCTACCTGGAACGTAATCGATTGATACATCTTGTGCAGACGCGAATGATTCGACAGACGAATAATCGTCTCGTGTATTTGCAGCGAATCTTCCAGCAAATAAGGTACGGAATCGTCGTGAAGCTTGGCCTTCATCGATTCGTAGAACCGCTCCAGCTCGTCGATCTCCTCGTCCGTCGCATTGTGCACCGCCATGCGCATGGCCAATCCTTCGAGCATGCTGCGGATGGAATACACTTCGAATATATCCTTCATCTCCAGCGCGACGACGGACGGGCCTTTATTCGGCACGATTTTGATGATGCCTTCCCCTTGCAGCTGACGCAGCGCCTCGCGGATCGGCGATTGACTGAGCCCGAGCTGCCTGGCCAATTTCGTCTCGACGATGCGATCGCCCGGATTCAGCTCGCCCGCCAATATTTGCTTCTTGATCATCTTGATCAGTTCTTCGCTTACATTTTGCCGTTGAAACAGGTGGTTCGCTTTTTCGATCGTTTCTTCCATGAACACAACATCCTTTTTTTGTACGACAGCATAATTCGCGTACAGAAGCACATGTACCGCACGATCGGTGAAGGCTAGCCGCCTTTGCCGGCGCTTGCTGGACCGCGAATCCATCAAATAGCGGAACTGGAGTATGTTATTGTGCCAAGTACCCCTATGGAGAGCAAAATAACGGAAAACCGTTCCGCTATCCCGCTGTTCGCGATCATTTTCACCCCGAAAGTTCGAGATAACGGAAGCCAGTTCCTTTATCTTCAAGAGTGTGACGGAATCCGGAACAATAGCGGAATCCAGTTCCTCTATTTACGGCAATATGTTGAACCGCTTCATCAAGAGGCCTCCGGGTTGTACGCGGACTATGCTGTCGTATTTTTCTTCTTTTTATTATAAAATATTTTATATATAATATAAAGTCAATTATTTTTGCAGGAAACATCAAGGCAGGATGTTGCACGAATCCGATTATTCGGTTATACCGATGCGGCTGACGGATTACGGCGAGGGCGGTTGATCGTAAAGTCCGGAATCGCTACCGGCCTTCCTCCGCCCGCGGCGGACTCGACCGACAGCGGGAATATGCTGCTCCATACCGCCGAATCGTAGACGTCCAGCTCCGGCTGACGCCCCTCGCCGATTGCCGCGACGAACTCCTCCATGACGAAAAATTCTCCCGGCATGTCGGGGGACCGTCTCCATAGCGGATGCTCGAACTCCTCCGCATAGTCCCACAAGGAGCTCCATTCCAGCTTGGCATTGCGACCGGCCAACCAGACGAGCGGGTCCTCGTCCTTGTGACGGGCTGCCAAATAAGCGCCTTTCGTTCCCTGCAGCGCATAATGCGTATAGTTGTGAGGGCGGGGAGACGAGAAATCGTTGCGCATGTAAATAACCGCTCCCCCCTTCGTGCGAATCAAGGCGAGAGCCGAATCGCCCTGCTTCCAGTAGTCCGGCTGCGCTCCGGGATGATCCGCTCCGAAGCGCGTCCGGAAATGGTCGCACTGGGAGGCGGGATCGGATACGAACGTCGAGATGCAGTCGAACGAATCCCCGCCCTCCCGATTGATGCCGAGCCATTGGGCGATCGGCCCGAGCGAATGGGTAGGATAGTTGATTCCGTTATAGTCCCGCAGCAGCTCGCCGCGCCATTGCAAGGTTCCGTCCGGCTTATGAGTGGCGGACCGCACATCGTGGATATATCCGCACTCGGCATGGGTGAATTGTCCGAACGCTCCCTGCTCCGCCATATGCCGCACCAACAGATTGGAGCGATAGTAGCAATAATTTTCCGACATCATATATACTTTGCCGGTCTGCTCGACTGCCTCTACAAGCTCCCAGCAGCCTTCGAGCGTATGGGCGGCGGCAACCTCGCAGATGACGTGCTTGCCCGCCTTCAGAGCCTGCACCGCTTGCCGCTGGTGCATCAGCATCGGCGTCGCCAACACGACGGCATCGATCGACGGATCGTCCAGCAGCTGCTCGAAGCTCGTAAATGTGCGAATGTCCGGAAACTTATCCTTCCATCTGACGAATATCGCTTCGTTCAGATCGCATACCGCCGCAAGCTCCACCTTGTCCGGGAACAGCCGGGATACATTGCCGTAGCTGAATCCTCTATTCCCGCCTACAACCGCAATACGAATCATTCCGGAATGAGTCATAACTGGTCAGCGCCTCCAAATGAGTTATTCCGCAAACCGCGGAAGAGGGTTTTGCCGATGGCACTCTTCGATGACGGCGATCTGCTGCTTGATATGCTGCGGAGTTACGACGAGCGGAGCGCCGTTGACCAGCGTATCGTACAGCAGCTCGTAGAACACCCGCTGCAGCGGACGTTTCTTCTCCTCGTCGGATATTTCCCAGCTCTCTTCCTTCCAGACGAGCGTCTCCTTGCAATGGGCCGGCTCTCCGCTCGCATCCATCATCGGCTGGCGGGTCAGAACTTGCTCGGACGCCTGCTCGCGGTCGTAATATTTCCATTTCAGGCTTCTATAGTCGCCGCTTATTCCGCCGTATTCGGCATGTATATGATACGTATCCTGCGGATAGGCATCGCAGGAGGAGATTTCCAGATCGATCAGCGGATGGCCGTCCTTCTTCAGCAGGAGCTTGACGTAATCGTCGGCGTCGCCGAACGTATTGACCCGATCCAGCTTGCAGAAAATATCCGGCATCTCCTCCGAGTCGAACAGACGGAGCGCCTGGTCCAGCGGGTGGGGGCCGGTATTCAGCAGGCTTCCGCCATTGTTGGCTTGCAGCGTCTGCCAATCCCACCTGCGGGCGAAATTGTTGTAGGCGATGCGCGCATGGACGATTCGTCCCAGAACGCCGGAGTGCACGATGTCCATTATTTTTTGAAAGGCGGGAGCAAGACGGGATTGCTGAAACGTCGCGAGACATTTCCCCGCTTTCTCCGCTGCTGCTATCAATCGGTCCACCTCTTCGGCCTTCCGCGCCAGAGGCTTCTCGCACAATACATGGAGCCCCGTCTCCAGCGCTTCCAGCGACAGCGGCACATGCAGATGGCTCGGAGCCGCATTGACGATCAGATCGAGATCGCCTCGCTTCAGCATATCCCGGTAATCCGCATAGGCTTCGCATCCGAACTGACTGACGGCTCTTTCGCGATACGCCTCCTGCGGATCGGATACCGCCTTGATCTCATACTGTTCCTTCATCGCGGACAAGATCAACGCATGGTTGCGATAACCGCTTCGGCCTTGGCCGATAATGCCTACCCGTATCGGATTTCCCATAATCGCACTCTCTCCTTCTGTTTTGCCCGGTTCCCCGTCACACTGCCTCCGAGATCCGCGACCACGGTCCGAGGGCGGCAGCCCGGCTTACAGCGAGACGGTTTTCCCGTGCTCGCGGCTTTCATTCACGGCTTCGATAAAGCGGATGATTTCCAACGACTCTGCCGGATCGATCGGCGAAATTCCGGTTCTGAACATCTCAAGGATGGATTCCAGTAAAATGGCATTCATCGGGCGCCCCTTGCGCGGATCGATCGGCAGCGAGTTTTTCTCATGATGCACGACGGCTCCGAATCTCGTATTGCCTACCCGGTTACCGCGCAGCGCGGCCAGTCTTCCGTCCTTCCATTCCGCCACGATGATGTCGTGGTCTCCCCGGGTCGTTGCCGTGACGTGCGAGCAGCCCGCGCCGAATGCGCGGTACAGCATTTCTACGCAATGAATGCCGTACCAGAACAATCCCGGGGCCGTTTCTTCGAGATAGAACGGGCCGTAGCAATCGATGCCGGTAACCTTGCCCCGGTCCGTCAGCTCGAGCGCCTGCGTCAATTCCTCCGCATAACGCAGCATCGAGCAGGTCATAAGCGGGATGCCGTGCTCTTCGGCCAACCGCAGCATTTGTTCCGCATCGGCCGCGGTCGTGGCGAAAGGCTTATCGACGAATACGGGCAGCTTATACGGAAGCAGCTGACGAAATTGCTCCAGATGCACTCTGCCGTCTACCGACGTAAGGAGAATGCCGTCCGTCTGCTCCGCCAGCTCGGCGACCGAGTCTACGATCCGCACTCCGTACTGCTCCCGCAGCGAATCGGAAAATTTCCCGACGCGGGATATGCTCATCTCCATGTCCGGGGATCCGGCGGGGAAGGCCGCGGTCAGCCGCGCTCCGGGAATATGGTGCTGCCACTGATCGTCATTCAATAGTTTGGCGAAAGCATCGCAATGGGACGTATCCAACCCGATCATCCCGATTCTCAATTGCCGCGTTTCCATCATGTTCCGTTTCGCTCCTTATAGTGCCGCTTATGCGGTTATTCCGAATAGCACAGTGCAAACATCAGAAACGTATCCAATCTCGGGGCCGAGAACCGGACGTAACCGTCCCGCATCGTATAAGCCGTCTCCGTCTCGGCCGGAAGGAGAAGCAGTTTGTCGACCTTCCGGTCCCCGCTCCATCGGATCTCCAGCTCGATGTCGTGAATCGGAATGTTCGGCATGTCGCTCTGGAAATTGATCAGACTGACGATATACCGCTTCTGCCCGGGCTGGTGAAACATCGTGATCTCGACCGGCTTGGGCGCGTTGGTGGCGAACAGCGGCGGCCGTGACATCAGGCTACGGACGAGTTCGGCGAACACGTCGCGCTGCTGATTCTCCGTCATCCGTTCGAAATCCCCCGCGCTGTACATCGCTTTTCCTTGTTCGTACCGGTTCAGGACAAGCGCCGGAAGGTCCGTATGGATGCCTGGCGGGTTGCTCGTGCCTACCGCATAGCGGTTGTTGTCCGTCGGCACCGTGAAGGGCAGCGTCAGCTTCGCCCATACCTCCACGTCGGCAGTCGCCGCAAGCTGCACCTGGGGACCGGAGAAAAGCATCGGATAGTAGTCGGTGGAATCCGGGAAGCAGGCGGCCCCTTCCGCCGTCGGAGACATATACGTAATCTTCTCCACCGTCTCTCCCGTATAGGAAACGCCAAACAGATCGGCCAAGCCGAAATCCCCGCACACCTCGCCCTTCTCCGTCGTCCAGGACGTGTGCCTGCTTGCGTACACGCTGCCGCCCGACGCCACATACTGCCGGAGCGCTTCCTTCTCCGCTTCGTTCAGGGCAACGATCTCGGGCAGCACGATGACCTGGTAGTCGTACAGCTCCGCCAAATTTTTGCCGGTGACGACGCCGTACGGGATATGGCGGGTCATTAACGTTTTGGCCACGTTCATCAGGCGGAGCACGGGCACATTTTCCCTCGTTGCATTCAATACGTTTTTGCCGTTGTCTTCCCATTCGATCATCGATTCGAAATTGAAGTAAATGCCGACATCGGCGCAAAGCTTCGAATTCGGGTCCAGATAGGCCTCATACGGCTTCGTTTCCTGAAAGATGTCGCCCATCATCGCATAGACGTCGCGATTCAACGTGCCGACGGGGTCGATCGCATCGATGAACAGGAAGCTCGCCTGATTGGCCATCGCCGAGAACACCTGCGCCTCCAGCGTCTCCCGCGACTTCGTCGTCGTATGGTAGCGCAAATTGAGACAACGCGGCGTCATGAACTCGATCGGCTTGTTCTCGCTCAAAGCGTTCAAAAACTTGCAGACGTACGACTGCTTGACGGGATCGTCGAGAAAATCGCCGGCCAAATATTCGCTCTCGCGATAAAACGCGTAGGAGCCGCCTCCGCCCCAGCCGCGCAAGCCCGTCGTACACGTATGGACAAAAGATACATCGGGCTTGATCGCCTTGGCCGCACGGGTCATCTTGGCGGCGAATTCCGCCACCCATTCCTCCCGCTTGCGCTGGAACGCCACCCAGTCGGGATTGCCCCAGTCGATCGTCTCGGGAAGCGGCTTGCCCGTCGCCTGCTCGAATTTGTCCCGGCAATGGCGGCAATAGCAGACCGAGTTGTACCAGCCGATCATATCGATCCATATGCCTTGGAACTCGTAATTCGTACACAAATCTTCAATCTGTGCAACCACATACTCGTCATACGACGAATTCGGACACATGAGCCCGTAGCGGCTGCCCCGCTCCACCGACGTTTGCCCCTTGACCGTATGAAGCCTCCAGTCCGGATACGTGTCGTATGCCCAGCGGGAGTACATGTTGAAATAAACGACGGCATTCATATTCCGTTCGCGGCACAGCTCCAGCAGCTCCCCGATGATGTCGCGCCCCTTCAGCCCCCTGTGCATGTGTCCCGCCTTGGTAGGCCAGTGGCATATCCCCTCGCAGGATCCCGCATACAGAATCGCCGTATTGACATCGGACAGCTCCAGCATATCGACATACGTCTTCGGGTCGAATTCGGAAAGAAACTTGTCGTCCCAGTCGGCGATATGCATATCGATCAAATTGCGGCGGTAGCTTTGTTGATACCAGCGTTTGCCCGTCATTCTTACGAAAGCCTCCCTTTATATAGCGCGGCCGTAACGGCCGGCCGGCACCGGCTTATTCGCCGAGCTCCAGCCGTTCGCGCAGGTCGAGACAGTTCAGCACCTTTTCCCGTAAATCCTGAGCCGTATAATAGTAATGATTGCTCGCTTCGTAGCCGATACGCGAATCGCCCGCCGCCAGATCGTACAGCGATCGGGCAAGCCGGATTTCTTCATCTATTATGGCAAGCATGCTCCGCCGCTCCGTCTCCCGCATTTCGGAATC
Organism: Paenibacillus hemerocallicola; assembly: GCF_006265175.1. GTDB lineage: Bacteria > Bacillota > Bacilli > Paenibacillales > NBRC-103111 > Paenibacillus_AB > Paenibacillus_AB hemerocallicola. Next base: position 141,151 of record NZ_VDCQ01000014.1, on the reverse strand, counting down.
CCCGGTTTCCAGCCAAGCATCCCGGCTCATTACAAAGCGGATCTGCATGTAGGTGCTGCGGAAATGATAATAGGCACCCTCGGCGGCGTTCATCAGATCGCGGAATTCCTCTTTCCCTTCCGCCGCAATATGCGGTTCGGCCTCTTTCAATCGATTCAGCCCCGCTTGCCAGCCGGCAGCCAGCTTGCCGAATTGCTCGCGGAATGCATCGGCCGGATAGGAATGCCGCCAGCCCGGCAAATCGTCATACGGAAAGCCGATCATCGTGGACTCGTAGCCGGTCGGCTCCAAATACAGCCGGTTGGCCGGTCCGAAATTTTGCGGCGCCCGATACAGCACGCGCAGATGAAACGGAAATTCGCGGAATGCCTCGCTTAGCTTGGACGAAGCTTCGTCGATGATCGCCCCAGCATTTTTGCCGAATTTTCGCCCCAGCACGTCTTGCTTCACCGGGATGGCCGGCGACTCCGATTCCGTGTCCCAGTAATAGCCGGAAGCGATGTCCAGATTCAGCGTAGGATACCCCCCGAGCGTCCAGCTCAGCATGAGACCGGTTACGCCGGAATGCCGCAAATTGCGAATATGCTCCTCCACCAGATCGAATACGGGAAGGAACGGTACAGCCGAGCATTCCCAAGTATTGTTCATCTGTACCTTGGCCATGGCGGACATGCCGCGCTCCAGCGCGGCGTTCCAGCTGTTCAGCGAAAGCTCGCCCGGCCCGACGACCGACATCGAGTAGTCCGCTACCCGTGCCGGCACGCCCGCCACCTGAGTCGGAATGCCGGTTTCGCTTGTGCACATGAGCGACATCGTCTCCGGCATTTGACCGATAGCGAGAGCGGTATCCTCCTCCTTCCAGCCGAGTCCCGCCGACCATCCCCACGTCCACGCGATAATCCGCGCATCGGGCTTCGCGCTTCGCGCGCCTTCCGAGATGATCCGGTTCACTTCGGCCGCCACCTCGTAAGGGCGTCTGCCGCTGCAGCGAGGGCAGTCCGTCACGCCCCCGGCCGCCCTCGAATAACAGTTGGTCACATTCTCCGACATCGTGATCGTGAACAACCCCGTCAGCCCGGGCGCTTCGCGGAACAGCCGAGCCGTGCTCTCTCTCAAAAACTGCTGCACCTCCGGATGCGAGGTGCACAACGCCGGATATAGCACGTTCAGCGAATGCCCTTTCCACTCCGGTCTCGTCTCGTAGAAGGAAGGAGGCATGGCGCGCGGCTCATTGAAGTACAAAAACACCCCGATGCCGTAATCGGCCGCACGCTCGATCAGACGGTTCAATCCGGCAATACGCCGTTCCCAGCCGACGGACAGCTCGGGCGCTTCCTTCCAGGGCACCATATGGAACAGCACGCAGTGCAGCCATATGCCGTTTACCCCTCGCTCCGACAAGCTCTCCAGCATTCCGTCCGGGTACGGGTCCAGTTTTTCGTCCATCAATGGATCTCCGTATACGGCAAAATACGAATAAATATAGCGCAAATCAAACTTCGTGCGACGGATCGTTTTGCCGATAGGCAACAAAGGCCCCTTTTGCCTGTCCATCTCCTGTGTCAGCCATTGAAGACCGCGCAGCAGCCCCGGCTCGTCGACGGCCCGGATGCCGATTCGTCCCGGCGTCACTTCCAGCTCGTGACTCTCGGCAAGCAAGGATGCGTCCGGGCTGATTCGCAAAGTCAGCGTAAACTCCCTTTGCGACGGAGACGACTGCCGTTCGCCGGCAATACCGATGCGGACTCCCCACTGCCGCTCCAGCCTGTCAGCGAACCGCCGTACGAATGCTTGGACCGGCTTGCTGCCGTCCGGATAGACTAGCGTCCAGACCGGGCTCAACTCGACGAAACCGACCCCGTTCTCCTTACCCGAGCTTGCAGAGCGCTCGGCCGCAGACTTGCGATTTTCCGAGAACGGCGCCGCGCCTTGCCGGCCGTCGGGTTCAGGCCGCGGGTCGAAGCGCCGCAGAAAATCGAACGGCTTCTCCGCGGCCGGACTTCCTTCCCGCTCCGTATGTACTGCCGTATCGAAGCATGCCGCGAACCGTTCCTTGATCCGTGCGGTCCGGGCCATCTCGTCCGAAGTCAGCGCCCGATAGCGGAGGACCGGGGTATCGGGCTTCAGCCTGCCCACCTTGCTCCATAGAAAATCGTCCTCCTTGAGCGTAAAGGCGAGCTTCCCGGCATCCCATTGCAGCAAATCCATCAATTGCTCGTAAGGCAGCAGATGCCAGTTGGCCCGAATGATCGTAATATAGCCTCGCTGCAGCCATAGCGGGTCGACCTCGGGAGGGACGGGCAGTCCCATCCCCCGCGCTAGCTCCAGTACGTCGGCCGGCTCCGCGCGCAGTACGCCGGCCAGCCGCTCCACGGGCACAATTCCCCAGTTTCTCCAGATAAAAGCTTGCATTCTCGTCGGAAAATGCGGAAATTCCAGTGCCGTCATTCCTTTGCTTTCCTCAAACTGCTCAGGCATCCGCTTCTCGCTGACGCTGCTCATCCGATCCTCTCCTCATCCCGGATTACGGGTACGACCTTCCCGCTATTTAAGCAGGAGCTGAATATCCGTATTCACTTTTTCTTCCGCTTCCCTCAATGCCGTATTGATGTCTTTCTGATCATAGATGACCGAATTGAACGTATTGTTGATCAAAGTGGCGGGGTTCGTCGCGAAAGGAAACTTGAACGGCTGTACGATAGCCAGCTTCGGCTTCGTCAAGGCAACGACATTTTTGTTTTGCAGCCCGGTATTGGATTGTCCGAATTGGTCATGAATCTTCTGGTCTTTAAGCACGGACATTTTCCCGGTTCTCGATAGCGTCGTCTGCACTTCCTCGGACAAGATGACCTCCACGACCCGGAAGGCGGCATCCTTTACTTTGCTCTGCGCCGTAACGACCAGATTGATGGAATCGACGCGCTGACCTACCCCGGGAGCGGCGGGATTGATCGGGTATGTAGCGATATCCCAATTCAAATCCTTCACTTTGACCGTCGCATCCAGGATGGAGCTGTACCCCATCGTCATCGCGATTTGGCCGTCCTGGAAGCCTTTGACCGCCGCCAGCGTTTTCGGCACGACGTTGCCTCCGGCCTGGTACAAGCGCTGCCACATCTGGAACAGGTCCTTCCAACCTTGCGATTGAAACATCGATTTGTTGCTCGCCGTGTCGATGAACGGCAATCCCAGCTGATACGCCCCCCAGAAGACGCTGTTGGGGTGCAGGCCGTAATAGGACACCCCGTTCTCGGTTCTGGTCAGCTTGGCCGCCAGCTCCCTTATTTCCTCCCAGGTCATGCCGTCCTTCGGATAAGAGACGCCGAAACGATCAAACAAATCTTTGTTGTAAAACAAGCCGAAAGCGTTGTTGTAGATCGGCAGTCCCACCAAATAATCGGCGAAGCTCCCGACCTTGATCGATTCGAGAAGCTCGGGCTTGATCCGATTCAGATCCAGCTTATGCTTGACCGCCAGTTCTTCTACATTGTAGTAAAGCCCCAGCGCCTGAAAGGGCAAAATATTGAGCGGGGCCGCCAGGATGAGATCGGGAATAATGCCCGCGGCCACAAGCTCCGGGACCGCTTGGCCCTTCTCCGCCGTATTGATCCGCTCGAGCGTGATATGAGGGTATTTCTTTTGTAAAGCGCTTACGAACAATGCAAACTCTTCTTCGGACAGTTGGCCCGCCAGCTTCACGACCGCGGGATCATTGTTGATAACCGGCGTCGGCACCGCCTCCGACTTCTCCTCCTTGCCGCCGCAGGCTGCCGTAACAGCCCCCAAACATACCAGCATTGCGCCGACGATCATCTTGTTCTTGAACAAATTGGACCCCACCCGTCCTAAAAATTTCCTTTCCATTGCAACTCCTGCCCGCAAAGCTCCGGTCCGCTATAACCAATCGTCCGCCGAACCGACCGACCGCCTAACCATCTTCGACTGGTATCCTCCTTCCCCTTTTACCGTCTCCTCCGATCCGACCGAAGCCCGTTCTCTATCCCAATCCTGCAAGGATCGATGGCTTTTTGGCCGAATGACACCCTTCACCGAAACAACGTCTACTTGCAAATTATTCCCTTCATACAATCTAATATAGATTATATATAATTTATAATACATAATAACTAATGGGTGGTCAATCATTTTCTGAAGCCGGACAAAGCCGCGACAATCATCGGCCTTTCCCGATAAGAAAAGCTTCTGATCGAAGCCTTTCGATGAAGTGATCCGTGTTTTAGCGGTAGCTTATTCTTGGTAAAGAATGCCTCATTTCGCTTTAGTACTTTGGCGAAGTGAAACATTCTTTATCGATAAACAAAAGAGGCGAACCCGAACGCTTCGCCTCTCCGCCGATAGCTATTTACCAGTTATCCCCGGTCCTCCTGAGCTTGACATTATCGAAATGCGCCTCCGCACCGGCGATCGTCTCTATCCCGTGACCGATGTATACTCTGACTTCATCGGTTGCATTGGCCGGCGCGTTAAAGGAAAAGCTCATAGCGTCCCAAGCCGTATTGTAGAACGTATGGGAAGCGATTTCGACACCGGCCGTCTCGTTGTACACCGTAACCTTGCCCCCGGCGCCGGAGCTATCGGCCTTGCCGTCGAAAGTCAACGTATAATTGGCGTTCGCGGTGTAATCGGTCCAATTCTGATACAACCTCTGATGCGTGGTCCCTCCGGCTACGAGTGTCGCACCGTAAGAGCCCGACTTGTTATTGGCGCTGTCCCGGAACGCTTGCACGTCGGTGGCATCGGAGCGGTGCCAACGGGCCGGCAAAGTGCCGTCCCCCGCGGACTGGAGCTCGAAGCCCCGGTTAACGAGCTTTTCCGGGTCCCATTTTAAAATTTCCGTCAACGATAGCGCCTGTCCGACCGATGAAATACGCGTCAAATTCCGATATTGCTCGGCGGCAATTTTCCACGGTAGGGGATCGAATTGGGATAAATTCGTCCATGCGTTCAAGGACAGCGTCTTGGTCGTATTGGCATTGTTCGATCCGTCCACCACGATCCCGACCTTGGGGTCCGTCAAGGACTGATTCCACATGTTATCCACCAGCGTATTGGTAAAACGGGTCATGTCGGTACCGTCGAATATTCGCCCGCCATTGAATAGCTGCAGTACGGAATATACATCTAGATTGCCGTGACCGACATCTTCGGTCTGTCCCCCGACGACGTACTTCCATTTGTATCCGGTCCCTTGAAGCTGAAGATTATTTTTGAAAAAGGTGTTAATTTTGTCCACTTTGTCTTTGTAAGCCGTGTTTCCGGTAACATCGTAAAGATCGTTCAGCATAAGGCTGAACATGAAGAAGTGATTGTACGGCAGTATGCCCTCCGGATTTTTCCAAGTACTCTCGTTGGAGAACGTTACCAAATTGTTCGGCTTGATATAATAGCCTGTCGTCGGCGTCGGTTCTACCCAAGTGTTGCCGATATAACTGCTATATTGCCAGCGGGGAACGATATTGTTCTCCAAGAAATTCAAATAGGAAGTCGCCTTGGCCAAGTATGCTCCGTGAAGCTGATCGTTCCCGTATACGAATTTAATAAACTTGGAGAAGGACAATCCCAGGTTCCCGTCCAGTCCGATATAAGGAAACCGTCCGCTTACTTTGACATTGTCGAAATAAGCTTTCCCGTTGGTCGCGCCGTAGTCTTGATGGGTCAAATAAATTTGTAAATCATGACCCGCAGGCGGCGTAATAAAATCAAATTCATACGTTTTCCATTGCGTATTGTCTACGTTCACCTGCGCCAGGACGGTCGAGGTCGTATTGTCGTAAACGTACGCTTTGCCTTTGGCGGCCGAGCCGTCGGTCTTGGCGTTCACCCGCAGCGTATAGACGACCTCCGGATCGTAAGAAGCCAACGACTGCGTCAGGCTTTGGTAAGTAGCTCCGTTCGCCGTCAGCACGACACCCCATGCGCCGCTGTTATAGTCGCCGGTCGCATTGCTGCGATAGGCGGCCCCGGAAACGGTGGACGGCGTTCGGGACCAATTCTGCGGAAGAGAGCCGTCGCTCGGACTAGCCGTTTCGAAGTCCCCATTGACAAGCTTGGCCGGACTCGCTTCGTAGTTCTCCCATCCGAGATAGCCGTCCCCGTCCAGGTCGGTCGCATTGCCTATGATCGTATCGACGTGCAGAACGAATTTATCGAGCCATTGCGTCTCCTCGCTTGCTTCGTAAACATTCAAATACGTTTGCAGCAAATAAGCTTCCGACCAGCCCAGTGCATTGGCATTCGTTAAATTGTACCACCGGTTTCCGTTTAACGACTCGAAATAAACATACTTGTCGTACCATAGATTTCCCGAAGCTTGCGCGGGAACCGACCAAATCAGCAGAAACCCCCAGATCATGGCCAACCCGCCCGCAGTCGCTCGCAACCAACTTCTCTTCTTGCGCATTCGATCTCCTCCAATACGGTTCAATTTTGGACGACAGGCGCCGCATAAGCAATGTAAGCGCTTGTCATCGCAACCAGTGTATGGGAGGCGATTTGCTCAAAGCAATTATCTTTTGTCCCAGGCTGCAGCATCGGAAGATACATATTCGATAGAAAAGAGCCATATCCGCATCGTGCGGCAACTCCGCCTTTTCAAGACGTCCGGCTATTCTCGCGTCTCTGCCTTCGATACTCTCCCGGAGGAGCGCCTGTCATTTTCTTGAATATGCGCGAAAAATTTTGCACGGTGGAATAGGTCAGCCTATCCGAAATATGCTGAAGCGGCCAATCGGTATATGCCAGCCATTCCATCGCTTTGTTCATTCGGATTTCCAGCAAATAGTCGCTGAAGGAGCGGCCGGTCGCATCCTTGAAGATACGGCTGAGAAAGGATGGCGTTATACCGAACCGATCCGCGGTCAACTGCAAAGTGATATCTTCCTCGTACCGTTCCAGCAAGTAGGCTTCGACCTGCCGGACTACGCGTTTGGACTTGGGGTCTTGGACCATCTCCAAATGGCAGGCGACTGCGGGGAACAATTCATCCAGCAACCATGCCCGGATTTCCGTCAAAACCGTCATCATGCGCAGCCGGCCGTACAAGTCGTACGATACGATTTCATGAAGGTGACAGCCGGCCTCGAGCAGCTTGTACTCCAATTCCCCCAACAGATAAGAAAGCAGCCCGATCGCATTGTCCGGGCTTGGCGAATAATGGCGAACGTCCTCCAGCCACTGCTCCAGCTCAATGGCCGCCCCTTCCGAATTGCCCTGAAGCAAAAGCATGACAATGGATTTATGGTATCGGAGCATCGATTCCTCCGGTTGGAGAAGCGCCCGTTGCCGAATATCTCGGGTCGTTATCGTTACGTTATGACCGTACAGCAGCCTGTAGCTTAACATATGCAAAGCTTCCCGATAGCCCGCGCTAATACAGGCATACTCCCTCCGGGCGTCGCCGATAGCAGCGCTTACCGTAAATCGGAAGCCGTTTGCGGCATGAGCGCGAAATTGCTTCATTATATGACAGATCTGGCCGAACGCCCTGTCGTCGGCCTGCTCCGCCGCGAATAGAACGACAATTTGTCCGGGCTCGGGAACGAACGTAATACAAGGAACCGTGTGTCCGCATAATTCCTCCATCGCTTTTCTCATCGCGTTATGAATCATGGAACGTTCCCTTCCCCGATACGTTTGATTGAACCGGATATAGTCGTCAACCTGGGCAACGCCGACATAAATCCAGGGGCTACGCAATTTCGGCTCGAATCGATCGGATAGACGGCTCGCTTCGCTCTCATCCAGCTCGCCGTTAATAAGGAAATGATAAATCCGCTCCTTGGCCAGCGGCATATGCTCCCTTATCTCGTCATGAAGCTGCTTATTTGCCCTGATTAATCGTTGGAGTACCTCATCCAATGCTTCAATTTCATTATCGGAAGGTAGCGGCGCGTCCTCCGTCGTTTGCGTCTTGGCCAGCAAGCTTCGTAAAGGGCGGAACCATTCCCGAAATCCGAATAGGGCAAGCGCCATGCACAAGAGCATGAATACGCCCGCAATACTCATTATAGCCCCTTTCATTTGATTGGATTTTTTCGTCAGATCTTCATAAGGGGTCATTACGATGTATGTCCAGTTTGCATAATCCGATTTTTGCGCGCTAACCGTGTATCGGACATGATCCGGCATCACCTTATCCCCATGATTGGCCGGTTCAAGCCAGTAATAATAAAGCTCGTCGGCTGTGGTCAGCATGGTTCCGATTTCATCCCTGTTTCTGCTGTAGAACATCCGCCCCTTGTCATCGATCACATAAATCTTCATCCTGCTGTCCAGCTCCAAATCGTTCAACAATCCGGCGGCCACCGATTTTTCCAAGGCGTCATTCGATGCAAGGGATATGGAGGATAGCGCCATGGCCGAAATTTTGTCGTTCAGTCGATTGTGGAGCATGCTTAACGTCAGACGGTAATTCCGGTTCACTTCCTGCTGAATCTGCTGAGAGAACAAATGGCTCGCTGCCAAACCAAGCAAAGACACTGGAAAAATGCTGATCAACAACAAAAAGAACAACAGTTTCTTTTTGTACGACGACTGTTTGCCGATTATTTTACGAACCAACATTGCATTGCCCTCCCCAAACGTACCGTTCGTCCGATCTCGGGAAGCCGGACGCCACCTGTTTCTACTCGGCCTGTCGCACGGGTCCGTTTCCATTTTTCGCACGGTCTGTCGCTTTGCAGCGCTCGTCCAAAACTTTGCGACTCATGGTCCCGTCACCGCGCCGATTGCACTTCGCTCCCCGGATTCCATATCGCCTGGCCATCTTGGACCGTGCGGCTTACATCGGCCCATCGCTCCCTCCATTTGTAGACGCTTGCGATTTTGTCGGGTATGCAGCGAACGGGCTTCTTTGATCCAATTAGAACCATATGTTAAATATATTATATATAATATATTTTCGAAAGACGTTTTTATTAAAAAACATCTTTCGACGTAATTCGAATAAGCGCTGACAACACGGCTTCAACTGCAACAGCGTCAAATATGCCTAAAATCATGGCCCGTTCCCCGACCTACAGTCTGTCCCAGCAGCCCGTCAGCATCCGTTTTTTTTATTTTGAAAACAGGCAAACACACACTCAATCCGTTTTTTCGAACATAGACTGCTGTTGAGTAGATGAACACACACAGTATGCATTTCCGGAATAGTCATGGAATGAAATGTTCGAAGGAATATGTAACAAAATCGGTAACAGAGCGATATAAAAAAATAAGCCGAGGGAGAGGCTCCCTCAGCCACAAAAAGTTAATATCCGAATCCACCGCGTGAAACGATGACCAGCAAGATGAAAAGAACTAAGATTACACCTGTCGATGTAAACAAGCCTCCGCCAATTCCGCTCATATCCCCCTCCTCCTTCCCTGTTCATGCTGCATATTTTATGGGGATCCATGTGTAGTTGACTGGACTATACACCACTGAACCGAAAATCCGAAAAATTAAAATCCTTTACCCAGAAAACCGCTTCCGCACAAAATGATAACAAGCAAAATGAAGAGAACCAAAATGACTCCAGTGGATGTAAAGATGCCTCCGCAACCAGCTACACCGCTCATGTTTCCCCTCCTCCCTTACGCATGCTTTTCGTGCCTTACATACTATGGATATGATTTTGATATTGCTTAGACTAGTCCCCAATGTTAAGAAAAACTTTCGCGAGGTTAAACATTCCTTAACGTAAAAAAATCCCCGTCAGCATATAGCCGGCAAGGGATTCCGTTCAGCTGCCGCTTGAGACGCTGCTTATCGGCAGCCGGCCGCTAAAGGTTAAGCGCTTTACTTGGCGTTCTTGGCTTTGAAATCATCGATTGCCTTCTGCGCAGCCTGCTCCGCCGTCCGGAACGCCGTGTTGATGTCCGCTTCACCTTTCAGGATCGAATAAGCGGCGTTCGTATGGATCGTTATCAAACTTGGATCGATCTCGGGCGTATACACGATCGGCGCCGGCTTGTTGATAAACAATGCCTTGTAGTTTTTGTCTTTGAATGGTGTATCCTGCGCGTATTCGTTGCGAACCTTATCCGTTGTCAAAACGGACATCCAGCCTTTTCGCGCGAGACCTGTCTGGTATTCCTCGGACACCATGAACTTGATCACCTTCAACACGGCTTCCTTGTTTTTTGTCAGCTTGGTCGGACCGAAAAACATCGGGTAAAGCTGTGAGCCGACACCCGGCTTTTCCTTGAAGGTGGGCAGCGTGACCATATCCCAGTTCATCAGTTGCAGCTCCGTCGGGTTCGTCAAATACAGCTGCGCGAAGAAAGCGAGCGTCGCCACGTTTTGGTCTTTGATGAAGCCGTTAATATTATCCAGACTTTTGCTTTGGATAAAGCTTTGCTTGTATTCGTCTCCCCCCATCATTTTCCCGAATAGCGTGTCATATAAGGTTTTCCATCCGGGGTCGATATGGATAAGCGGTTTCCCGGTGGCCTTATCCACTCTCGCGAGCGACAATTGGTTGGCGCGCAAAATATGGCTGAAAGTCGCTCCAAAGCCATAATACTGTTTGCCGCCGTCGATACGCGTCAGCTTCTTGGACAATTCGGCTGCCTCGTCCCAGGTCATGCCGTCCTTCGGATACGAGACGCCGAATTTATCGAAAATATCTTTGTTGTAATACAGCGCTTCCACATTGCTCTGCACAGGCAGACCATAGATCGGTCCTCCCGTGTTGACCTTCATCGCTTCCATTAGCGTAGCCTCGAAACGACTCGTATCGATCGATTCCGTTTTTATCCAGTCGGTAATATCCACTTGCATATCAAATTCGCGTAAAGCGCTTTCAAAATTTCCTATCGTCGCATAGTACATATCGATCGTCGTCCCGGCTGCAATCAATTCGGGCAAAGTCGTCGCTTTGTTGTTAGAGTCGATCTGCAAATAGGTCAGCTTGTAGTTCGGAAACTTTTTGCGGATAGCATCTCCGTAATATTTGTTGAAATACTCTTGCGACTGTGCAGAATTACCGAAAAACGTCAGCTCTGCGGCTTCATTGTAATCCTCCGGCTTCGACTTGACCGACGGACTGTTCGTGGAAGCAGTGCCAGAACTGCAAGCTCCAAGCACAATGAATGTCGCGCATAGCAGCGGTACTGCCAGAGCCAATCTGATTTTTCTTGTCGACAATTGAATCGAGCCTCCTTTTTTAGTTTGTAAAATTTGCTTCTGTACGGACTGTACCGGGTAAGCATGAACGCACAACCGAGCCTTGCAGCTTGCAGCTTTATTCTATCCTGTTTCTCCCGTCCCTTGACATGAATGAAATAACTATTATTTATCCGATCTGCTTAAAATTTCACCAAATATTGCTCCAAAGCGCTGGACGTGCTGGCGATTCCGCCCATTACGTGCGCCCGGTATAATCGAGTCCGTGCATGGATGATTTGCATGGCTTGCGGCACACGTTTCCAATTATCGCTTGTCATGGCCGATCCGCTTCCCTTATACTGCTAGCAAAGGAGTGGACACCATGCAGGAAGAGCTCATGGAGTATGCGGAACGTTATTTCTTCACCCCGACCGCATTCGAGAAAGCGGGCGCCGTATGGCCGATCCGTTTGGGTCGGAACGTTGCCAAGCCTCACTATCGCATCGGACCGAGAACGACGACCTACTACAGCCTTCATTTCGTGCTGGAAGGGACGGGGACGTATATCCAGGACAACCGAAGCTACGATTTGCAGCGAAACGACCTGTTCTGCTTGTTCCCGAATCGCTCCCACGAATATTTCACTTCGGACAACCATCCGCTGCAAATGGCTTGGATCGCCTTCGACGGAAAGAAGGCGCTGTCGATTTTGGAGCGGCTCGGCATGGGTCCTGCCGTTCCCTTTGTTCGAAACGCCATCCGTCCGGGAGTACGGGAACTGATCGACGCTTTTTTCGATTTGATTCGCGCACACGGCCGGAAAGCATCGGATTTCGCCAAGCTAATCGCCTTCTATAGCGTGTTTGAGGCGCTGTCCGAAAATCCCGCCATGCAGGAGAAGGGATCGGGAGAAAGTTCCGGCGGTTGGCTGCAAAAAGGAGTGGAATATTTGGAAATGCACTATGCGGAAGGGATTACGATCGAGAAAGCCGCATCGTTCGTCGGGGTGGACCGTGCCTATTTCAGCCGGAAGTTCAATGCTGCATACGGGATGTCGCCAATTAAATATTTACAGAATCTCAAGATGAAAGCGGCGTGCACGATGCTCGCGGATACGGCGTACACGCTAACCGAGATTGCCTTCTCCGTCGGTTACCATGATTTATTCTCCTTCTCGAAAGCGTTCAAAAAGCATTTCCATATGTCTCCAAGCGAATTCCGCCAATCCGATCCAAGCAGTATGAAGCCCCTGACTCATTTGCCGAGATCGGAATAGACCCGTCCCCTCAATCGGGAACGAGCCTATTCTCTAAGACATTATTCCGTCTGAAGCCGCCGTCCGGCTCAATAGCCGGCGATCGTCGCCCCGTTCGTCTTCCACACCCCGTGAGACCTTACATTGCGTACATAGATGGCGGCGGATGACGACGCGTACAAATCGTGCAGCGAACCGACCGATACGCAATCATCCAGCCACATCCGATTGCCCGGACCGTAGCTTTGCCAGTTGACGTTCTGCGTCGTGCTTACGCCGACGCGCGAGTCGCAGCTGACGCAGCCGACATTCCAGCTATGCGTGGCTTCGTTCACGTCGGCCACGTTCGGGCCGATATTGGAGAAATACATGCCGTTTACGCGGATAACCGTCCCCCCGTCGTGCGAGGTAGAGCCGTTCTGGTTCGTTTGACCGGGTATGCCGTTATGCCGCCCGATGCTGCCGACTTCGACGGCCATCGGCGTCCTGTTATTGTAGTGATGGTAATTGAAGCCGTCGCTGCGGTTGCGGGCGGCCTCGCAATTTTGGATAAAGCATTCCCGCGCACCGAGTATGTGCAGCCCGTTCGTCGCCGAAGCGTATTTGAACCTGCAGTTTTTGGCGTATACCTTCAGATTGTCCGGCTCGGCGGCGGAGTTGGCCGCACGAAGCGGATTCGTGCCCCCCTCGAAGCTGATACCTTCCACGTACAAAGTCTTCCCGCCTTCGATATTGGCATTTTTGACTGCGAGATATACGCGCACCCGATCGTCGGGCGGACGCGAGTCGGCCGTCCTCACCCACACCGTCGATCCGTCGGTATAGGTCGAGCCGGGATGATCGCCCACTTCGTCGGCGGAGCCGCGCACGGTCAGCTCGGCATAGTCTCCGAACGGATCGGTGAAGGAGGCGTCGAACACGCGGCCGACCGAGGTGCGCGCCGCCTTGTAGGTCCCGGTCAGTCCGCTCTCCGCCGACCAGACGAGCGAATCATGCGTACCGAGCACGACCTTCTTGCCCGGCAGCGCGATCAGACTGACGCTGCGCGGAATGGTTGTCGAATTAAATGCATGCTTGCGCGGGTATACGCCTTCATCGAGATAGACGATGTCCACATCTGGCATCAGCAGCGCTTTGCCGAGCGATTGAAATGCGGTTTCGAGCGTCGTTCCGTCGTTCGTGTCGCTGCCCGACGTCAAGCTGACGTAATACGCCTTTCCCGCCCCCCTGTAGGCGAAATCCGAAACGTCCCAGTCCGTCGCAATCGTCCCGTCGGTTTTCCTGTACAACGCCAGGGGCGCCGGATTCCAGCGGAAGCCGTCCGGTACGGGGATGCCCGGATCGTCGCACGGCGGGTTTTCGTTCGAATACACGCTGGAGGTTACGCCGCGCGAGACGGCGCCAGCCGCCGTCTCGGGAACGAGTCGGACAAGCGGGGCGGCGGCGGCCAATACCGTGCAGGCGGCCATTCCGATGAAAGTTCTTCTTGACAATTGATCCGATTGCATCAAAATGTCTCCTTTTTCGCAGGTTCGGGACAGCGTCCGTTTACCGGGGAATCAAGTCCATGCAGTCGATACGGCCGCCTTCCCCGCCGTTCGCCTCGCTCTGCAGCAATATCGTGTCGCCCGGCTGAAGAGCGACGCCGAGTATCGTCCGCATCACGCGAGTCGCGGCGTTGGGCGAAGCGGAGCCCAAATTTTGATTGGCGATCCAGGCATCGATAACCGTCCCGTTCAGTGAAACGGACATGGGCGAGCTGCCGTCATTTTCGTCGTAATACGTGACGACGATATCGTACGTACCGGCGGGAGCTGCGGACGCATACGTCGCGGTTGCGGCGCCGGTTGCCTTGATCATTTTGCCGCCGGAGGCGCTCGTTTGCGTCTCGATCGAATAGCCGGCGAGCGTCATATCCTCCGCTTCGACTCTGACCTCGAGCGGCACTGGCGTCGTGGAGGCGAACGTAACGTTCGACGTATAGCTGTTGAACGGCAGCTTGAACGTGCCGCCCTTGTTCGCTTCCGTCACCTTCGCGCCATTCACGACCAGATCGGTGAAGGTCACGTTGGCGATCCCGCGCGTGCTGTCGTAGCCCTTCACCTCGGACAGAGCCGGGGATGGGTAATACGCCGTATGATTGGTGACGCGCACCCCGTCGATATGGCCGAAGCCGTACTCGTTGTTGTCATAGGAGGTGGAGAAATGCACGAGCATTTTCTTATACTCGTCGGACACCTTCTCGGACCGGTTGTTGATAAATTCGATATCGCTGATGGTCGCCGTTCCGTTCGCATAGATGGCCATGACGCGGTCGGAAAATACAATGTCGTTGTTGGAGAAGGTGACGCCGGAAACGTTGTCCAATATTTCGCTGCCGATCTTGATGCCCGATTTCATCGTCCAGAATACGCTGTTGCTGATTGTCACATCCTGCGTAGCGCCCACGGCGCCGTAATAGCGGGAAGCTTTTACCGCAATCGCGTCGTCATGCGTATACTCGAAAATGCCGTCGATCGCCACCCGGACCGAATTGTCCGGATCCGTCCCGTCCGTGCTCGGCAGCGGGTCGTTGATGATCTTGTAATTGCGCCCGACGATGTCCTCCGAGCCCGCGAAGTGCACGGTCCATTTGCCGGAATTGCGGAAATAAACGTCGCGGATGTCGATATGGTCGCTGTTGAACGTATAGACGAGCCTTAGCGAACGGGTCATGCTAGCCCCGGCGCCGTCGATGACGCCGCGTCCCATAATGCCTGCATGGGATACGTCTGGAAAGCCGATGAGCGCATAAGCGCTGTTCGTGCCGGGCACCCTGGCGAAATCGGTATCGACGCCCGTTCCCTGAATAAGGGCGCCGCTTTCCAGATACAGCGTCACGTTGCTCTTCATGAGCAGCCCTCCCGTCTTGTACTTGCCGTTCGGGAAGTACAAGATGCCTCCGCCAGCGTCGCTAACCGCCTGAATGGCCGCCTGAATGGCGGATCGGGCGTTCGTCGCCCCCGTCTTATCCGCCCCGTAGTCTGTGACGTCATATACCCCGCTCTGTCCGGGCTGCGGCGCGTTCTCTTCCAGCGGGTCTGCGAGCAGGAACAGCTTCTCGTCGGCAAGGCTGTAGTTTTTATGCACGATTAGCCGAATCGGCCGTTCTCTTGCATTGCCCGGATTGGACAGAGTAATGGTCATTGAATTGTCGGCCGCATCTATGATCGGCTGTATGCCTTCGTGGATCGGGCTGATGCTGTAATCGCCGATCGATCCGCTGCTCGCCTTGATCTTTACGTTGACGGCTCCGGCGAAGGCGAACCTCGCGTAGCTTACATCGGCATAGGCGCTCTGGGTCGAGGCGACCTTCTCGGCCGTGATGGCATAGCTGTTCAAGCCGTCATAGGTCGTAGCCGTAACGGTGAACAGCGAGCTGGGAATCGTGCCGGGGACGTCCGTGTAGCGGACGAGCGTGTCGGCCGCGCGCGCTTCCTGCTGCTTGAACAGCAGGCCGCCGATGACGCCGGCCAGTACGATTACTGCAGGCGCAAGCACGAGCTTGAACAAACGATAATGTGCCACAAGTAGGCCCCCTTATTTACTTTTCTCCTGCTCGATCTTCTTGTTCGCCTTCTCTTCGGCTTCCCGCAGATACGTGTTGATGTCGGTTTGGCCCGTCCCGAGCTTGATGATGCCGGCACTGTCGAAGACGCTGCGGACGGACTCGTCGTAGATCGTCTTGTCGGCGAGCGGGGCGAGCGGATTATGGTAAATCGCCTCGTAAAAGCCTTTGCCTTTCAACGGCGTTCCTTCGTACAGCTGCTTGCGGACCGCGTCGTTCTTGATCGCCGGAATCGCGCCCTTGTCACGCGCCAAATAAGTCTGATGCTCCTCGCTGACCAAATAGTTGATGATTTCCATCGCTTCTTCCTTGTGCTTGCTTGTGCTGGATACCCCCACGTACGTCGGATACGGCTGGGTGCCGGTTTTCGTGCCGGCAAAGATCGGCGTGGAGACGACGCCGTAATTGAACGTTTCGAGCTTGGTCAGCATGTCCCCGCCGCCGTACACCTGAGAAAACTGCATCGCCACCGTGCCGAGCAGAAAATCGTCAAATTTCGGGATGCGCTTGTTCTCCTTCAGCCAGTTCTGGTAAACCGTGCTCTCATAGGTTTTGACGATAGAGGCGTCGATCAGCCTCTTCCAGTCCGGATTCGAAGTGAAAGCGCTTAACCCCGTCTTCGCATCGACATACGGCGTCGACAATGAGTTCATGTGGAAGAAATGGTGATAGAACGAAAAAGCGAAGCCGAGGTATGTCTTGCCGCCCTCCGTCCGCGTCAGCTTGCGGGCGATATCGTACATTTCGTCCCAGGTCATGCCGTTTTTCGGATACGCGACGCCGAACCGGTCGAAAATTTCCTTGTTGTAGTACAGGACGGGAATCGTGTTCGTGATCGGCAGCCCGATCACTTTGTTCGAATAGGACGAATTGGCGATGTTAAGCGCGCTCGGATCGTATTGGTTCGGATCGATATTGAATTTCTTCAGCTCCGCCGACATGTCGTAGCCGAGCTTGAATTGCTCCAGCGTGTTCATGTAGACATAGATGGAGTCGAAGTAAATGTCGATCGGCGTGCCGGACACCATTAACGATTCGATCGACTTTATGGCGTCGGCTTGGTTTTTCGGAATATAGTTCAGTTTGATGTGCGGGAATTTCTTCCTGATCGCCTCCGCGTTGAACAGCGATTCGATGTCGGCGATCGTCGATCCCCCCGCTCCGGTCGTGACGTTCAGCTCTACCGGTTGTTTGGCGGTTGCCGGCGATGCGGCTTTCCCCCCTGCATCCGCTCCCTCCTTGCCGCCGCCGCAGCCGGTTGCGGCCGTTGCCGCAATCGCGCTTGCCGCGAGAGCGGCGAACAGCCGGCGCGTCGTCCGTTTGCTCCTCTTGTCGTTCATCTGTCGGTACACTCCTTTTGTTTTTTTCTCCGGCGTTCCCGCCGGTTTTTGCCTGTCCCCCCGTGCATCCGCTTCCGCCGCGCTTCACTGCGTAGTTCCAGTTCCGCATGCCCCCGTCTCCGGCCTCCATTAGAACAGCCTCGCGGTTGTAAGAAGCCGGGAGAGGACCGAGCCGATCCGGATACGGTCGTCCCGGCCCTCCCATCATAAGGGTCATCCTTCCGTTACGTACATAATCAGCAGCGGCTGCATGCCGGAAGCAGGCGAATCGTCCCTCGCGGCTGCGCTCCGATAGCCGCTCGCGATAATCACGAGCGGCTGCATCGGTAATCATGCGCGGCTTTTTTGCGTACTAGACTCCATGCTACAGTCGTTCCTGCGAACCGGAACCCCTGGCATCCCGGTATTGTCCGGGCGTCATCCCTTCCATTTTGCGGAAGTAGCGAATGAAATTTTGCGCATTCGTATATTGCAGCTTCTCGGCGATTTCGGCGATTCTCATCTCCGTTCCGGTCAGCCACGACTTGGCGATTTGCAGTCTGTGCCGGGCCAAAAAATCCGAGAACGGCATGCCCGCTTCTTTGCGAAACACGTGTCTTACGTAGTCCGGATGGTAATGAATGCGGAACGCGCAGTGCTCGATCGTAAGCGGAGTGTCGTACTCGTTCTCGATCATGCGCAGCAGCTCGTCCGTAATGCCGCGGTGCTGCCTGTTTTTCCGCTCCTCCAACATCCGGATTGCCGGCTTGATGACCGAGAGGTTGATCCACTCTGTCATTTCCGCCGATGTCTTGAATTCGAACAACCTGTCGTATAGCGCTTTCTCTTCCTCGTACAACGACTGGAGCACGCCCTCGTATTCCTGCAGACTGCGCAGCAAATCGGTTAGCAGAGCGATCATGAGCATCTGGTATTGGCGATGCGACAGCGGTACGGCGAACACCTCCCGCGCAAACCGCTCCAGCAATAGACGTGCGCGATCTCCTTCGCCCATGCGGACCGCCTCGATCAGCTCGTCCTTCACCTTTTCCGGGTATTCCGGCGCGAGACTGCGGTCCGGCCGGACGTCGCCGATATGAACGACCGCTTCGTGCCCCAGCTTGATCCGGTATTGCAGCGCCTCGCCCGCTTCCTTGTAGCCCCGGCCGGCGTCATGCAACGAACGGAACGGGCTGCTGACGCCGATGCTGACTGGCAAACGCAAGTAGTGCTTGACTGTCTCCCGGATGCGCTTCGCCTCCCCGTCCAGCCATGCGCTGTACTCCTGCTCGTCCGCAAGCGGGCTTCCGACCAGCGTTACCTTCGACGTTCCCATGACGATCGGCTGCAATAGCCGGTCTGCCTGCGGCATGATTTCCGCTACAATATTGGTAACGGCAAACAGCAGCAGCTCCTTGTCCTTCTCCGCATAACCGGTTCCTTCCAACGTATCGATCTGAAGCACGAGTACGCTCATCGCGTTCCAGCTCTGCCTCAGGGAAGCCTCGTAGTAATCCCGCTCCACGGGATCCGTCTGACCCAAATACAGCTTAAGCATGAAAAAATGCTGAAGTCGGCCGCGCTGGCTCTTCAGCTCGCGGCTCATCCGCGTCTCGCTCTGCAGCGCGGCTTTCACCCTTTCGCCGATCAGCTGCAGCTCGTCCTCGCCTCCGGCGGGCATCCGTCCGCCCCCCTCTTCCTCGGTACGGAAAACGCTCTCGTATAGCCGCCGGATCGGTCCGTACAGCCGGTTTGCCCCCAATAGCGAGACTGCGAACCCTATAAGCAAAATAATTGCGCTGGCGGCAAGCGTCACCCATTTAATCGCTTCCGATTCACGGGTCATTTCGGTGACGGACAGAAGCGATACGTACGTCCATCCGTTGTAGGCCGACTTGCTGAAAATAACGTTGTACGGCTCCCCTTCGAGCTCCGTCTTAAACAATCCGCTATCGGCTTCCGAGTCAAGCAGCTGGCGGGCATACGGCATGGACGTCGCAGAGGTGCCGACCCGGGTCCAATGGTCCGTATGCGCGACAACGCGAAGCGAATCGTCGACAATAAACGGTTCGCCAAGCTCCTGATGTCGGAACATATATTTGCCGAAGCCCCCATACGGCACCTTGAACAAAATGACTGCCGCCGGCTCCGGCGCACCGATCGGCAGCGTTTTGACGAGATCGATCGTCCTCTCGCCTATTATCCAGCGGGAGCCGGGGCGTCCGCCATACGTTTCCTTGTATTCCGAATCGCCGGGTCCGAACGGCTCGTAACCGCCGTACGTTACTTTCCATTGATCGCGCAGTTGGATGAACTGCACATCGGCTACACCGAGATCGGAAAGCTGAATACGTCTCAGTCCTTCCTGAAGCGCTTCGATCCGGCCGCTGCCGCCGATGCCCGCATTTTCCGCCTCCGCCGTCAGCAGCCTCAGCACCGACGGTTGCAGCGAATACTGCGTCAGCGCGTTGTCCGCCGTCCGCAAGCTTTGCTCGACGCGCTGCTGCATTTGCAGCAGCATTTGCAAGGCGCCGTCGTTCACCTTTCGTTGAACCGTGTGCGAGGAGTGAATATAGGAGAATACGCCGAGTATGGCCATCGGGAACGTAATGAGACAAATGGCGTATACGATAAGCTTGTAAAAATATTTCGATCTGCGCGATTTCATCGCGATCCTCCTATGACAACCGCAAGTTGGGATGGCAGATGAAGCGCTGCCCTTCACTTTATCGTATACGAAGAGCCATGATCGCGTCCATAACGTTCTTTGTCGAGTAAGATCAACCACCATTTTTACCTGCGACAGCATATTCGCATACACAAGGCGCTTGCTCGCATGATCGGTTGTGACAGCTTGCTGCCTTTGCCGGCGCTCGCGAGACCGCAAGTCCAGAGAGAGCGGACTGGAGTATCTTATCGACCCATTTACCAGTGTATATAGCAAAATAACGGAAAACCGCTCCACTATTCCGCCGTTCACTACCGATTTTCGCCCCGACAGATCTAATAACGGAAGCCTGTGCCGTTATATTCAGGAGTGCAGCCAAATTCGGAGCCATAACGGAAATCAGCTCCTCTATTTACGACAACTCATCGTGGATTGAACGGCTCCGAGAGATGCGGGACATAGGTCGAGGAGGATGCGAAAATTGATCGACTGGTTCTTGTGAGGTATACTTCCAAAAGGTAAGTACAAAGGAAGGAGACATCCATGAAAATAAATTTAATGCTTTTCATAACATCCGTAAAAGAACGAAAAGAAAAGAATATACAAGAAGTCATGATGAAAACATTCGAATCCAATATTCGTCCTGTCACAGGGGATATACTGGATGATCCGGGATTTCACCCGCAATTTCACAATGGATATGAAGTTGTAAAAGTTACTATCAACTATGCTGCTGATGAATGCTGGGTTTCTTTGACACCGCTTGCGATAGAAATGGAGGAAATACCGCTAGAAACGTATATAAAGAAGCTTGAAGCACACGGCTGGCGTATTGTTTCAAAAGAAGAATTGCAAAATACGCAAAAATAGCGAATAACCCTTCCTTGTTTAAAAACGGAAGGGCTTTCAGTTCTGGTTAATTGTTCCGGTGCGAAAAATGAACCTTTATAGTGCTGTCTATTTCCCGCTAGCGGGAGCTCATCTACATATCCAATTTAACCCGCGAACTCGCGCGTGGCTCCGCCAACAGTTCAGCAGCACGAGCGTCCCGAACGCGGTACCGGGGAGTCCAATCAAAACCCGGCCAGCCACGGCGAAATAAACAAATAGCCGGCGACGGGCGCCTCCCAGCGCTCGACTTTCCGCCTGGCCGGCTTGGCGGATAGCCCGGCGCTCCCACTTGCTTCTGTCTGTGCGAGCACATCCATCATCCTTTCTTCATCAGTTAGTTCCAGTATAGAAACCGCCGAGGCAAAAGGATAGGAGAGTAATCTCCAAAAAGTTTCACTATTGTTCGATCCTTGTAGAAGCGCAAAAAAAGGCAGAAGCGGGACGACGGAACAACCCGACGCCCCGCTCTGCCCATCGAAGGGAAATAAGCCCGCAAGGAGCTTCGCAAGCGATCGTATTTCAGAGCTTCGGGCGACGCCGCGCCCGATCCATGCGGCAATAGCGTCCATCCGCCTCCTATCGGCGCATGGGTCGCGCGTTCCCTTCAGCTGCCGGACAAACGCTCCAGCACTTCCTGCAGCCGAGGCATACCGGCTTGCGCGCCGAATCGGGTCACCGACAGTGACGATGTCGCTACGGCGAAAGGAACGGCCTTCTCCATCGGCCAGCCTTGCGCCAGACAATGGGCCAGCGCGCCATTGAAGGCGTCCCCCGCTCCGGTTGTATCGACTACTTCCACGGAGAGAGCGGGAACCGTATGCAGCCTTCCCTCGCTATAGTAGGAACAGCCTGCCGCTCCTCGCGTCACGATCAGCTGTCCTCCATACCGTTCGTTCCAGCCGGCAAGCACCTGCTCCAGCTCGGCTTCGCCGCTTATTTTATGGCCGCACAGCACCTCCAGCTCGGTCTCGTTCGGCGTAACGAAATCGGCCAATCGCAGCATACGCTCCGGCAAGCTTACCGCCGGAGCGGGGTTGAGAATCGTCGTGACGCCGTTGCTCTTGGCCACCTCCAACGCTCTCTCCACTGTCTTGATATCGATCTCCAATTGCACGAGCAGCACGCCCGCCCGGGCGATTTGCGGCTCGAGCGCCGCCAGCCGCTCCGTGTCGAACGCGGCATTAGCCCCGGGCACAACGATTATGCAGTTATCCGTCGACGTATGGATGATAGAGGCAATACCGGTATTATCCGCAAGAATAGCTATGTTGTCCGTGGCCACGCCATAGGACAACAAGCTTTCGACGATAGCCTTTCCATAGGAGTCATTGCCTACGGCGCCCAGCATGGCAACATCCGCTCCCAGCTTGGCGCAGCCTACCGCCTGGTTAGCCCCCTTTCCCCCCGGTATCGTGTGAAAGTCGTGGCCAGAAATCGTCTCCCCGATCTCCGGTATCCGATGCGCGCTGACGACCAAATCCATGTTCAAGCTTCCTACGACGACTATGCGAGTGCGTTTCATGCAGAGTGGCCCCTTTACACTATATTGGTTAATCGGTTGTGGACTGGCGAACGAGCAGCCGCACGTCCAGCTCATGCGTTTTGCACTCGACCGGTTCGTTGCGGATTTGCCGCATCAAATAATGCGTGGCCAGCTTGCCCATCTCCGCGATGGGTTGAGCGATCGTGCTCAATTCCGGAACGACCGTTGCAAGCGCTATGCCGTCGAATCCGATCAGCTTTACATCCTGCGGCACTGCTTTGCCGGCTATGTAGAGTGCTTTCAGAGCGCCGATCGCCATCAAATCGTTGCCCGCGAATACACCGTCAATATCGGGATGAAGCTTGAGAAGCTCCTGCATGGCCCGGTATCCGCCCTCTACATGGAAATCTCCCTCCGCAATCAGGCTCGGGGCAAACATTCCGTGCTCCCGCATGACAAGCTCGTAGCCGAGCAACCGCTCTCTGGACGGCAAAATCTCCAACGGACCGGAAATATGGGCGATTGTCGTGCAGCCCCGGTCCAGCAGATGACGAACCGCCATGACGGCACCCTCGCGATTTTTGGATTGAAGAGCCAAGATGGGATGCGACGGAAAGTGATTGTCGATTACTACGGCCGCAATAGATTGCCTTTGCAGCTCCAGCAGCTGCTGCGGATGAATCGTATAGGAAGCTACAATAATGCCGTCGATCCGCTTGTTCTTCAACATGCCGAAATAATTTCGTTCCTTCTCCGGGTCATGGTCGGAGTTGCATAAAATAACCGTGTAGCCGAGCTGATGCGCCGCATCCTCGACAGCACGGGCCAGTTCCGGAAAGAACGGATTCAGGATGTCCGGAACGATCAAGGCTATGGTCGCGGATTTTTTCCCGGCGAGGCTGCGTGCCATATCGCTGGGTACGTAGCTCAACGTCTCCATCGCCTGCCGCACCGCTTTCTCCGTCACCTCATTGACATAGCCGCTTTGATTGATGACTCTGGAGACCGTAGCGACGGATACGTTGGCCAGCTTGCTAACATCACGAATCGTTGCCATGAATTTCACCTACTTGCCTTTCGCGGTTACCTTGCCCGCAATGTGGAAACAGTTACATACAATCTCAATAACAGCTTTAATACAAAGAATTCATAGTTACGGTACCGGTTACACATACTATAAATGAAGCCGTTGCCGGGTGTCAACAAGCGCATCTTTCCGCATCCCTGGAAAACAAAAAAGCCCGTTCCACCAAGGAACGGACCTCGCCGTCATGCTCCGGCCGGTACGTAAACATGTAATTGTCCATTCAAATATTCAATCACGTCATCAATTCCAGCTGTTGGCGCATCACTTCGAAACGCAGCGTTCCGCCCTCATAGAAGCTGCGCATCTCCTCCACCAGCAGAGAGCCGATGCGCAGCTTCGAATCCCGGTTGACTCCGGCCAGATGGGGCCTTGCCAGCACATTCGGCAGCCTGCGGAATTCGCTGTCGCCCGCCAGCGGCTCTTTCTCGAATACGTCGAGACCCGCTACTATCCGTCCGGTACGCAACTGCTCCAGCAACGCTTCCTCATCGATAAGTCCGCCCCGCGCCGTGTTGATCAGCATCGCTCCGTCTCTGAGCAAGGCAAGCTCGCGGCGTCCGATCATCCGGTACGTCTCGGGTATTTTCGGCGCATGAAGGGAAACGATATCGGAGCGGGACAGCAGCTCGGCCAGCGGCAGCAGCTCCACGCCGAGCTCCGCCGCCCGATCGGCGGGGAAGTACGGATCGTAGCCGAGCAGACGCGGCTGAAACGGCTGGAGCACCTTGATGACCTCTCGGGCGACCATGCCAAGTCCTACGAGACCGACCGTTTTGCCCCGCAGCTCAAACGTCTCGAGGCTTGCGTCCTTCCATGCTTCTCCGTTCCGCATACGACGGTCGACCTGGACAATATTGTGGCCAAGCGCCAGCATGATGGCCAGAACCGACTCTCCGACGGATACCGCAATGGCGAACCCGCTATTCAGCACGCGAATGCCCCGGTCGTATATATTCGGCGTCATGTACGGCTTCACCGCACCGGCCATGTGCGCAATCAGCTTGAGCTGCCGCGCGTGCTTCAGCACCTCGTCCGTCACGGGAGCGCTGCGCCAAGTCGTCACGACTGTGTGCGCCTCGGGAATGTACCGGATCAGTTCCTCCTGTGTAAGCGGCCGATTGTGCGGATTCCATATGATGCGTCCGAACGATTCGAGCTGCGCCCTGGACGTCTTGTCTAGAAACTGCGATACTTCATTGACGGGAATTTGCACCAATATGCTGCGTGTCATGGAACGTTCTCCTTCCGATGCTCTGTAACTTTGCCGTACATCTTTTGACTGAATCCTTATCCGATCAACCGCCGCAAAGTCGTCTCAATCGCCAGCGCTTCGGCAGCCATCTGTTTATCCGCCGGAAAATCGGCTCCGTTATTTTTCACTTCCGTAGTGATCCGGTTCATTCGCTGATGGACCTTCCCCCAGTTTTGGCGAAAGTACTCGGCTTGAACTCCCGTATAGGAGGTGTGCTTCGGTGAAATGGTCGTATATCCCGCCTCCTGCCAAGCTTGCGTAATTTCTTCCGCCCATGCGACGTTTCCTTCGTGAAGGGATTGTGGCGCGGCATCCTTCAGCGGTAGCAAAATGCAGCACTGTGTCGGCGAATTGACGAACTCCGTCTGATGCAAATCCAGCCAGTATAAATACCGGTATTGCGCATCCATGCGCCGAAACAATCGCGAGTACGACGACAATTGACTGCGGTTCGGTTCAACATGGCGGAAATCGTCTACAGGCTCATAGACGATGCCGATCGGGTCGGGAGCCTTCACCTCCCGCGTATCGAACACATCGTAACGATGCCATTGCTTGCCCGGACGATCCGGATCTTCTCCGAACATGATGCACCAAAATCGTTCGTTCGGTATTTGGGAACCGTCATAGTAGTCGTACCGGGAACGGTCCGAGCCAAGCGGATTGCCGATCGGATTAAACGTGACGATCGTTTTGGCCAGTACTTTTTCCACATCCAGGCTAGTCGCGCTTCCCGTCGTATGACGGCCGAACACCAATTGCTCGATCACATCGATCATCCCTGCCGTCGTGGCAGGCTCGTGCGCATGCGGCTGCGCTGCATATACCGCTACTTTGTCGCTTTGCGGCACGGACCAATCGGACAACGTAATGCCATACACCTTATGCCCGCTGTACGACATCTCATAATCGAGCCTGAGACGGTCGCCGGCCTGCTCCTTCCATTGCGCAAGCTTTTGTTCGAGCTGGTGCGGACGGGACAAAAACGCCCGATTCTCCATCGCCATGCACTCCCCCGTTTTCCTGTATCGCCTGTTACTTTTTTTGCTGCTTCCGTTCCTCAAGTGCTTTGTTCAGCTTGTCATCCGCCTCGCGCAATGCCGTGTTGCTGTCTTTGCCGTCGTACAGCATTTCGGTTAATGCGTTGTTGGCGATCGATATGGCATTTACCCCGCCGAACGAAGGCATCGTGCCGTTCCTTTTCAGCTTTGTAAACGCAGCCATATTTTTGGAGTTGAGATCCGGATACTCTTTGCCAAACTCGTCTTGAATCGACTGATTGTCCAATACCGACACCCACACATTGCGCGACATATTGCGCTGCACCTCGTCGGACAGCACGACCGAAATGACTTTGAAGGCGGCATCCCTATTTTTCGCGCCCTTCGGAATGAGCAGCACGCTCGGATCAACCTGATGACCGTATCCTGGAACACTTTTCATTTGCGGATACGTGGCGGCGTCCCAGCTTAGCCCCGGAATCGTACGCATCGATCTCGCCCGCGTAGCGGAAGTGGCGATCATCGCGATATTGCCTTTGGTGAACATGCTTAACGTGTCGCTTCCTTTCGGAACGAGGCCCGCTTTGTCGTGCAAGCCGGCATACAGCTCATACACCTCTTTCCAGCCGGGCGACAGCAGCATGCTTTTGTTCGCTTGCGCATCGACCCAAGGCAAGCGCAGCTGGTACGCTCCGCGAAACACGTCGCTCGGCGCCAAACCGTAATAAGATAGTCCGCCTTCGGTTCTTTTGAACTTCGCGCCCAAATCGCCGATTTCTTCCCAGGTCATGTTATCTTTCGGATAGGCGGCAGCCATCTTGTCGAACAAATCTTTGTTGTACAATATGGCCCAGCCTTGATTGTACCAAGGGACGCCGATCAGATCTTTTCTGCCCAACGTGTCGGTCATCGTACTTAACACTTCCGGCTTAATGCGCGTCGTATCGAATTTGTTCGCCTTTATCAAGTCGTCGATCGAATTTTCCAGCCCCAGCTCGAAATAGGTGGCCAAATCGAGCGGTCCGTTCATGTAAATGTCGGGTATTTCCCTGGCGGCAATAAGCTCCGCAAGTCCGGTCCCTTTCTGGGTATGATCGATCCGCTCGATTGTAATATGAGGATATTTTTTGCTGACGGGAGCTTTATAATATTTCTCGAAATCTTCGACCGGTAGCTGGCTGCCATGTGCCGCAAATTTGACTGTCACCGGTTCAGGTGGCTTCTCCGCCTGGGCTGTCTTGGCCTGCTCGTCTTCAGTCGCCTTCGGCGTGCCGCTTGAGCATCCGGCTGCCGCCAACAAGGCCAGCAGCATCGCGCACGATGCCGTCGTTTTAAAAATGTTCATGCTTGATCCGCACCTTTCGATAATTCGTTTGCCGCTCCCGGCCAGCCTTTACGTTTCCATATGCCCGCTTTTGCAGCGATCGGCGCGCGATCTTGTAAAATAGTCGTCCAGCAGCTCCAAGTCGAATTCCTCGATCATTTGTCGGACCGTAAATTCGTCGGTCTCGCTGGAAACGAGTATCGCTCCCAATCGTCCCGGATCATGAACATGGACTTTGGGACCGTACTTTTGTTTCATCGCCTGCAATCGCGGTATATTATAGTCTTGATGAACGACGGCACAGTCCAAATTGACCGTTCGGGTCAAAAACGAATAATTGGTCGTACTTTCCTCAATCGTTTCGCCTACAGGAGAAACAATCGAGCAAGGATTCGGAGCCCATACGGCACCGGCAAAATGGGCGCGGCACGCATAAGCCCAATAAGCCTGCATCAAGCCCCCGTGGTAGGCGGAAGGAAACAAGATCAAGTCCGGCTTTTGCCGCGCATATTGCTCCAGCAGCTCGTTGAAGTTCAAATCGAAGCAGATGACGCAGGCAACCCGCCCGAAATCGGTCTCGATAACCGACGCTTCTTTGCCATATAAAGTGCCGGAAGTCGATTTTTGCCGGATCGTTAAAAAGTTTTTATGGTACACGCCGCAAACCGCCCCGGCACGATCGATCACCACGGCAGCGTTGCGGACGCTCCCGTCGGCCGCTTCGATCATCGCGCTGTAGGCGATATAACACCGATTCGCTTTGGCGACGGAGGCGAAAAAATCGGCGATCCGGTTTCCCCGGTAACGGTAAAAGCTGTACAACCATTCCAATGTTTGTCCGGACCTCCTCGGATCGTCACAGCATTCCGGCAGTACGACCATGTCCGGACGGTCGGGCAGCACATTGTCCAACTGCTTCTCCCAGCCCCGGATGACAAGCTGGACGACTTCCTCCATGTCCGCCAATGGGTTAATCGACCATTTCGGATATTGCAAGCAGCTTATCTTCACATATTTCGCCATCGGATTCGCGCTCCCCTCGCAATACAATCTCTTATCCTTACCTTCTGCCGCCCCTCTTCTCCGCGCTGCGGTTACGCAAATCTGACTGTCTTTGCCGATCCGAGAACGCCGATATTCATCATATTGTAAGCGCTCACCTCTTTGATTTATAATACATTTAATTTACCATTCACTCTGTGCAAAACGAATGTTCGGATTTTGCAATACTTGTAATTATGTGTGCTCTTGGTTAGCATTACGGATGATGCGAGGAGGACGCCCATGAAATCCAACATACTTTCCGTATACTGCAGTTCGGGTAAGAAGCAATTTGCCGTCGAGTCGCACACGCACGAATATTGGCAGCTCGAGATCATTACTCAAGGCGTAGTCCATAGCGGATTGCTCAGCCAGCCGCTTGCTCTCCAGACGGGAGATATGCTGCTCGTTCCTCCGGGCTGG
Source organism: Paenibacillus hemerocallicola (assembly GCF_006265175.1). Classification (GTDB taxonomy): domain Bacteria; phylum Bacillota; class Bacilli; order Paenibacillales; family NBRC-103111; genus Paenibacillus_AB; species Paenibacillus_AB hemerocallicola. Next base: position 112,690 of record NZ_VDCQ01000014.1, on the reverse strand, counting down.
ACTCACGAGTTTACTTACGACAGGCCCGATCTCACCTGGATTACATTAAAATTCGAACGGCAAGTCGATGACGCTCCCGTATGGGGCGGGCACATTCACGGCAACATGTTCACAAGCAGACTCATTTCCTCTTTCCGAATGGCGATTCCCGGTACAGCCTATAAAGACTACGAGAAAGCATTCGTCAACGGCTTCCTGGAAACGATGTTTCGTTACGTGCAGTCCGACGACTTTCATAAAGCCGACGATTTGTCCTATCAGCTGGTGAAGCTCATTACGGAAAAGGTTTTGATCCGAAACGGAAGAGCGATCACGATCAATGAACTGGCCGATGAGCTGTCGTACACGCGCAGCCATATATCGAAAAGGTTTAAAGAGATTACCGGGGGAAATTTGAAGGCGTATATCGATCAGGTGCGGGTGCAAAAAGTGGAGGAAATGCTCCGATACCGGGAGCACAGCATATCCGAAATCGCCATTGATCTCGGATTTAACGATCTTTTTTCGTTTTCGAAATTTTATAAGAAGCATACGGGCGCAAGCCCGCGGCAATTTCGGAAAAAGGCCGCTTCGCAAGAGGCGTATTCCGCAGATTACGATGAACCGGACGACTGAACCGCACCTGAAGATGCAAGGATGCGGCTTCGCCTCGATGCAACGGAAATAAGATGCGTTGAACACTATCGTTGCGAGAGCAGACAGTTGCTCGCAGCCGTTTCATGTTCATTCGCACCTTGTTCACGGGCTAATTGACGCCGTTTCAAGACAATCGTTGGATAATGCCGGAGGCCTCGTTCATGCCGAGCGGCCATCCCTCTTTCCGAACGCGTTTACGACATAGGCCCACTCTTCCCTCAACGTATCCAGCAGCACCCTTCGATCAGGCAAATGATAGTGCATCTGCAAATTCACGATAACCGGACTGTCCAACACTTGCATGCTTTCGCTAATTTCATGCCAATCGATTAAGCCTTCCTGGCAAGGAGCCCATACGGTCGACCAGCCTTTATTCGGTAAATGGCGCTTGGACGCATCCTGCATGACGGCAACATCCTTGACGCCGATCGCCGCCAAATACCGTCCCAACAGCGCTACTGCTTTGCCGCTGTTCTCTCTGCCGTCATGGTACTGGTTTCCCGGATCAAGCATAATGCCGACATGCTCCGGGGGCAAATCGCGTACGATCGTCAGCGCCGACATCGAATGCTGGATCAGCTGGGAGCGTCCGTGATGCACTTGATAAATCGCTTTCATTCGATGCTTCGAGCAAAGCTCGGCGAGCTTCTCCATTCGAACCCGCGCGTCCGTTAATTGGCTGTCGAGGGGAACCGAAGCATCGTACTGCAAGTACCCCATGCGAAAGCTCCGTATTCCCAAATCGGCCATTACTTCCAGCGGACCCGGATCCTTCAGCAGCATCTCCGGCGTATAAGAGGTAGTGGCAAATGGCACTTCGATTCGCCGCTGCTGCATGTACTGGACATAGTCGGGCGCTTCCTTCCCGAGTCCCGAAGGCGTGACCCAATAGCCGTCGCGAATAAGCAGATCGACGCTGCCGATTCCCGTCTCATGCAAGCTATCCGCGAGCCCCTCCAGCGATTCGCCTTGAAATAGTTTCGGAAACAAGCTATGTATAGCTTGCATAGAGATTACCTCCCAGACCATATTCTCCGCATGGATACATTTCCATCTGTCGCGCCCACCTCTTTGTTCAGGAATATATTTACCCTACCACGCCCATTGCCGGAAACGAATGTCCGGTTTTCGCATTACTTGTCATTATGTGTGATTCGGTAAACCAAAGCGACGGGTCAGGCATTACTATTACGCCTGACCCTATTGGAACGATTATCGCGACTTCGTTTTCCGCCGTCGCTTCTTGACGGCAAGTCGGGACGTTCTATTCATTTTGGCGCGGGTAGATCGTTTCTTTCGAATGATCCCTTTTTTGCGTCTTTTGAAGAACGGCTTCCTTTTGTTAAGCTTGCGTCCGCCGGAAGGGTCGGGTGCAGGTTCGATTGCTTCGGATAAATGGGGGTGCGAATTCAAAGAAACGTCGGATTCGCCCCGTATCGGGCTATTGTCGGTTACCGGAAGATTTCTGAAGTCAATCAGTCGGATCGAGCTTTGACGAATCTCCTCCATAATCCGACGATCGGTAAACGTCCGCAGCTCTGCTTCCCTTTTCATTTGCGCGGCGATGCTCGATCGAGCTTCCGAGTCGGCATACCCGGGATGACACATCAATTCCGTCGTACCTGCCGTTAAATCTTGCAGATGCGCAAGCAGACGCTCCGCTCCGTCATCTTGATCGTATGTGTCCATAATGAGACTATCTGTGCCGACGAGGCCACTCTCCGTATACGGTGACCAAGGATGCAGCCGCACTGGGATCCGTTTCTTGATGGCCAGCTTGACCATGATGTCATAAACGGCGGGGACTTCAAGATGGATATGATGATGGGAGTCCAGATGGGTTGGCATAACTCCCGCCGATACAAGCCTGTTGAATTGTTTATCCAATTCCCGTTCAATGTCCTCGTCCCTCCACCCGCTCCTCTTATCCGAGAAGCAGCCGTCGGCTCCTACGAGGGAGGTCACGCTTTCTATTGGCGAGAGCGGCTTGCCGGAGCTCAAATTCAAATGCAGCCCTACGCCTAATGATGAGGTCCGGTTGGCCATATAAACGGCATGATTGAACCCGGGCATATTGGCCATCAGGGTAGCGCTTGTTACAATTCCGTTCCGATGGGCCTCGAGAATTCCTTCGTTTACTCGGACCGATAATCCGAAATCATCAGCATTGACGATGAGATATTTGGTCAACCGAATCTCCCCTATACCTATTCTTAGCTATAATATGCGTCGTGCGCCGGTTCGATAGGTACAACTAACCTATTCGGTCGAAAACCCCAGTCCGGTACCTCCGGTTTTGCGGTGACGGGCTTGGACGGCGCCTTCCCCGAATATCGTTGAAGTCAAGGAAAGGTCGATCCGCTTCTGTTGAAGAAAAAGTGAGTGGTATTAGAGCGAAGCAGCTCTTTTTCCACTCACTTCTCTTTAATGTTTCATCGATAATTGTCAATATTCGCACGCGCTGGCGCCGGCTACCGATGCTTGTCCGTTATTTCGGAAGCACACGACGTGCCGTAGTGTAATTTCTGTTCCAATTTCCGGAATTAAGGTTGGAAATCGTGACCCCGCCTTTACCGTACGTGTGCAAAATTTTGCCGTTCCCCATATAAATCGCCACATGATGAATGGGCGAATAGAAAAACACAAGATCTCCGGGCTGCAGCTGGCTGCGCGGTACATAAGTTCCCGCCTTCGACTGTTGTCTGGATGAACGGGGAATCGACACCCCGTTTAGCTTATATACATATTGCGTGAACGAAGTTAAAGAGTCGGCTATTCTAGCCGACTCTTTATCATGCTCCTCGCATCGTTCCCGCAGACCCTTTATTCTATCGCGTGATGATTCCTCACTAGCATTGAAAACTGCTTGGCTAGAAAAAGCGGCGTATACGGCATATCGTTTCTCAGCCAAGCCACAATCGTACCGATCAAGGCCGCGGAGCCGTACCATACCGCAATATCTTTTGGAATACCCGATTTAGTAAGGATGGAATCGCTTCCCAATTTGTCTATTCGCGAGGCAATCGTTCCCGACAACATCTTTAGCAAACGTTCCGTAAAGATTGGCGTTCGTTTCGAACCAAGAATGATTTTATAGAATTTGGAATGTTCGGCAATATGCTCGAGCAAACTGACCAACACCAACATCAACGAATCGATCTCTTCAACGGAATGATTCACAGGGGATTGGTTCAAAACACGCTGAATGTCTTCAGCCATATCATCCGCCATCTTCTCCATCATATCTGGGATATCGCGATAATGCAGATAAAAGGTAACACGGTTAATGGTAGAGCGCTCTGCGATCCGGTTAACTGTTATTTTTTCAATATCCATTTCCTGCAGCAGATCAATGAAAGCATCCTTGAGCAGCTGACGCGTCCTAATTTTTCTGGGATCGATACGCAGCTTTGTATGTTCTGTCATTTCCTATTCACTCCTCCATTTGGAAATTTACAATAATCCGATATTCGTCATATATTTTCAAATTAAACTACACAACATATAGATGGTGATCATTAGTTTACATTTCGTAAAGATGTGTTGCTTGTAAGACCACGCTTTCTGATTATAATCTAATTTATGCAATGTTAATTATCTTACACATTGTAAATTAAGTCTAGATTATATTTTGGAGAGGATGGGGCAAGTTGAGTACAAGCAAGGAAACAAACAGCAATTCCATAAAAAAAGGACCCATCTTGTTCATTATGATCTTGGGTGCCTTTCTTGCAACGCTGAATCAAACGATTATGAGCGTTGCCACCCCGGAGCTTATGATCGATTTTAACATTACGGCAGCAACTGCCCAGTGGCTGACTACGGGCTACATGCTCGTTAACGGGGTGCTGATCCCGATTACAGCCTACTTCATGCAGCGATTTACCACCAGGCAGCTATTTCAAGCCTCGATGATGATCTTTCTTGTCGGCACGGTCGTATCCGCCCTCTCAGAGAGCTTCCCCGTTCTATTGACCGGGCGCATGATTCAGGCGGCTGGCGCAGGCATTATTATGCCGTTGCTCATGAATGTCATCCTAACGCTATTCCCCCCCGAGAAAAGGGGAGCCGCCATGGGCATGATGGGATTTGCCATTATATTCGCCCCTGCGATCGGGCCTACTCTTGCCGGTTACATTCTTGAAAATTATGCCTGGGAAAAGATGTTTTACGGCATGATCCCGCTTGCCGTCATTGTGATTGTCTGCGGATTTATTTTTCTGCGAAATGTATCGGAGCGGGGCAATACCAAAATTGACATGCTCAGCGTCCTTCTTTCCACCGTCGGATTTGGGGCGTTGCTATACGGCTTCAGCCGGGCCGGCAGCGAAGGATGGTCTAGCCCGGAAGTCATCGGGTCCATCGTGACGGGCCTCGTCGCTCTTGCCCTGTTCACTTGGCGACAGCTGGTGTCCCGGAATCCGCTGCTGGATCTTCGCGCATTCAAATATAAGATGTTCACCTTAACGACGATCATTAATATCGCGGTTACGATGGTGATGTACGCGGATATGATGCTGCTTCCGCTCTACCTTCAGAATGCCCGCGGATATACGGCTCTGGAATCCGGCCTGTTGCTGCTCCCAGGGGCGCTTGTGATGGGCTTCCTGATGCCGGTTACAGGCAAGCTGTTCGATCGTTTTGGCGCGAAGTGGCTATCCATTGTCGGCCTGGTCATTACGATCGCCACCACGATCGGCTTTATCAACTTGACGGACTCGACCAGCTATACCTATCTGGTTCTCATGTCTACGGGGCGCCGAATCGGGATGGCCTTGCTGCTGATGCCGGTGCAAACCGCAGGCTTGAATCAATTGCCGAATAGACTAAATGCGCATGGTACGGCAATCTCCAATACGATTCGCCAGGTAGCCGGCGCCGTGGGCACTTCTCTTCTCGTTACCGTTATGACCAACCGTACGAAGACGCATATGCAGGACATGATCGCTTCAGGCGCAGCAAAGGGTGCTACGCAAGAGCATCTGCTCATGGAAGCTTCCATTCAGGGTATCAATGATGCTTACCTCGTTATTGTCGGGATCGGCGTCATCGGCTTGCTGCTTTCCTTCTTTATTAAACGCGTCAAACAAGCGACCGAGGAAGAACCTAAAGCGGCGTTGAAAAGGGCAATCCTCACAGAAGCCTAGACATGTATACGTGAAGTTGTAGGCAAAGCCAAACAAATAAGACTACTCCCTATATTTGAAGGGATGTAGTCTTATTTTTATCCTCTTAAAACCAGGAAAGATCATGCGCGCTTGCCGTCACCAAGTATCCGACGGGGATATCGGCGGTAGCCCGACGATCGTCTTCAATTGCGAATGCGATATCCTCCGGCTTCTCCGCTGCTATCGAAAGCCAAAACAACGGTCAGCAATCACAGGGATTGTCCTGCGATAGCTGACCGTCGCTGTTACCCGCGCTCCGAACTTATCGAACAGCCTGCCCGAGACCGGCGCCATGATCCCGTTCGCAAGAAATCATTCGATGTTGGCGTCGCGTTTGTATCTGATCTATTCATCCGTTTTCTCTCCATGCCTCTATATTCAATTCATTGTTTATGGCTGCGGCGGCCAATGCGCCCATAGAAGCGGCTGCAATAGCCTGATGAACTCGCGATGCCGCATCCCCGGCGCTATAGACGCCAGAAACGTTCGTTTTCCCGAAGCTGTCGATAACAACCGATCCCGTTTCCGTGATGTCGCATCCGATGGCTCGCGGTAAGTCCGATCCCGTAACCAGATCTGGCTTGAAAAAGATCCCTCTGCACGGAATCGACGTACCGTCTTCAAGCACGACTTGACGCACGATCCCGTCGTCGTCGGAATCGATGTTCTGAATCGGCGAGTCGAATATAGGCACTTGATTTCGCTGGAGCTCCTCGCGCTGAGCATCCGTCAGCTCATCGGGACCGTTCGTGCAGACAGTAAAACGGTCCGTCCAACCGGATATCAATGGAGCGAAGTGCATGAGCTCTGCTCCTTTGTTAATGACGACGAGCGGCTCGTCTCTTAATTCCCAGCCATCGCAATACGGACATACAAATGCGCTTTTCCCATAAACCTCCGCCAGTCCAGGAATGTCCAGTGGCCGATCTTTCATTCCGATGGCAAATAACAGCTTTTTGCTTGCAAATGTATTTCCTTGCGCAGTCGCAATTTGAAAATGACCGTCCGTTCCCGCAATCGACACGGCCGTATCCGCTACGAAAAGCACGGAGGGATAGGCGCTGATCTCTTCCTTCGCAATTTGCCGAAATTCACTAGGGCTTATTCCGTCGCGGGTAAGAAATCCGTGGGCCTCTCGAGTCACGGCGTTACGAGGACGGCCTTCATCGATCACCGCTACATGTTTCCTCGCCCTCCCCAGCACGAGAGCGGCGTTCAACCCTGCTGGGCCGCCGCCAATAATCACCGCATCGAGTTGTTGATTCTTCATCATTCTCATCAGCCTCCATAGATCTACAATGTCCATAATTAGACGCAAGAAGCGTATCACTTCTTGTTTACCTCATGGTTGCAACGCTTGAATGCCTCATCCAGCACCGACTGGATCGTGTGCTCCCGCAAGTATCGGTGCAGATTTTGTTCCGCGCCGTCCATCACCTTCTCAACCAAACATCCGCTCTTCTTTGGACATTCCTGCTCGCTTGGTACGGCCCCCGCTTCCGCTAACAACTGATGCTGCTGCGAATTCGAATTCGAGCATTCGAACAATTGCTGTCTTCCTTCAATCACTTGAATCACGTCAAGAAAAGTAATCTGTTCGGCCGGCCGTGCCAGCTCATAACCGCCGTTCACCCCCGGTACTGCACGTACGATTCCATCCTGCCTCAACTTGGACATGATTTTGGATAAATAGCTTTCAGAAACGCTAAGTCTCGCAGATAATTCCTTGATTCCGACATTGTTGCGACGATCCGAGTGACCCAAATGAAGTAAGGCGTGTAGTGCGTAATCTGTACTTTTGGAGAACTGCATGGTTCCCTCCTCCCTTCCCAAGATTCCTCTTAATACGGATCTGTTATATCCATAATAAACGATTCAACTTCGGTTTGCAATGACATTATAGTCCGCAATCTGCAATTACCGTCTGCTGGCGGCAAGGCATCAGTCACGCTACTCTTTATGTTCTTGCGGAGGGCAAAGACGCATCCGAAACCACTAGGCATAGGCGTGTCGCGAATCGTCTTTGCTGCTCATTTGCGGATGTTCATATATACGATATGCTTTAGTTTGCGATCTCCATCAGCTTTTCTGCGGCCAAGCGGACAGCCAGGACACTTGCCGTATTGAGAGAATTGTCAAAAAACAAAACATGGCCGTTTTTAACCGCCTCCAGCGATTTCCACACATGGAGCGACTCCTTTTCCTTCACCGACGCTTTGGCAACCTCAATATCATGTTGGAAAATGATGTAGTCCGGATTCATTTGCGATAAAGCCTCCAATGAAATCGTTTGGCTGTCCTCCGGATATCCTTTCGGAGCCAGCAAGCCAAATCCTGTAGGAATGTAATACATCGTATTGATTGTGCCCGGAGCGAAGTAATTGGCTTTGCCGTCAATGCGGAACATCGCAAAGGTCTGCTTCATGCGCTCGCCCATCTTATCCTGGGTTTTCTTGATCAGCTCGCGTGTCTCCTGAATGTACTTCTCGGCCTGCTTCTCTTTGCCGACGATTCTGGCGCAGAGCATTGTCGTGTTCTGCCAGCTGTCGGAGAAATCAATTTGGATGACGGGAGCTATCTTGACCAGATTATCGTAAATGGAATCGATGTGGCCTTTGAACGTCACGATGACGTCGGGACTGACCTGCGTGATCATTTCCAGATTCACTTCTCGTCCGCTGCCCAGATCCAGAATTTTGGCTTTTCCCGCATAGGGCTGCAGGGTGGCGAAGTTTTTCATGGCTTCCGCCGCGTTTACTGCGGCAAACGGAGGCTCGTCCAAGGCAAAGAAGTAATCCAAATACACGGGATGAAGCACAGCAATTCGCGCAGGTTTTTTCTTTAATACGACCTCATGGCCGACGGCATCCTTAATCGTTCTGGGCCAGCCTTCCGTCCCGGCCTCGTTTGCTTTGGGCTGACTCGCACCGGCGGATTGGTTATTTTCCCCATTTGATGCAGAAGCCTGCTCAGAGGCGCGATTTTCCGCAGGCGCAGCCGAACACCCTGCCAGTACGACCGCCAGCAAAACAAGCAAAATTATCCAGCCAGTCATTCTGTTCATTTCCATTCCTCTTTCCCGGTTTATTTGCTTGCATACAAATGCTTCAGCATTTCGCGGTTTTTCTGTGCGAACAATTCATTATGCGAGGACACCATCCCGTACGACTGGGCATCGGGCGCGACAAATTGTTTCGCTTTGTTTACCGCGTTAGCCGCATCCTGGAACGCTCCGGCTATCAGGTGCAGCTTGCCTTCGTGCTGCAATACGTCGCCAGCGGCATAAATTCCGGGCACCGATGTTTCGCTCATGGGCGTACCCGATATGCGATTGTCCTGCAATACGATCTTAACCTCGCTATTGGCCAGCAATTCCTTGTCTCGCTCGTAGCCATGATTGATGATTACTTCGTCGACCGCAAGCTTGAATAGGGTCCCGTCCTCATTTCGCTTCAGCAAGACGGTCTCGATCCTCTCATGATCAGCGGTTGCGATCAGCCTTTCGATCGAAGTGTTCAGCAAGCATTCGACGGAATTGCTCTTGAGCCGCGAGATGTCGGCTTCATGGCCGCCTTTTAACGCATCCTTCCGATAGGTCAGGTGCACTTGCTTGGCAATCGGCCCCAACTCGTTCGCCCAGTCAACGGCGGAATGGCCGCCCCCGGAGATCAGTACGGTTTTCCCTTTAAAGCGGGCAAGCGATTTAACGGTGTAATGCAAATTCGCAACCTCAAATCGCTCGGCCCCCTCGATTTCCAGCTTGATCGGCTTCAGGATACCTCCCCCGATCGCCAACAGCACGGTCTTGGACCGATGCGATCGGCTCGAAGCGGTGTACAGAATGAAATGTCCCGCAGCATCTCTGGATATGGAGGTGACCTTTTCCCCGAGCGCTACTTCCGGCTCAAACGTCAGGCCTTGTGCGACCATTTGCTCGATCAGTCGGGAACCGGGAGCAGGCATCAATCCGCCCACGTCCCAAATCATCTTTTCCGGATAAACATGCACCTTGCCGCCCAGAAAGGGCTGAAATTCTATAATTTTTGTTTTCATTTCACGCAAGCCGCTGTAAAATGCGGCGAACAAACCGGCGGGACCGCCGCCAACAATCGTTATGTCGAACAAATCCTTGTCATGCATTGTATAATCGCCTCGTTTTTCTTCATATTGTACAAGCGTATCGACCGCCCGTGACTTGGCCTACGTGATCCTCAGATGCTCGCGCAAGGTTGTGCCCGTATATTCACTCCGGAACAACCCCTGTTCGACCAGCATCGGCACCAGCTCATCGAGAAACAACTCCAGCGAATGGATAGATCCGCCCGGCAAAGCGATTACGCCGTCCATGGCGCCAGCCTCGAACCACGTTATCATCTCCCGCATCACTTCCTCGGCGGTTCCTGCAACCACCCAATGCGCCGAACCGACAACCTCCGGCCGTGACAGCAATTCCTCCACAGTCGGCTGCCGGTTCACAATAAACCTGCGCAGCAGATCGGCGTGTGTCCGACTGCGCACGGGCTGGCGGGGATCCGGCAGCATGTCGGCCGTAACACGCCGATCCAACGGCATACCGTCAAGCCGGAGGCCAAGAATCGACTGGACGGAAGCATACCGACGTTCCATACTCAGATGGGCGTGCGCCTCCCGATACATGTCGCGCGCCTCGCTGCGCGTATCGGCCAGAAAAAAATACAACCCGGGCAGCACGCGCACCGCGTCCGGAGAGCGGCCATGCGCCTTGGCGCGCTTCCGCAAGTCTTGACGCAATTCAATGCCCGAAGCCATGTCGGGCGTCGATGCAAAAATCGCATCCGCTACCAAAGCGGCAAAATTGCGTCCCGAATCCGAAGCGCCGGCTTGAAACAAGGGCGGCGTTCCCGATGCATGAGCCGGCAAATTGAGCGGACCTTTGACACTGAAATATTCGCCGTTATGATGGATTGCCGAAATCTTCTTGCCGGCATCGGCTTGACCCGACGCGCTATCCGTCGTAAGCGCCTCGTACGGAAAGCTTTCCCAGAGCCTGCGCACGACGTCGGTGAATTCAATCGCTTTCGCATACCTTTCTTCAGATGAAGGCATGGGAGAGTTGGTGAAATTCTCCGCACCTCCAATGGAAGTAACAATATTCCAACCGGCACGCCCATCGCTGAGCCAATGCAAGGACTGAAGCTGTCTGGCGACTACAAATGGCGGATTGAACGAGGTGGATACCGTCGTAACCAACCCGATGCGCTCCGTCTCACGAGCAATTGAGGTCAGCATAATCGTCGGGTCGAGACTAGCGAAGCGGGAAGAATGACCCTGCCCCTCGGTGTGGAGAAAAAGTGCGTCCGGCTTAAAAACAAAATCAAGCTTGGCCTTTTCCGCCATTTTCGCCAGTTGAACGAAAGAATCGTTCGAAAACGGTTTCGCTCCACTGTCGCTCTGCTGTCCGCTATTTCCTTTCTTCCAAGTAGCAGACAAGGACAGTCCGATACAGAGCTGTTTTTTCTCTCTCAAAATTTGTCCATCCTCCCTATCGAATAAAATGAGCCCGAATCGGCAAAAGCGCCTCAATGCCAAAGGCCGCCTGCTGGCGAAGTCAAACCAATCGCCGATGAGTGCGGGACGTTCAATATCCTTTCAACATTGATGATAATGATTATTATTATCAATAATATGCACTGCAATAGTGTAGCAAGAACCGCAACAAATGTGAATACACAAATCGCAAATGAAATATGAATAATTATCTAAAAACGGGCTTGTCAAATAAAGTCGGATTTCCGGGAGAGTCGTGAATTCGCGAAATGATGAAAATTGCCCAACCTAAGCGAGGAGAATTGCGCTTCATTGCAAAAACAACCAATCCATTATGAATAATTGTCTAATTTTTATTGGGAGGCTGTGAAAGGGGGGCTTCAGTCACAAAGGTTTTGTTGTAGGCGGAAGGAGACATCCCGAATTTCTTTTGGAATAGTCTGCTGAAGTAGAGAGGATTGGAATAACCGACACTGGCCGCAATATCGCGAATGGGAAAATTGCCTGTCTTCAGCAGTTCACTCGCTTTTTCCATCCGATAATGAATCACGTAGTCAATCGGCCGGTATCCAGTATACTTATGAAAATAATACGAGAAGCGTTTGGAACTCATGGCGTGCATCTCTGCCAATTCGTCAAGCGTCACTGTGTTCATGTAATGCCCATTCATGTAGGCAACGGCATCCTCTATCACCCTCTTGGTTGATGGACCGCTGCTTTCCCGAAGTTTGCAGACTACCAGCACTTGATGCATGATGCTTAAAAAAATTTGCTTGACACGAAGCTTCGCAATCCCCCCTGTAGCATGAATATTCTGATGCAGCATATCCAGCAATTCCAGCATTCCAGGGATCGCCCCTGGCTCCAGCATGAAATGGCAATCGCAAAAATGTTCGCCGCTGCCATCCTCCGACTTGTCCACGCTATAAAATAACAAATCATACTTGAACTGGGATAACCCTACAACCTGCCATTCCAGATGTATGTCCGGCGCCGCATGAAAGACTGATCCTGGCCGCAAGCTGTAGACAGAGCCATTTGCACGTATTCTGGCCTCTCCGCCAATCGCAAACAGAAACCCATACTTTACAGTCCTGAATTCACGCGATGCGCTTTTGGGTTGAATGACGAAACGGTAGACACCTTCTATATCATAGGAACCACTGGCAAATATCTCCGCTAATTTATCCGGATCTATCATCGTACTTCACCTGCCCCCATCCAACAATTGTACACCGGGCTCTTCCAATAATACCAAACAACAACAACAGATCTATCCCTAGCGGTTCACACTGGCCGCTATTTGTTGGGGAACGGATAGTTGGAATTTGCGGATTCCTACTATTTCCCCATCAGAGCGTTGCTTCCCTTCATTTTTCTCACAATTTCGTCATTACAAAATCACGGATTCGGTTCCATAAACGAACTCGGCCCTTTGCATTTGTTAACGCTAAAGGGAGCCACTTTCGTGACTCCGCGTAGACCTCAAACATCGGTAGCTTCCATAAATACAAGTTATCCGAATGACCTCGGCGAGCATTTCCCTGAAATTCCGCTAATCGCTCATCAACGTATAGGTTATTTTTTCAATTCGACTGCGATTAATTTGGTCGCCTCTTCTTCCGCATCCCTTAGCGCCGTATTCACATCTTTTTGCTTCAAAGCTACGGAGCTGGCCGCCTTTGTCAGCTGCGAGCTTATGATGGAATAGTACGTATGACTCACGACGGGAGAAGGCGTCATTTTGAATATGGCAGCCGTATTTTTCCCTTGCAATACCGGAATCTCTTTCCCGTATTCCTTCTTCACTTCTTCGGTTTTGGACAACACCGTCAGCACGCCATTGCGGTTGAACAGGGACTGGACTTCGGGCTCCGTCACCATCTTCATCACTTGGAATGCTTCTTCTTTATACTTGCTCTTATTGCTGATAAAGAAAGCATGTGCAGCCGCATCTCTTCCTTGACCGAGATTTTCTTTAAAGTTCGGATGCGTGACCATATCCCAGTTCATCGGGTTTCCTTCTGTTAGGGCATCGCTTAGTTTCCCTAGCAAATCATTTTCCCAGCTCGAAAACATCGCCAAATTTCTGTCTTTCAAAAATGAATTGACGCCATACGTATATTTCTTGTCCTGTACGAAGCCGGGCACCTCATAAGCTTTCTGGAGCATGGAAAATATTTGTTTCCAGCTTTCGTTATTGATCTTCACGATATCGCCCGTTCCGACCGAATGGCCTACCGCCACATTGACGGCCGCAGGGCTCGAAGGATCGAGGCCGATATAGGTTAAGCCGCTTTCCGTCCGGGTCAAATTTTTGCCGATAGCGATTGCCTCATCCCAGGTCAGCCCGTCTTTCGGGTAGGACACGCCGAATTTATCGAAAATATCTTTGTTGTAAAATAACGCGCCATAATGCGTCTCATAGGGAAGACCGAAAAGCTCGCCCTTTGTTCCGAACGATTTGATCGTGTTGACCGCCACCGGCTCGAACTTGCCGATATCGAGTTTATGTTTGGCGATGAAAGGACTCAGATCCTCCGCGATCTGCAGCTTGACGAATAGTTCGGTCGACTTGTAGGCTGTCGCGAATAAATCGGGAACTTGATTGGCCGATACAGCGCTTTCCCACGTAACACCGTTGCCGAATCTCACTACTTCGAGCGTAATGTGCGGAAACTTCTTTTTCAACGGCTCCTTTATAAATTTTTCAACTTGGGCGTCCGTCATCGTTTCGGAAGGCCTAAACGTTAAAGTGACTGGTTCGGGTGCCGCCTCAGTTGCCGGTGTTTTCCCTTTTTCGCCGTCCGAAGCACCACAACCGGCTGCAAGAGCCAATAATGCCGGCAGCCCCAAAATCAAACCCAACTTCATTTTTTTCATCGTTAACCCGCCTTGTTTTGATATACTCGTATGGTTTCTCTAGTCTGTTACTATGTAAGTTGAACTATAGATTTTAACGTTTCATTCCATTCCAGAAGGGATTGCCTTGCAGCTTCAGCTCACAAGGCAATATAGTTGCGTCAAATCAATAAATAAATGTACTCTCGATCGGCCTCGATATGGCCGGGCTCAAGATTTTCATGCTCCTGGTCGCCTATCGCCAGCTTTCCTTTTCTCAGCCGGGTTTCAGGATCAACCAAATGCTCGCCGGTCAATAAATCGAATTCCCATCCATGCCACGGGCACCGTAATATTTCGTTCTCGCGCCCGTATTTGTATTCGTAAACCAAAGACGGAAGTCTCGTTCCGCAAACTTTCCCGACACATACCGGGGCCCCTGCGTGCGGGCAAACATTTCTCCATGCATAGTATTGACCGTTAATCCGATAAATCCCGTACTGGATCCCCTTCGCTTCCACAATCTTATGACCGAACTCGGGCAGTTCGTCGATCCGCAAAACCGGGTAACGTTCCATCAGCCGTTCCCCCCCGATTGCTCGGACCGAAGCGTCAATCCGTAAAGCTCGGCGGCGGTTCCACCCAAAATCCTCGCCTTCATTTCCCTCGGCATCGAAGGAAGAACCACTTTCGGATTGTCGAAGTCCCAATGCGGATAATCCGAAGAGAACAACACCGTCTTCTCCGCATCGATCATCCGGAAAATTTGCACAAGCTCCTCCGGCCGCTCCGGTTCTTCTATCGGCTGTGTCGTCAAACGGACATTTTGCTTGATGTACTCGGAAGGAAGCATTTTCAACCATGGCGTTTGCGAGCGCAGCGCTTTATAGTTTTTATCCATCCGCCACATCAGATGAGGCAGCCACGCTACGCCTCCTTCAATGCCCACAAACTTCAGACCGGGAAACTTCTCGAATACGCCCTCGCACACCATGCTGTTGACATGGGCCATAAACGTCAGCGGAATGATGTTATGCCATTCCATATACCTTGTCGGGTAGCCTACGGGAGTAGGCGGATACAATTTGCCCTCCGAGCCGGGATGGATGGCAAAAGGCAGTCCGAAACGTTCGGCCGCTTCGTAAATCGGATGATAGATCCGATTGCCGTACGGTGTTTTCACGCCGCTGCACACAATGATTTGAACGACGTCGGGATGTCCTCCCACACGTTGGATTTCTTTCACGGCTTCTGCCGGATCGCTTACATTCACTGCGATTGATCCTTTAAAGCGCGGATCGACGGGAAGCCAGTTTTCAATCATATAGTCGTTGTAAGCCCGGATGACTGCGTTCCCGTAGTCCACATCGGGATGCAAAGCTAAAGCCGTCTCTATACCGCCCGTAAGAATCGCATATTCGATGCCGTACGCTTCCAAATGATGCTCGATCATAAATTGCGGGTCCGAGCCTGCGGCTCCGTCTCCTTCCGGCGTCGCGTCCTTACGGGAGACGCCTATCGGAGTAGGATAAAAATTCGACAATCCGATGCCGCCGGTCAAAAATTGCTCATGCCAAACTTTTGGCAAATATGGAAGCAGATCTTTTTTGCTTTTTGGCGATTGATGCACATCCGTATCGATAATCCCCGATGTTTTACGATTGGCCGTTTCCTTCGGACTAGATGCGATATCCATTTTCCCCACTCCATTTCAAGCGCCTTGCCCGATTCATGCATGAAACCGGTTTGCGATGTTTATATAGTCGTTCGAGATCTCTCCTTTCATGTTACACCCACAAAGTTTCATTATAAACACACGGAATTCTGATATTTTTATCACTTTTTTCAATGTTTTTTAGTTTTTGTCCGTGTTAAACTTCTAGTACAGGATTTGATTGGGAGGTGTTCAATCGTGTTACAGCATCCATATAAGTTGCACATGTGCAACTACATCGGCCCTCGCAAGGAATTTTTCAGGCCTGAAGAAGTTCATGCGCATCACGTCATTATCGGCATGGAGACCGGCGCATTCGAATATACGATCGGGAAACAGACAGGCACAGCTTCCTTCGGAGATCTCGTGATCGTGCCGCCGGGCTCCCTGTTCAAACGCAAATCTTTAGGGGAGATTACTTTTCACATGCTCGTATTTACCCCGCTTATGGAACCCGATCCCTCGTTAGGCGTGCTGCCTTCAGGCAAAGTCACGATCAACGATGTGAACCGCCTTTCATCGACATACTCTTACTTGCGCAAAACATGGCTAGAATACGGCAGCTTGTCTAAGGAAAATCATCTTTCCATGCACATGCTGATGGATTTGCTGCATTTAACCTTGTTGGAATACAAATATATGGAAAAACGCAGAAAAAAAAAGGAGCCTCGAATGCAGCTCGCAGCCGGCTACATTCACAGACACCTTTTCGACGATTTGAGTATGAAACGCATAGCGGACAATCTCGGACTCAAACCTTCCGACTTGACCCGCCGCTTCCGTTTGGAATACGGTGTCACCCCGATCGAGTACGCAACGAATTTGCGACTGGAGGAGGCCAAAAAGCTGCTTCTTGAAACAGACTACACTTTGGATACGATCGCATCCCTTTGCGGTTATGAGAACGGCTCGTACCTGGGTCGCGTATTCCGCTCCAAAGTAGGGATCAATCCTTCGAATTTTAGAAGGAACAACCATATTTAATTCCATTCAATGGATTTGGAAGAGGACATTGCTGCGACACGAGGCTGCGATCTCGTACTCCGTTAGTTCAATGAAATACCCTCGTATGGAGGTCTGTGCTTGAAACATTTCGTCAAACTGGCCATTTCCACACAACATGGCTCTGATCACCGTTTTATCCCTTTCGGGTTTGCAGGGCTCAATGATGAGATTTTCCACTGACATACTCCCTTTCAACAGTTTTACTGGTAATATTTTACTACAGGTATGTGAATATGTACTGCGTTATCCTGCTCGCTAGCACAGCGAGGCTGCCGTTCCTTTGCCGGCAGCCTCGTCTTAATCGATTATTTAGTTAGCGTGCTTCTATTTTGCCAATCTCACCATTTCTTCAGCAATAATCTTGTTCATTTCCTCGTCGACCTGCCGGAACGCCGTGTTCAAATCGAGCTTCTCGTCAACCAATTGCACTACAGGCTTGGCAAAAGCCGTTCTCGCTTTGTTTTCGATTGCCGATTTCGGCGCGATTGGCGTAAACTTCAGCTTCAGAATCGCCTGAAAGTTTTTACCCTCATACTTGCTTTTCGTAGCGAACGCCTTTAGTGTTTTATCCGTTTGCAGCACCGGATGATCGCCCTTTCGGACAAGCCGAGCTGCGGTTCCTCGGACAGCATATAGGCGAGCACCTTCATCGCCGCATCTTTATTTTTGCTCGTTGACGTAATTCCAAACAATGTCGGAAGCGACTGTGGACCTTTATCGGGCAGCTCTTTGAACGTCGGATACGTGACCAAATCCCAGTTCATCGTCGTCATATCTTTGTTGAGGAACGTATTGGCCAAATAATCGAGCATCGCGATGTTTTTATCTTTAACGAAGTGATCTTCGCCCAAATTTTTGTTGTCCATCGTTTTTCGCAGCACGATCAGCTGCTGGTAAAGCGTTTTCCATCTGTCGTCGGTCAAAATGGTCGGCTTGTTCGTTTTCGGATCAATGAACGGTACCGCCATTGAGGTCAAGTTAAACTGAGGCTGAGTGCCGCTTACGATCCCGTAATAATCGATTCCGCTGTCCGTTCTGCGCATCCGTTTGGCCAACTCGGCCACTTGATCCCACGTCATGCCATCCTTCGGATAGGCGACCGCAAACTTGTCGAACAAATCTTTGTTGTAGTAGAACGCCGCGGTATTAATGACAAGTGGAAGCGCATACATTTTGTCGCCGGACATTTGCTTCACGACATCGATCGAGGTAGATTCCAAGTTGGTCATGTTTAACCCATGCTTCTTGATCAGCTCAGTCATATCGTACTGAAGGCCGTACTCCAGCAATTGCGGGATGGTCGTATTCACATCGTGCCAGACGACGTCAATCTCCGTGCCGGCAGCCATCATTTCCGGAAATGTAGTGCCTTTGCCTGTTGCGATATACTCGATCGTATAGTGCGGAAACTTCTTTCTCATCGCATCGCCGAACCGTTCATTGAATGCTTCCTGACTCCAACCCGAGGTGGAATAAAACACAATCTTAGCCGGCGTGTTATCCTCTTCCAGAGCTTTGCCCTTGACTTCGTCGCCGTTTTCGTTTCCAGCACCTCCGTTGCTGCCGCAAGCCGCAAGTGGCACTAGAAGCATGCCCGTCGCCAATCCTAACACCCATTTTTTTATAGTCGCTTTGTCCTTGGAACCATTTTTGATTTGCAAAACCGCTTACCCCCTCATCATTGCTTTAGCTTGACCGGCGAATAGGTCACTTGCAAGTGTGGAATTTGTTTTCTCTCGTTTATTCACCGGTCTCTTAAAGTCTTGCCTCTATCAAAAATTGCGTTCGCAATTATTGCGATGGTCAGTTCGCAGCAGAAGTCGGCTTGCGACAGCCGATCCCACTGCGCTCTGTCTACATATGCACAACGACATGGCCGTCTTCTAGAGAAACGTCAAACTTCTCCACCGTAACTTCATATGATTTGGTTCGCATTGCCGGATCGACGATCATGCAGCCGGTTTGAATATCGAACTCCCATTGATGCCACGGACAGCGCACAATTTCTCCTTCCCGGTCGTATTCGAAGCTTCCCGGGCCTGACGAGACGACGAGCGGAGTAACGAGCCCTTTGCACAGCTCCGCGCCTTGATGCGGGCACACGTTGCGCAGCGCATGATAATGTCCGTTGACATTGTACACGCCGATGCTGCGCCCGCCGGCTTCGACGATTTTTTTCGTGCCCGGCGTTATTTCCGATTGCTTCGCTACAATATGCCGCTGCAAAGCAGCTTTCGGCTGGCTCATTCCGACTCCTCCTCGCGCGCCGAGCCGATCGAAGGAAAACCGTACAGCTCCGCCGCATTTTGATAAAACACGCGATCCGCCAGTTCATCATCCAGACGGGGCAGCGCAAGCTGGGGAGAATCGAAATCCCAGTGCGGATAGTCGCTGCAAAACATCATCGTATCTTTCGCGTAGATATGTTCCATCATCTGATCGAACACTTCGCGGTTCGGCGTCGCTTCGATCGGCTGCGTCGTGACGCGAACATGATCGCGGAAATATTCGCTCGGTTTTTTGCGCACCCACGGGGTTTGTACCCGCAGCGACTTCCAGTCTTGATCGAGCCGCCATAAGTACGGGACAATCCAGAAGACGCCCGCTTCTTGCAGCACGACCTTCAACGTCGGAAACCGCTCGAACACGCCTTCGAAGATGAAGCTGGCCAAATGGGCCATCATGACCTGCGGCCGAGCCGCCCGCGATTCGATGTAATGGGTAACGTGGCCTGCTCCTGTCGCGGCCGAGTTCATACCGGCCCCTTCTCCGCCGACATGAATCGTTAACGGCAAGTTATGCCTCACACAGGCTTCATAGATCGGGTAATAATAGCGGTTTCCGTACGGCAGCATCGCCCCGTTATGAACGAGCACCTGCACGAATTCGGGACGCGAGCCGATGCGGTCAATCTCCTTGGCAGCCGATGTCGGGTCTTGCTTCGGAATCAAGACCGAGCCTTTCAGCCGTTTATCGTTGGCAAGCCAATGCTCGTACGTATATTCGTTGACCGCACTGCAGTAAGCCGCCGCATAGTCGAAATTGATCGTAGCTTGCACGCCCAAGCTTTCGCCGGTCAAAATGCCATACTTGATGTTATACGGATCTAACAGATGCTTTTGCATATAGGCCAAACTGCTGCCGGCCGGTCCGCCCTCCGGAGGAAACGAATCGACCATTCTGCCTCCGACGCCTCCGTTAAAGTGCATCGAGCCCGGCATTGCAGTTCCGTAAGTTTCGACAAGCTCCCGGTATTCCCGCGGCATATACGGTTTTATTAGATTCAGCCCGGTAAAGTGATGAATATCGCAGTCTACGATCGGGCGTTTCTGCTTTTTTCGTTCGACCGTATCGGACCTTGACTCCTTTGCTGTTTGCATGTTTTCCCCTCCGTCTCTTATGTTGATACGATTGATGCTTACATCTTCATTATAGACTTGAGGGGGAGAAAGAGAATGCCGATCCTTGTCGCGTTTCTAATCGATTGTTGACCAATTGTCCGCGACTTATTTGACGCCTACCAACGAAAACTGCAAGAAACCGCATTCGAACAAATCGAAACTGCCCCGTCTGAAACCATCCGCACCCTTACGTGCCGTGCACCTTTTGCCGATATGATGACGGTGTTTCTTCCGTCCATTTTTTGAAATGTCTGTTGAAGTGGGAAGGGGACGGGAAACCGATCATGTAGGCGATACCCTCGATGGATACATCGGATGCTTCGCGCAATAGCCGCTTGCCTTCGGCAACTCGCTGCAGCAGCACGTACTGATAGAAGCTGATGCCCATCTCGCGCGTAAAGCTGCGCGTCAAATATTCCCCGCTCACCGCAAATCGTTTCGAAACCGTCTTCAAGGTCAAATCTTCGCCAAGATTGCGGCATACATAATTCGAGCACTGCTGAACGAGGTCGCTTTTTTTGCCGGACGACGGAGCGGATAACGCCTGCTCTTTCGGTTCATCGAGGCTCCTTTGCAGAAAAGCGGTTATGAGCAGCATATTCCCTAACGCCATCCGTTCCCAACCGACTTCCCCGGTTCGAAGCTCGTGCCTCAACGCCTTGCACATCTCTTCCAAATGTTGAAACTGCTTCGGATTGAGCGATACATTCAAGCACGAATGTTGCGGAATCCAGCTAAAATCAACCAAACGATGCAAAGACGGAAGCAGGGCCGTACTGTCGTCATCGAAATGAATCGAAATCACTTCACGCTTATAGGAAGACTTGGAAAGCATCTGATGCGGCACCATTCCGCGAAAAACGAGCACGGAGCGAGGGAACTGCAGCAATACTTGTCTTCCGATGACCATCACGCCTTCGCCGTCGTGCGTAATATGGATCTCCACTCCGGGATGATAATGGAAATCAGTCCCGCTCATCCATTCCCCCTGCTGAGACATCGCGATCGGGAAACGATTCAGCTTCTCGACCATATCCGTTTTCCATAGAGGCTTCTCGTTGAAAATAAAATTTCTCATGTCCATAAATAATGATCCTCCCCGGTCCAATAGCAGGGTGTCTTTTCCGACGGATTCTAACAATCATAAAGAGACCTTCTTTCAATTATAATATAGCCCCGCTATAACCTCGCGCCTATTATTTTTCCTTACGATGAGTAGCCGCTTCGTCATCCATTCGACCGATAATACAAAAAAGAGGCAAGCAATATTGCATTGCCTGCCCCGTTCTATTCCGAAGGAGGAGTCCGAATCGAAGACGATAATGGGCTCCGAACTCCCCTTCCGAATAAAATCTTTTCTTAGATCGCCAACTGAGTCTTTGAACAATCCAAAATGCCCCCGCCGCACAACGAACGCCAACAGCGCGATTGCCGAGCGCAGCCGACAATTCAAGATGCCGGGTCCTTTTCCGTAACGACCGTCCAACCCATGCCGTCGGATACAAGAAGAATCGAACCGTTTTGCTTCGTCGAATACGCTTTCGCTTTCGTGGCGGCATAACTTTTCAACGTTTCCAAACTGACGAAAAGCTGTTTTCTTTGTAACGCATTTTGATCACGAGCGAATGGTTATTGATTGCGGTGTCCCCTGAGCTCATTACATTGCCCGGTAATTCGCCTTTGTTCGGACTGAGCACCTCGAATGCAACTTCGCCGCCAAGTTGAAACGTATCGCCTTCCTCCAACGTCTTGTGAACGATGTTCTTTCTTGCAACTTGTGCCATCGTGGTGTTATAGGAGGCTGAATGGGGATTGGGCATGCGGATACGACCAGCAAAACAAACATAACGGTTGCCAAGGAAAATGACCGACCTTCCGATTCATAGCCATACGACGGCACTTCCATTCTATTCGCGCTTTTCAGTCATGCGCTTTCCTTACTTTTTCATCTGGATCGCTTCGGCAATTTTTTTGGTCGCTTCCTCTTCCGCTTGTCTTAAAGCCGTGTTCATATCTTTCTCCCCATAGATGATCGAAAGGATAGCGTTTTGCAGCGAGCTTCCCACGTTACCGTCAAATTCTCCGACTCTAGCTGGCGAAGCGGGCTTCAAGGCAGTAATGGAGCTAATATTTTTCCCATTCCATTGCGCTACATTGCGGCCGAAGGCGTCTTTGACAGTTTGGCTTTTCAACGGTGTTATTTGGGCAAAGTCGGCACCTATCTCAGTCTGAACCTCGTCTGACAACAGATGGGCAATGCTCTTGAACGATTCATCCCGATGCTGGCTTGTCGAGGCGACGGTAATAACGACGGAGAACGGCTGCGAACCGACTCCCGGCAAGCTTTTCATCTCCGGCAAACTAACCGCGTCCCAGTTTACGTTTTCTTCCGGCTTCGGCGCATCGGAGTTGTACAGTACGAACATTCCGGTTGTCTTTTCTTTCACGAAGGAGGCTCTGGAATCTCTGGAGATCAGCTCTTTCTTTGCGTTATAGCCCGGCACCGTGTAGAGCGGGAGCAGCGTGCCGATGTACTGCTTCCATTGATCGGTTTGCAGGACGGCTTTCTCGCCTTTGGCATCCGTATAGGGCAAAGAAAGTTGATTGACCAACGTCAAAGCGGACGGACCGGCTACAAATCCGCGATATTGGACGCCCCCGTCGTTCCTGGTTAACTTCGCGGCAACGTCATATAAGCTGTCCCATGTCATATGATTTTTCGGATAGGGAACACCGAACTTATCGAAGATGTCTTTATTGTAAAATAAAGTAAGTCGGAGATCGTATAAGGTCAATGCGCTTAGCTTCATGCTGTCCAGATTGCGTACCGTTTCCATAAAGGAAGACTCCAGCCGATTTACATCGAATTTATGTTTTGCCACCAAATCCGACAGGTCGCCGCCGTACAAAGGCATAAGATTGGAGCGATAATTGTTCAAGGAAGAAATGATAATATCTACTTTGCGCTGCTCAAGGACGAGATTCTGGACGTTGCTTCCGACACTTTCCACGATCTCGAACTCATAGTTCGGATACTTTTTCTGGATTTGCTTTCCGTACCGATCCATGAACCACTCGGGCGTTCCGCCTGATGGCGTTATAACTAACAGTTTTACCGGCTTCGTGTCTTGTTCGGACGAACCTTGTTCCGTTAACTGCTTGTCGCCGCCGCCGCTGCATGCCGAAGTAAACAGGAGGATGCACATAGCCGTTGCCGAGAAACCGCCCTTTTATTTCCTCATTTTGTCACCCCGATTTTTTTTATTTATGGCTAAGTAATCGTCAATCGAGCTGCAGCTCCTTCAAAATGCCCCTCATATAAGCGAGTCCGATCGATAACCGTTCTTCCATCTGCTCCATATAAGGAATAGTTTCGTATTCGTCGATGTCGGGAATGCTCCCATCGGCAATCTTCCGTTCCGTCATAACAGCGAGCTTCATATATTGACCCATCTCGTATGGCGTAAGATCGGGGTTGCGATCGATCCAGTCCCGCTCGAACAGATTGAATTCAAACAGCCACTTATGATCTTCAATCGACAGCATGAGGTCGGGAGAATGCTTTCCCAGTTCGGCAATGACCGACTTGAAATCGACGATGCCTTGTCCGGGCGCTTTCCCTTGCCGCCTTACGCCCCGATCCGTAAAGCTTATAATGGCGTCCTTCAGATGCGTCATGTGCGTGTAAGGAGCCACACGTTGCGCCGCAAGCAGCGGGTCTTCGGCATTGACAAGCGTGTTGGCCGTATCGAAGCAAACGCCGCAAATATCCGTACCTGCCTGCTCGACAACTTGAAGCACTTCGAATGTCGTCTCCCCGTGGTTTTCAATGTTAATGCGGCTGCCGTACCGTTCGAGCGTTGGCCGCAACGCCGAGATGAATGCAGCGCTCTTCTCCAAATGAACGTTCCATGGAGTCGGGTGAACATATCGCTCATTATAGGAGCTGATATACGTTCTCAGCTCATGCCAACCGGCGGCAGCGCAAGCCTCGATTTGCCGAGCGACTTCCCGTACATGTTCGTCTTCCGCTTGTTTGACGATGAGCGGATTGCAGGAACTGACAGACATCGAGGTAATTATGCCATGCGCATCCGCATATTGGCGCACATCTTTATATAGCGCCTTATCATTTGTGCGTCCAAAATTGCCATTGTCGAATTGGACGCCGTCGAATCCCCGGCTTTTGACATAATCGATTGTACGGTAAGGATCAAGGAGCAATTCCCTGATCGTAAAACTATCGATTCCTATTTTCATCTGTGCCCACCTTAATTGATTGATATAGTTGCGCAAGCGTGCATGTACGGCTTCAATCGTTCAAAAAGATAATACTGGAACAAGCTGTTCCCGCCCAGTCGCAGACTGGCAAGGGTTTCAGAGAGGCAAACTTACTACTTTGCCTTGCTGTTCCGACCGGTAAGCCGCCTCCGCGACTTCGACCGTCTTCCGGCTTTCGGTTCCATCCGTCACCACTTTGGCTTGCTCTCCGAGCAATTGCTTCACCCACTCGTCGATGCAGCTCTGATGACCGGACATTTGTTTGTGCGTCTCCACCTTCTTGAATCCTTCTTTTGCTCTCATATCGTATTCGAAATATTCGGACTTGTCGCCATGAAGCTTGACGAACGTTCCTTTGCCGCTCATGTAGTAAGCTTCGCCTTTCGTTCCGGTGACATGGTTGAACTCGTACCATAAGCCGTCCGGAGCGCTATGCGACTGCGTATACCAGTTAATCGAGAGCAGAGCCAGCGCCCCGGATTCCATCTTGGCGATAACCGCACCGATGCTCTCGCCTTCCATCCGACCCGGTTCGACCTTCGACATCGACGTTACCGACCGGACTTCGCCGCCATACCAGCGCAGAGCGTCGATTTGGTGGGTCAAGCAGCTCATAATCGCGCCACCGCCGAGCTTTTCCTTGGAGCGAATCCACGAATCCGGCGGAGTGACGACGTTTTGGTTATGCTCCAGCTTCCAAAACAATATTTCGCCGAGATCGCCCGAATCGACAATATGTTTCAAAGCTTGCCAGTCGCTGTCGTAGCGCCTGTCGTGGCAAACCGTCAGCGTCACTCCCGCTTCTCGGCAAGCCTCGATCATCCGGTCGCACTCTTCCACGTTGCGCGCCATTACTTTCTCCACCAACACATGCTTGCCGGCTTTCGCTGCGGCGATCGTCGCTTGCTCATGCAGGTGATGCGGCAGCAAAATGTCTACGGCACAAACGTCGGGAAGCGCCAGCACCTCCTTATAATCCCCGTAAATGTTCACCTCGTCTCCGAGCAGTTTGCGAATACGTGCATGCTTTCCGGAATCCGACTCGGCTATAACAATCTCACATTTGTCTTTCAATCGGACAAAACCCGGTGCGTGTGCGTTTAATATGCCACCTCCGCCCAAAATGCCGATTTTCAACTTGTTTGTCATGTTCAGGCTCCCAACTTTGTTAGTTTGGCTTGTCGCCGCTTTGGCGCATAAGGGATCATTGCAACGTCATTATCTCACAATGCCATATTCGTAAAAAATCACATATCGTCTATATGTATACACACTTCGTCTATCGTTCCGTTTGTTCGAATTGACTGCATGCAATAATACAATATAATTAAAAATGAGATATTTGCGCGATTTAGTTCATATTTGCCTAGTAAACGAGTTCATATTTGCACAAATGCCTTTGAGGGAAGGGAGCTCCCGCATGCAGAACTCGCAAATTTTAATCCATTTATTAAGCTCGCTTGAGTTAGCCTATTTTCAATGCGGAACAACAAAACTTGGCATGAAAACGCATACGCAATTTATTGCATCCATCCACATACAGCCATTTGCGCTCGTAACCCGAATTACGGACGGGGCCGTTGTCGTCGGAATCGATAACGCCAGCTATAAAGTGGAGCCGGGGCAAGCGCTTATCATTCCTGCCAATGTCAAATACACCTTCCATTTATTGGGGGACACGGCCGTTACGCATTGGTTGAACTTCAATTTCACGTTATTCGAACACTTCCCTCTCCTGGATCTATTGGAGACGCCTTATACCACTTCCGATGCAATCGGTAACGAAATCGGGCAACTGCAAGCAGAAATATCCGACCTCGTGCATGCCAAACATACGAATAACAGCGCGGCTTTATTTGCCGCTGCCAAAGTGAAGCAGCGCCTATTTTCCGTTTTGGAAATCGTGATGTCGATATCCCGTCATAAAGCGGGGAGCTTGGAAAAAATGAACAAATTCCAAAAATTTCAACCGGTTTTCAAATATATCGAGGAGCATCTTGACGAGAAAATAAAAGTCTCCCAATTGGCCGGGCTTCTGTTCGTTTCAACATCGCATTTCTATAAAGAGTTTCAGGATTCGTTTGATTTATCCCCGATGCAGTACATCCAATCGCAACGGTTTAAAAAGGCGCAATATTTACTCTCAACATCCGATTTGACGGTAAGAGAAATTGCCAACTTGGTCGGTTATGATAGTACGTTTCCATTTATCCGCTTTTTCAAATCGATGTACGGCAATAGCCCGGGACATTATAGAAAAATGATGTTGAACCGTTATTGAGCTTTCAAGCGTGAATGCTGCGATCCGTTTCGTCAACGTTACATCGAAAAGGCAAGCTTGGTTGTGTTTCCAAGCTTTGTATTTCCCCAGTTCGTCCGATTTCAAAAATCAAAACGGCCTTCCGGGAAACTCCGGAAAGCCGTTTGTTTTATATAAACAGCGGATTATTGTCGACGACCACGGTCAGCTTGTCGCTTGACGCCTTATTTCGATTTCATCTTGTCTTCGGCAATCAATTTGTTGATTTGTTCATCCATACTTCTGAAGGCGGTATTCAAATCGACTTTTCCGTCCACAAGATCGGGAATGGCTTTGTCATAAATAGTCCGTATATTCCCTTCAAACTTTGACTTCGAAGTAATGGGAGCAAATTTCGTCTTCACGATCGACTGCAAATTTTTATTTTTGTACGGGCTATTTTTGCCGAAAGCTCCCTTCACCTGTTCATTTTGCAGGATCGGAATGACCGCCCTTTCGGAAAAGCTCATTTGCGCTTCAACGGACAGCAAGTAGCTAAGCACCTTCATCGCCTCGTCCTTCTGCTTGCTCGCCGATGTAATGCCGAAAAGGGTAGGCAGAGCCTGCGGGCCTACGCCCGGTTTATCCTTATAGGCGGGATAAGAGACCAAGTCCCAGTTTAATGCCGACATGTCGTTATTAATAAATATATTGGCCAGATCGAGCGACATCGCTACTTTGGGGTCCTTCACAAAGCTTAGCGCTTTGTTTTCTACCGTCTTTTTCATTTCGACAACTTCGCTGAATAACGTTTTCCAGCGGTCATCCGTTAATAGGGTCGGTTTTCCCGTTTTCGGATCTATGGAAGGAATCGAAAGCGGGCTTAAATTGGCGTGAGGCTGAATACCGCCCCTCATCCCGTAATATTGCACGCCTCCATCCGATCTGTACAATCTTTTGGCCAGATCAATCGCTTGATCCCATGTCATTCCGTCCGTCGGGTAAGGAACGCCAAACTTATCGAACAGATCCTTGTTGTAATACAGTACTGCGGTATTATTGACAATGGGGAGAGCATACAATTTGCCATCGGACATTTCGCGGATTGCGTTGATGGCCGTCGGCTCCAGATTCTGAACGGGCACTCCATATTTTTTGATCAATTCGGTCATATCGTACTGCAGTCCATAATTCAATAATTCGGGAATCGTATTGTTCACGTCTTGCCAAACAATGTCAATCGTTACGCCGGAGCTCATAACATCTTCAAACGATGTTCCTTTGCCGTTGAAAATCGCTTGGACAGTATAATTCGGGAACTTTTTCCTGATCGCATCTCCGAATCGCTCGTTAAACGCTTCTTGGCTCCAAACGGCGGTGGAATAAAAAACGAGATTTGCCGGTCCGTCGCTTTTGGCCCCTTCGTCGCCATTAGCTTTTTCGCTTCCATTGCCGCTGCTTCCATTGATTCCGCAGGCGGCGAGCAAAGCAGGCATCAAGCCTGCCAACAGCCATTTAGACCATCTGTTATTCATAATCGTTCTCAAACAAACAACCCCCATTCTAAATAATAGCTTTCCGGTATAGCGCTTACCTCCGGATAAATCGCTTTCCCCCATGACTTAAGTCGGTTCCAAGATTTGAATCGTACAAGCCATCTCTGCGAGCGACCGAGGGTTGCGGCTCAGTCTTTCATTCTCTTCCCTTCTTGGACTAATTCCCCTCCATCATCGATCGTTAGGTGTTCCTTATGGATGAACAAGATCATTATATCTTTGAAGGAGGGTAAAAGATTGCAAATGTTTGACCGCTTTATATACTATAGTTGACCACTTTCTGTTACCCTCCAACTTGACAGGCAGGGCCGCGACATGCAGATCGAATCATGCCGACACAAGACATGAAAGCCTCCAAGCCGCTTTTCATGCGGATTTGGAGGCTTTCAGTCGCCGTTAGGATTCGAATGTTTTCGGAGAAGCCTTGCCGGATAAATACGGTACTACATATGCACGATTACTTGGCCCTCTTCCACGGTTACGCCGAACGTTTCCACCGTTACCTCGTACGTTTTCGTTCGCATCGCCGGATCGACGATCATGCAGCCTGTCTTAATATCAAACTCCCATTGATGCCAAGGACATCGAACAATTTCCCCTTCCCGCTCGTACTCGAAGCTGCCCGGGCCGGACGAAACCACCAGCGGCTTGACCAGACCCTTGCACAGCTGGGCGCCTTGATGCGGACATACGTTGCGCAGCGCATAAAATTGTCCATCGAGATTATATACGCCTATGCTCCGTCCGCCCGCTTCAACAATTTTCTTCGAGCCGGGAACAATTTCCGATACTGTGGCAACGACATACTTTTGCGAGGGTACATTCGGATGCGATTGCGACGAGTTCGTCATACCCGCTCCTCCTTTTCTTCCGGTTGGTACGGAGGAAGGTTGTATAGATCCGCCGCATTCTGGTAATAGACGCGGTGCGCCAGCTCCTCCTCCATTCGAGGCAATGCCAGCAGCGGAGAATCGTAATCCCAATGCGGATAATCGCTGCAATACATCATGGTCTCTTTCGCATGCAAACTGTCCATCATATGCTTGAAAACTTCAAGATTCGGCGTCTCTTCGATCGGTTGGGTCGTAACGCGGAAATTTTCGCGGAAATACTCGCTGGGCTTCTTTTGCACCCACGGAGTTTGCACCCGCAGCGACTTCCAGTCTTGGTCGAGCCGCCACAAGTACGGCACGATCCAGAATACGCCCGCCTCTTGCAGCACTACCTTCAGCGTCGGAAAACGTTCGAATACCCCTTCAAAGATGAAGCTGGCAACGTGCGCCATCATGACTTGCGGTCTCGCCGCCCGCGCTTCCGCATAATGGGTGACATGGCCCGCACCTGTCGGCTGCGCGTTCATGCCGGACCCTTCGCCGCTGACGTGAATCGTAAAAGGTAAATGATGTCGAACACAAGCTTCGTAGATCGGGTAGTAATAACGGTTGCCGTATGGGAAGAAGGCTCCGTTCTGTACCAATACCTGCACCATATCGGACCGCCCCCCGACTCGGTCAATCTCCTTCGCCGCCTGTATCGGGTCTTGTTTCGGGATCATGATCGACCCTTTTAACCGACTGTCTTTGGCCAACCAGTGGTCGATCGTGTAGTCATTGTACGCGCTGCAGCAAGCCGCCGCATAATCAAAGTTGATCGTTCCTTGAACGCCCAGGCTCTCCCCGGTCAAAATCCCGTAGTGGATATTGTTCGGGTCCAGATGATGTTCCCGCATATATTCAAGATTGCCCCCGGCCGGTCCTCCGTCCGGCGGGAGCGAATCCACCATTCTTCCGCCGACCCCGCCGTTAAAATGCATTCCGCCCGGCATAGCCTTTCCATAAGTATGGATTAGCTCCCGGTATGCCCGCGGCAAATAGGGCTTCAACACATCGAACCCCGTATAGTGATGTATATCGCAATCAATAATCGGCCGTTTCAGTTTCGAACGTTTGCCGTTTGGTTTAGCGCCTTCCTCTGTGACCTGCATTCTCTCATCCCCTCCAGGACTGTTCTTGTTTATATAACTTATGGCTTGTAAATTCATTATAGCTAGGAGGGGAAACAAAAGATTGCAGATGTTTGACGGGTTTCTGTTCAATAGTTGACCTGTTTCAAACCGATAAGCGGCGCTCGCGCACCTACCCCTTACTAAGCATTTTCTGGCGAAATGACGACGGCGCTTCCTCCGTCAACGATTTGAAGTGACGGCTGAAATGGGATGCGGACGTAAAACCGATCATGTGGGCAATATCGGAAATGGAAGCATTGGGTGCTTCCCGCAGCAGACGTTGGCTTCGGCTATACATGTTGCTTCTGCAACTCGGAAGGCGGCAGTCCGGTTACCTTCTTAAAAATACGATTAAAATAAGCCGGCTCGCAAAATCCAAGGTAATCGGATATTTCGCGAATGTTCATATCGGAGTGGAGCAACAAGTCACTGGCCACCGACACGCGGTGATGGTGCACATAATCGATCGGGCTCTGCCCGGTAATTTCTTTAAAAATAGTCGTAACATAATTCGGGGACAGCCTGACCAATTCCGCCAATTGGCTGACTCGAATATCTTCGTTGAAATGGGCCTGAATATAAGCCTCGAGCTCCGAAACGATTAATTGCCTATGCGCCGGTATGTTTTGCTGTTGAAGCCCCGTCAACATGGAGCAAAACAATTCCATAACCATACCCTGACACGCGAATTCGCGCAAGGGGGACGAGCCCCTCCACTGTCGATGCATCGAAGTGAATCGTTGATGATAATAATCGAACTTGCGCGATTTGAAATGCTGGTATCCCTTAATCACGGATAATTCGTTCAGGAGCTCGTGCCGCGAAGGATCCAGTGTAAAATGAGCGGAATACTTCCGATGGGGCGGGTATGGTCCGTTCGTGCCGAAACGGGTCGTGCCCGGATAAGTAATCAAGATATCCCCCTTCGACAAGGTCAGCGAAACCTCGTCGATCTCATACATGACTTGCCCGTACACAACCAATACAATAATGTACTGGTTGCTGACAAACTTGGATCTGCGCCAGTTTGGAACCAGATTGTCGTAACCGATCCATTGAAGCTTCATCACCTTTCCTCCCCCCTGACGCCAAGACAAACCCAGTATAATATAGCAGTCAACGAAACTCAATTGATCGTAGAATCGTCCAATTCATGTTGTTTTCTTAATGGCACGCAAGCCGGCATGTCCTTTAACATGAAGAAAATAACGATTCACATAGGGAGTGGCGTTCCATGAACAGCTTTGCAGAATCACGAACGATACGAATCAAGGATGAGTATGATGTGATTATTATTGGCGGAGGCATTGCCGGCGTCAGTGCCGCCTTAGCGGCACGACGAAGCGGGATGCGGGTGCTGATTATCGAGAAAGGCGTTGCGCTCGGGGGACTGGCTACCAGCGGCTTGGTCGTTTTTTATCTATGTGCGCTGTGCGACGGCTATGGACGTAAAATCATGAGCGGCATTGCGGAGGAATTGTTGCATCTGTCGATCAAATATGGGTACAACACCTTGCCAAAGGCTTGGGCAAATAACCTGGAGAAAATAGATACGAGGCATCGTTATGCAACGGCATTCAATGCCTACGCTTTCATTCTTGCCTTGGACGAACTGATGGAGCAAGAAGGGATCGATGTGCTGTTCGACACCGTCTTCAGCTCCGCTGTCGTTGAAGACGGCTGGTGCAAGGGAGTGATTGTCGAGAATAAAGAAGGGCGCATCGGATACCGGGCAGCCATGTTCGTAGACGCATCCGGCGATGCCGATCTTATGAAGCGATCAGGCGCCGCATGCGTAGAAGACGGCAATTGGCTTACGTATTGGGCTTACTCCACGAATTTATCCAAGATGGCTTCGGCGTTAGAGAAAAACGACATTTATCAAGGGCTGAAGCTGGAATTCCATGGCTCAAGCAGAACGGGACGCAAGCATCCCGAGGGAATGAAACGGTTTACCATTCATGACGGCATGGAAATTTCCGAATTTGTCAAAGCCGGCCGGAAGCTGCTGCTGGATCATGTCAAACAGTTCGACACAAAAGCGGAATCGTTGACTACGTTACCAACGCTGCCGCAATTGCGGACAACGCGGCGCATAGACGGACACTATGTGTTAACGAATGCGGACAAAAATGTGGTTTTCGAGGATTCCATCGGATGTTCGACGGAAGAAGACAAGCCCTTTCATATTTTCGAAATCCCCTATCGCACCCTGATCACTCCGGGGATACGCAATATTGTAGCAGCGGGCAGAATTATCTCTTCCATCGATCAAGCAAGGGAGTCCACCCGCCTCATCTCGACATGCGCCGTCACCGGGCAAGCCGCCGGCACCGCCGTAAAACTGGCCATAGAGCTCGGCTGTGCGATTCAGGACATCCCTGTCGGGGAGCTGCAGCGAAGATTGGCAGATGCCGGAGCCATCATCCATTATAAACCCGTGCAGGCGAAGTATCCGGGGGCAACTTCCCTAGACCCGGACTATTCACGCCAAGCCGATGACGATAGCTCCATTGATCCGAGCGGCTCTCCAGGACATTGACGGAGGACTGACGCTGCGACTCCCGCGCCCCGCTCCGAACGCGTAATAGACATTTGCCAAGCTGGCGTCGGTTTTCAAACGGCGTCAGCTGGGCGATTTAAAGATCGTGAAAATCGGGCTTACGCTTTTCCAGAAACGCCGTTATCCCTTCTTTGGCATCGCCGGTCATAAATAACTCGCCGAAATATTGCGCCTCCAGTGCCTGACCTTCCTCGCTAGTCATCTTCGTGCCCGCCAAGACGGCATCCAACGCTCGCTCCACCGAGACAGAGCTTCTCTCCAAGGCGATCGCTTCCGCCAGCGCAACCGCTCTGGCCAATACTTCATTCGCCGGGCAGACCTGATTGACCAGGCCTATTCTCGCGGCTTCCATCCCGTCTATGGCTTCCCCGGTCAAGATGAGTTCCAATGCTTTTGCTCTATTGGTCAGCTTTGCGAGCCTCTGTGTACCGCCATACCCCGGAATAATCCCTACCTTGATTTCCGGTAGCCCGAATATAGCCTCTTCTGCGGCAATTCTCATGTGACAGCTCATCGCGAGCTCGAGCCCGCCGCCAAGACAAGCGCCGTTTATTGCGGCGATCACCGGTTTGCGGGATCTTTCAATTTTGTCCAACAAGCGCTGGCCTTCTCTCGAAATCTCTTCAGCTTTCGCTTGATCGTCGAATACTTCCGTCAATTCCTTCAGATCTGCGCCGGCGACGAAGCATTTTCCTTTTCCCGTCACAAGTACCGCTTTAATCTCGACGTTCGCTTGAGTGGAATCGAAAATTTGATGCAGCTCCAATATAGTGGGACGATTCAATGCATTCACCGGCGGGCGGTCGATTACGATGCGGCCTACCCGATTCACTACCTCTACGTGCACATTCGTGAGATTGATACGAATCCCCCTCTCATCTCCGATCATAAATTCACTTAACAAGCTTCAATGACCATAGCAATGCCTTGCCCGCCGCCAATACAGAGGGATGCTACGCCGTACCGCAATTTGCTTCTCCGCAACTCCAAGGCGAGGGAAAGCAATATTCTGGCGCCGCTTGCTCCGACCGGATGTCCCAGGGCGATCGCCCCGCCATGAACATTGGTCTTCTCCCTATCCAACCCAAGAATCTTCTCGACGGACAAATACTGTGCGGCAAAAGCCTCATTCACTTCGAATCGATCGATATCGTGGAGCGCAAGATTGGCCTTAATAAGCGCTGTTGGAATTGCCGTTGCAGGACCAATTCCCATCATCGCTGGCTCTACGCCGGAAACAGCCCAGGAAACGATGCGAGCCAACGGTTTTTTGTTATGCCTGGCTACGAAGGAGCCGCCTGACACAACAAGCGACGCTGCGCCATCATTAATTCCGCTGGCATTCCCCGAGGTCACAGTACCGTCTTTCATGAACGCGGGCCTCAGCTTGCCCAGCGCCGCCAGACTCGTATCCTCGCGAATATGCTCATCCGCTTCAACCAGGAAATTACCTTTCCGATCTGCAATCTCGACCGGAGCAATCTCCTCGGCGAAAACACTGTTCCGTCTTGCGCTCGACGCTCTCCTATGGCTTAAATAGGCGAATTCGTCTTGCTCTTCCCGAGTAATCTTGTACTTTTCGGCCAAATTTTCCGCCGTCATCCCCATGCCGATCCCGCAAAACTCGTCCGTCAATGTCGCCTGCAGCATATCGTCCAATTGCGGGCTTCGGATCCCGGTGCCGAAACGAGATCCGCGCAAAGCAAAAGGCGATAAGCTCATATTTTCGGCTCCGCATGCCAGACCCGCTTCACCCTCACCAAGCATGATCGACTGCGCTGCCGATATGACCGCCTGCATGCCCGATCCGCATAAACGATTCACCGTCAGCGCGGTGCTGGCGACGGGGAGTCCGGCTTCCAAGGAAATGTGTCTGCTCATATAGGACGCATTGCTGGAGGAATGAATCACATTGCCTACAACCGCAAAATCAATTTCGCCAGGCTCAACGCCGCTCCGGTTCATCGCTGCCTTGCTGGCAATGACGCCGAGCTTCGCAGCGCCGACATCTCTTAAGGCGCCGCCGAAACTACCGAATGGGGTTCTCGAACCCCCAAGGATGTAAATTTCCTCCATATGATCTCCTCCCTCCGCTAGCTCCACTTGTCTGTAGTCTCCATATTCCGCAATGCTTTATCATGTTTCGGGGAACCCTAAGAGACCGCATTCCGCAATAAATATTTCAGCACTTTGCCGCCTGGATTGCGCGGCAGCTCCGAACGGATTTCAACCTGCCGGGGAATTTTGTAATCCGCCAGGTGATGCCTGGCAAATTCCTGAATCTCCACCTCATCGACGGTTGTTCCCGGTTTCGGCACGATGACGGCTTTCACCGATTCGCCGAATACGCGATCGGGTATACCTACTACAGCCGCCTCCAACACGTTGGGATGACCGAGCAAAATATTTTCGACTTCCACGGAAAAAATTTTCTCTCCGCCGCGGTTAATCATATCTTTGGCGCGATCCATAATATAAATAAAACCACGCTCATCCATCATCGCGATATCTCCCGAACGCCAGTAATCTCCTTCGAAAGATTTCTCGTCGGCTTCCTCGTTATCCCAGTACCTGCGCACGACATTGGGCCCTTTGATCAGCAGTTCTCCCATCTGGGAAGGCGCGCAGGCTTCCCCGCTGCTGTCGACAATTTTCACTTCGATGACGGGGATCGGCAGTCCGACGGAAAGCATCATGCTTTTGTAATATCTCGGAGGCATAACCGTAGCGGGCGATGTCGTTTCCGTTGCGCCATAGGCATTATAAAGCTGAACGCCGGGAAACTCCCTCTCGAGCTGTTCAATCGTGTGCGGAGACATGGACGCGCCGCCGTATGCGAGAATGTTGAACGCATCGTACCGATATCGATGAAACGACGGGTCGAGCAGCATCATTACATACACAGTGGGAACATTGAACGTAAACGTAATTCGCGCCTCCGACATCACCCGGACGAATTCGGATGATCGGAATCTCCTGACGATGACATTGGCGCCTCCCGTATAAACCATGTGGATCAACTGTCCGACCAAACCCGTAACATGGAAGAAGGGTACGGCATCCAGAGAGCGATCCTGCTCCGTAGTCCCCATAATCCGGCTGTAGCTCATCACCGCATGAATGACACCCGCATGACTGCCGACGGCTCCCTTGGGAACCCCCGTCGTTCCCGATGTATACATAATGTACAGCGGTTCCTGTTCATCCATATTCGTGTGGGGAGCCGGTTCCGCCGGAGCGATTAACCTCTCGAAAGGAACGAACCCCTCCCGTTCTCCGCCAACTATAAATTTAGCGGATACCGAATCGATAGCCGCCACTTTCTCGGCGAATTCCATATCCGTAATAAGCGCCATACTGCCCGATTGCTCCAGCATAAATTGAATTTCCTTTGGCGCGAGCCGCGTATTTAAAGGAACGGCGATCGCTCCGATTCGCGAGCAGGCGAAAAAAACAAGAGCGTATTCCATGCAATTCCCTAACAAGATTGCGACCCGCTCGCCTTTCCTCACCCCGTAACCGCCATGAAGCCGACTTGCAATATATTCAATGAAACGGTGCATTTCCTCGTATGTTAAACTTTCATTGTGCATGACCAATGCTTCCCTATCGGGGAATCGGGTCACTGTGCGCTGCAGAAGTTCATTCACGCTCCTGGGGCGCTCCGCGTACACCAGCACATCCCGTTGGAAGACCGACTCTCTCACAACCCCCGCCATCTCCAGCTCACTCCACATGCGACATCCTCCTAGCGGTAGGAATAAAAGCCTTGACCCGTTTTCCTCCCCAGCATTCCACCCCTGACCATCCGCTTCAATAATGGTGCAGGCCGGTATTTGCCGTCGGCAAATTCCTGGTAAAGCACTTCCATGACATGCAAGCACACATCCAAGCCGATGAGATCGGCCAAAGCCAACGGCCCCATCGGATGATTCGCCCCCAATCGCATGGCCTCGTCAATATGTTCCGCTGACGCTATGCCTTCCGAATAAATAAAGACCGCTTCATTGATCATCGGCACAAGCATTCGGTTGACGACGAAACCGGGAGCCTCTTTTACTTCGACTGGCTTCTTGCCGATGGACAGAACAAACTGCTTGCTGGTCTCCACGATATCGCTGCGCGTATGAATCCCTTTCACGACCTCTACCAGATTCATTACCGCCGGAGGGTTAAAAAAGTGAATGCCGATAACTTGATCCGGACATTGCACGGAAGAAGCGATCTGACTGATGCCCAGAGATGATGTATTGCTGGCCAGCACTGTTTGCGGTGAAGCGATCGTTTCCATTTGTTGAAACACTTTCTGCTTGACATCCATATTTTCGGAAGCCGCTTCAATCATGATGTCGAAGTTTTCCTCCGGCCATTCCGTCGCCGTCCGAATGCAGCCCAACATTTGCGATTTCTCCGCTTCGCTAATCTTCCCCTTGTCAACTAATCGGTTAAATTGACGGTGAAGCGTGTCCAAACCTCTGTTCACTTGTTCTGCGGATATATCCATCAAGGTGACATCGTGCATATATCGGGCGATTACCTGGACAATGCCGGTGCCCATCGTTCCCGCGCCTGCGACTATCACTTTGGACATGTCGCCCCACTCCTCTTGTACATGTTTATTTGGCCAACCAGCCGCCGTCGACGTACAGGATATGTCCCGTCATGTAGGATGAGGCTGAGGAAGCCAGAAATACAACGGGTCCGGCAAGCTCGGATACATCCCCGACCCTACCCATCAGCGTGCTGTCGACGATCTCCTTGTAACGAACCGGATCTTCGAGCCACTTCTCCGTCATGGGGGTTCGGATATAGGCGGGAGCGATCGCATTGACCTTGATGTTGAAGCGCGCAAGCTCTGCCGCCCACACCTTCGTCAACTGGTTGACGCCCCCTTTGGACGCGGCATAGCTCGATTGATTCGGCATCGCGGCACCGCCCAGGACCGATGAAACGTTGACGATGCTCCCGGAGTTTTGTGCCGCCATCTGTTTGACTACCGACTGGCCCACCAGGAAGATGCCTTTCAAATTCGTAGACATTACGGCGTCCCAATCGCTCTCCTCCACTTCCAGCAGAGGCTTGCGGATATTCATCCCGGCGTTATTGACCAAAATGTCGATCCGCCCGAACCGCTCCGCCACCGAGCGAACCATCCGATCCACTTGCGCTTTATCGGTTACGTCCGCCTGGAAAAAATGCGCTTCCCCGCCATGCTCGCATAGCTGCCGGGCAGCTTGGACCCCGTCCGTTTGGTTCCTCCCGGCAATCGCCACCTTGGCGCCGGCGCGGATTAAGGCCGATGCCATTCCAAAGCCGATCCCCTTACTTCCCCCGGTGACAAGCGCTGTTCGTCCTTGCAAATCAAATGGCGATACCATCCTATTCGGCCTCCGGCATCTGATGCCGCTCGGACTTCCCCACGATATTCCGGGCGAGCTGCTTTTTCTCATTCCAATTGATCGAGCGCTGCACAACGACCCGTTGTGCCTGAGGAGACCCCGCTCCATGCATGCATTCGACGATGGGAGTCGCCCCCGTCATGTTCTCGATCAACCGCCCCATCTTGATGCGCTCTACCGGGTCGACATGCTCGCCTGTTTTGTAATACTTCCTTATATATCCGGAAACTCTCGGGTTATCCAGCTCCTGCTCGGAGGGGATGGTGGCGATAAACCCGCCCGCGATATCTTGGGCCAGTCTCGTAACTTCGGGATAGTAGCGTCCCGTATTGTATTTGGAAGTATTCGCAATCAATGGGTCAACGAATGCTGCGCCCGACTCCAGGGTCGAACAGTTGTAGGAGCACGCCAAAGCTCCGCCGTACATCGTCTCCACCAGATGAGCCATCTCCGCCAGCTTGTCTCTGACATGTCCGGCTTTCAGTACGCCGTGCATTTCGGCAACTTCCGTGGTGGCGCCGATAAGGACATCCAGATTGCCGGCCTTGCAAGCGCCGTAGTTTTGCCGGTGATAAGACGCGAACCGGTCGACCAAAATACCCGTGAAGTCCGTTTCCCCGCACATGAATACTTGTTCCCACGGAACAAACACATCTTCGAATATGATGAGCGCTTCCCCGCCGACGACGCCATAGACCGGATTGCCCTGATCGATACTCCCTTCCCATTTCCTGCTGTCATTCACCTGTCTGCCGAAAACGTACACGATCCCCAACTCATCCGCAGGGACAGCGAAAGAAACCGCATATTCCGCCTCCTCGGGCGACATGCCCATCCCCGGCATCACCAAAATCTGGTGCGAATTGACCGCGCCGGTCTGATGCATCTTGGCTCCCCTTACGATAATCCCCCGGTCATTTTTCTCCACGACTCTGACGTACAGATCGGGATCGTGCTGTTGAGACGGCCGTTTGGAGCGATCGCCCTTAGGGTCCGTCATCGCCCCGACGGTCATATAGTCATGATCTTGGGTATTGACGAGAAACGATCGAAACCGTTCATGGTAGTTCGTGCCCAGCTTCTGATCCATGTCCCATGTAACGGTATAAAGCGTGATCAGCGCATCCATCCCGACGCATCGCTGAAAGCATGTTCCCGTAATTTGTCCCGCAACCCGCAGCATCTGCGCTTTCTTCACCAGATCCTCCTGATTTTGCGGAATGTGCGTCCATCGGTTGATCGTTTTGCCCGTCAGATGGGACCGGGCTGTCCCCAACTGCTCGTATTCCGGATCGGTACCGAGCTTGTAAGTCACAGACGCCGCATGAATATGCGGACGCATCGCCGGATGATCCACGACATTGTCCACCCGGTCGCCCATGAAATAAACTTCCTTCTGCTGCGATCGCAAGCTCTCGACATATTGCTCAGGCGTCATCATAGCAGTTCTCTCCTTTCTTGTTTCGGTAAAACCGTCTGTGATTCATCAAATCCGGTTTATGAATGTACCGTCAATACGATTTTCCCAATGTTACGATTATTTTCCATATACTCATGCGCGGCCATCGCCTCTGTCCAGTCGAACACTTTATCCAACACCGGCACCAGCTTGCCCGAGGCAAATCTATCGGCAGTAAAACGCACGAACTGCTCGGTTAAGGCTATTTTGTCCGCATACGAGCGCGAACGCAGCGTGGAAAAAATAAGCTTGATTCGTTTGGCCATGAACGAAGTGATGTCCAATTGCTCTACCTTGCTGCCTCCCAAACCGCCGATGAGCACCCATCTGCCATCCGGGCCGATGCAGCGGAAATTTTGCTCCCAATAGGAGGCGCCGATCGGATCAAGAATGACCTGGGCTCCGCGACCGCTCGTATATTCCAACACTTTGGCGGCGAAATCTTCTTCATTGTAATTAATCAAGTAGTTGGCTCCAAGCGACTTGCATACTTCCAGCTTTTTACCGGAGCCCGCAGTCGCAATCGGGACCGCACCCGCTTCTCTGGCCAATTGAATGGCGGCAGTCCCGACGCCGCTGGCGGCGGCATGTATGAGCACATGCTCGCCTGCCTTCAGTCCGCACAAGACGAACAAATTCAAGTAGGCAGTCAAGAACACTTCCGGAATCGCCGCAGCTTCTTCGAAGGAGAAGTGTTCCGGGACGGCCATGGCCATCCCGGAAGGAATGACCGACTTGTGCGCATAACCGCCGCCCGGCAGCAAAGCGCACACCCTGTCCCCTGTCTTCCAGCCTTGCACTTGACTTCCCACTCGTTCCACAACACCGGCCATTTCCAATCCAATAATGTCCGACGCCCCCGGAGGCGGCGGGTATAGGCCTCTTCGTTGAAGCAGGTCGGCGCGATTTAGCGCCGTCGCTCGCACAGAAACCAATAGTTCGTCATCGCCCGGAACGGGTTCCGGGGTATTTCCTATATATAGCCGTTGCGCCGACTCATCCAGCAAAATTGCTTTCATCGTTGTGTCTCCTTATTGTATGGGATAGCCGCATGCCTTCAATAGCGATTCCTGCACAAGCAATTCATGCTCAAGCGTGTAGGGGTTTTCGATTTCCCCTCGAACGATACGCGCGAACTCGATAAGCTGTGCATCGTAACGCTTGCCCAAAGGCGGCAGCGGCACCTCCTGATAACCGGCTTGAAAGCCGCCGCGCGGTTGTGCCAACGCCATCCGCAGCTTCGGCGATTCCGTCAGACGGTGATGCGGAGGTTCGATGGGACGGATGTCGATCGTGCCTTGATCGCCGCAGACGACGAGCTGTCTTCTGGAAAATCCCTCTACCTCGATCGCCGAGGAGCGGATGCTCACCACGGTTTTCGGATATTCCAGCACGGCAAACCCGTTGTCGTACAAATCGTCCTTTTCCGGTTGCGTTCTGCGTTGGTAAGGCGTGATGTTGTCGGGCTTCCCCAGCATGCTGAGCGCCAGATCGATCAGATGCCCGCCGAAAATGTACATATTGCCGCCTTTGTAGCGGGCAAGCCATTCCCGGGCATTTTTGTCCTGCGTAATGCTCATGACGGCGTGAACTTCAAAAATTTGGCCGAGCCAGCCTTCGCGGACAGCCTGCAAGCAAAACCGGATCGCCGGGTTCGTGCGGTACATATAGCCGAGCTGCACCGTCAACTTTTTCCTTCCCGCCTCGGCCAGCATTTCCCTGAAGGGGGGAAGCGTTTCTCCGCCGGGCTTATCCAAATGGATGTGCATCCCTGCGGCGATGCAGCGGGAGGCTGTCGGCACGAGATCGAATTCGTCGTTTTCCACAGCTACAGCCTGAAGTCCGGGAGTGTTCAACAGCTGTTCTTCCGTCATCCACGGCAAGTCATTATAAACGGCCTTGCCTCCATTTTTTTCGCGCCATACCGGGTCGGGCTCCGCTACACCGACCACCTCGAAGATGTCTGAAAGCCGTCTCAAAGCTTCCATCTTCCCCGCTGCATGAACATGACCGACACCGATCTGACCGATTTTTATCTTCCCCTTGCTCACTTCTCGCATTTCAATTCCCCCTGTTGATCTTCGTCCAGTCGAATACGATCCCGAGCGGAGCATGTTCTTGTTCCATAAGCCGCGTATACACCCTGGACGCTTGCTCGGGCGAGACCACTTCGGATATCATCGGCGATACGTTCAACCTCCCGGCGGAGAGCAGGCCGAGCACGGTGCGGCTGTCGTCCTGATGTGTCCAATATCCGGGATACGAGTCGCGATCTGGCCGAACGAACGTATGAGCGCCGATGATCGAAATTCCTGTTCTATGAACGTCTTTGTAAAAATCGATGGAAGTGTCGCTGACTCTCGTACAGCCTAGCAAAACGATGCGTCCCTGGCGCGCCGTGCTGGCCAACGATTGATTCAATGCTTTGGCCGCGCCGGAAACTTCGATGACCGCATTCACATTTTTGCCTTTCGTAGCCTCCCGCACCTCGTCTGCAAACCCTTTGTCCGTTGGGCAGAAGGCATGATCTGCGCCAAACTCCAGGGCGAGCTTGCGTCTATTTTCGCTTAAATCCGCGGCGATAACCGGCAAGCCTCCGCTTAATCGGGCCAATTGGGTAGCGAACAACCCCAATATCCCTTGACCCATTACCATCACCGATTCGCCCAGCTCCAGGCGAGCTTTGCGTACCCCTTGCAAGGAAATGCCCGCGATGACGGCAAAAGCGGCTTCCGTCGATGATATCGATTCATCGTCAATTTTCACAAGCGCTTCGGCCGACTTGATCGCGAGGCTTGCATGTCCGGTAAAATAGCCGATCACACGGTCGCCTGTCCGTAAATGCTTCACGTCTTCGCCCACCTCGACTATACGCCCGACAGAGCTGTATCCCGGTCTTTGCGGGAAACGATCCGACGTGTTCGGCATTGCAGTGAGCCATGCTTTTTCCGTGCCTGCGCTGATCGCGCTGAATTCCGTTTCGATTAAAGCCTCTCCGGACTTGAGCGGACGTACGGTATAATATTCAAGCTCGATTTGACGCGGGGCAGGCCAAATAATCCGGCACCCTTTCATAGGTCTACACCTCTTCCTTATTGCGAATCGTCAAGCGTTTCTTCATTCGAAGTGTACGTCATTATTTCAAGCAGATAAAATATACATTATTCATACCATTATGAATTTTTGTCATACCAGAGCTCGACTCCAATGATTCCCATTTATTATTTTCCCTGAAGCGTCAAAACTCTTTGATTCATTTCCTCGGCCCATTTTCTCAACGCTGTATTCGTATCGCTCACGTTAAATATAACATCCAACATGGCGCTCGATACGCGGGCTCCCCAGCCGGAACCATTCAAGTCGCCGATCCATGTCGCATCCGCATAATTTTTCGGCCAGAAAGCTTGCACATTTTTACCTTGGAATTGCGGTTCATTTTGCCCGAAGGCCGCCCTGATCTTGGGATCTTTTAAAGAAGTCAGGAAATGGCCCTTTTGGGAAGCCTGCATCTGAAACTCTTCCGAGGTCAAGTAATTCAACACTTGGAACGTATCCTCCGCGTGTTTGTTCATCGAGGTGATGAACAAATATTGCGGATACGGTTGCGGTCCGAGATCGGTGCCGGCAAACACCGGATGGCTTACGACCCCCCACTTCATGCCTTGCAGGTCGATATCCGTGTACAAGGATGTAACCGTCGGGAGCATCGCCGAAGTATGATCGTGCGTAAACCTTTTGACTTCCGCGGTCCATGAAAGTTCGCTTCTTTTCAATGTCGCGTACGCGGGGTCACTGTAAAACCTCACAAAATAGTTGATCCAATCTGTCCACCTCGGG
Source organism: Paenibacillus hemerocallicola (assembly GCF_006265175.1). Lineage (GTDB taxonomy): Bacteria > Bacillota > Bacilli > Paenibacillales > NBRC-103111 > Paenibacillus_AB > Paenibacillus_AB hemerocallicola. The sequence goes on along the minus strand of NZ_VDCQ01000014.1, from coordinate 69,060 downwards.
TTCGTATCCAATGTTGATTTCACAGTGGTCTGGTCAAGCAGCGGCATCGACCACTGGTTCAGAAACGATTCATGCAGAGCATTGAAACCGAAGCCAAAGTATTGCGTTTCGCCCTCTTTGCGGTTTAATCGTTTCGATAATTGATACACATCGTCCCATGTCATGCCATCTTTGGGATAAGATACTCCGAATTTGTCGAAGATATCTACATTGTAATACAACGCTTGCGGCGCAACCGCAAACGGCAAACCCATTATTCCTTTCCCGCTCCCGGCCATCGATTCGGCCTGTTTAACGATCGCATCGGGAAACCGATTCATGTTGTACTCATATTTTTTGATATACGGGGAGATGTCTAACTGTAATTGATTTTTCATTACATATTCATAAGCTGTACCCGCGGAAGCCAACACGACATCTATTCTTTCTCCCGATGCGAGATACTCTTCTACCGAAGCAGGCAATTCGGGATTCTCCGTTGTTTTACTGGAGGTAATTTTCACGGTGATCCACGGAAATTTCTGTTTAAGAGCTTCTTTAAAAACAAGATCAAACTTGTCCTGGGCCCAGCCTGCCGGATCCGAAGTATAAAATATCAACTCGAATGGCGTCTTGTCCTCTGTCTTGCTCGACCCTTCACTTCCCCCTTCCTTACTGCATGCGCTTACAACCATCAAGGCGATCAATCCGGTTCCTACAAGACTCATCCGTGTTTTGTTGTTCATTCGCACACAAACCCCTTTTCTCGTGTAATGATTTTGGAATAATTCGTCCGGAATAGTCAACCGATAAGGGCCTCCATAAAGCTTCCCCTGAAATGTAGTGTACTTCATGCAACGAAACCGATAAAATATATATTGGTCATAGCAGCATGAATTTCTGTCATATCGGAGAACGATCATTTACGCAGCATAACTTATTCGCCAGCCTCTATTTGTTGACGACCACGGTCAGCTTGTCGCTTGAAGCGACGCCCGCATAGTTGACGAGCTCCGCCCGGTACACATAGGTGCCGGAGCCTTTGTTTGCGATGCCCGTTACAGCCGATTGTGCGGAAGGCGTATGCTCCGTCAACGTCTGCGTATCGATCAGAACCTCGTTCTCGTATAAGCGATACGTCGCTCCGTTCGTTCCCCACCACATATTCATGTTCACTTGAAAGCTGCCGTCTCCATCCCAATTATTATGGGCCAATACCGGCTTGTCCGGGGCCGCTTTTGTGACGGTGACGACATGCGTATCGCTGCTCGTTGTACCAAACGCATTCGCAAGCTCCGCGCGGTAACGATAGGTGCCGTTCGGCTTGCCGCCAATCGCGGTTACGACCGTCTGTGCAGCAGGGGTACGGTCGGTTAAAACCTTCGTGTCCACCGGCACATCGTTCTCGTACAACGTATAGATCCAGCCATTTTCTCCATGCCATAAGTTCATCGTGATATCGTAAGCTCCATCCGGTATCCCGTTATCGTGACCGTTGTTATCGGCCAGCACCGGTATGCCCGGCTTGGCGGTGCTGTTCGTTGTTCCGTACACCTGTACGGTAACGGCATCCGAGACGAGTCCCCCGTATGTCGCCGTCAGTACCGTCGTACCGGCGTTCTTGTACAGGATCAGCCCCGCAGTCGATATGTCCGCAACGCTCGGGTCCGAGCTTGCATAGCGAGCCCAAGCTGTAACATCGATCGTCGTGTTGTTGCTGTAAGCTGCCGTTACGACCGTTTGTTTCACCGTACCTGCCTGTGCCGGGGAAACCGCTCCCCCAAAACTTATGGATGTCATGACGGGTGCCGCGCTTCCAAAACCCGACACTTTCGCCGACAGCGGAGTACGGTTCACACGGACCGTATATTCGGTCTCCAGAGGAGCCGGCTGACCCGAACCGTTGCCGATCGTCACTTTATGATGATCGGTATAGTACGGCTCGACAATGGACACCCTGCCGCCTGACGCATCGGCTCCCAGGCGAGCCTGGTAAATGATCCACCGCTTACCCTCCGCGTCTGTAAAAATCGGGCCGGTGCCAATTCCGTTAACCGTGCTTGAACGAGACAGAATCGGCGTCGGATTTTTCACCCAACTTGACGCGTCAAACGGATCTCCTCCCCTAAACTTCAAAAACCCGATCGAATAGTAGATCGTCCAGTACCCGCTTGCCGAGTAAGCAAGATACACCTCTCCGTTCTTTCCATATACCGCCGTAGCGCCCTCGACCACTTTCGGATACCATACGTTAGGATCCGTTGAACTCTGTCCGTATCCGCCCATTTCCCACTCGTACTCGGGTACGGCTATGATGGTAGGCTCTCCTGTAACGGTCCACGGATTTTTAAATTCGGTTATATTGATTGTCTGGTGGAAGTCCGGCGTGCCGCGGCCTTCCTCACTGACGTACGTAAAATATACCTCACCGTTAATTCTCATTACGGATATTCCTCCGGTGAGCTCGTCATTGTTGAATGACGGATTATCCTCATTGACCATCCGGATCGGTACGTTTACTTCTCCTGTTGCGGGATTGCCCCAGCGTCCGAGAAGATTGTCCCCGTCAAGACACTTGAGTACCTGCTGGCGCTGATTGGCAGTCGTACCGTCATCCATTCCAACAAACATGTACCAGCCTGCGTTTTCCGCTCCTACGTCAGCCGTTGAAAAATAGTGAATTTCAGGCGACCAGAGATTCTTTCCAGTTGTAGGTTTGAATATGGTATAACCGGCCGATGTTTGTAAGTCCGGTATGTTCGCTGCCTTATGCAAGGCGATTGAGGACCCGGCCGTCGCGGTGTAATAATAAAATCCGTTATAGTAGAACAAGTACGGGTCCGCGCTGGGACGAAGATAGTTTGTAAAGGTGATCGTGCCCTCAGGCTCTTTGTCCATATCGAAGTCAGGGCTTATCGCAAGAGAACTTGTCATGCCGCCCCCGTATGGTTCCGTTCCGTTAAAATCTGTAAGATGGCTGAAATCGCCGCCGTTCAGGTTGACGTGGTACGTTCCGTTAATGATGGTCGATTGGCTGCGCGCAGGGCCGATCATGCCCCAGAACTCGCCGCCGTTGATGTTGAACACAACATCGTATGAAGCGCTGTAAGCTGCGCCGTCCTCCTCATACACGGCAAACAGTCCTTGCTTGAATACTCCGCCGTTCACCGTAAGCTTGATTGTGCCGGTAGTCTGACCTCTCTGTGCTCCTGCAACGTATCGGTTGAACGTACCGCCGTTAATTGTAATATCAATGTTCAAGTCGCTCGCAACGGATCTTGTGTAATCTGTGCCTCCGCGAAGAACTCCCCAGTTTCCGCTGTTGACTACAAGACGTATATCCGGCGTTGCCACATCGCGATTGTGTCCGCCTACGATGTGGATGTACGATGTGCTTCCAAGCGTAAGCGTCGTGTCCACACCATCGCCTATTGTAAGCGGTTTCCCCATTGCATATAGGATTGCTGCAGCAGGAGAATTGAACTGCAGCTTCTCTATGACGGTCTCGCCTCCAAGAAGCAAATTTTTCGCAAGATCAATGACAGCTCCCTTGCTTCTGTAATCCATATCATGGTCATAAGAAGTTAATGTTACCTTATAATCATGCGGATTTACCGTGTACGTCGCATCGATCGTATACATTTCGCTTATGACGACATAGCCATCCTCTCCGAGAAGCGCGATCGCCTCGTTCAGATCTCCGAGCGGACTGACGGCACTGCTTCCGTCTCCCTTTCCGCCGTCCATTACATATATATATTTGTCTGTTATCTTGTTGTCGAACAGACCCGCAACACCGGCTACCGTTGCTGCGTACGCATCGGGATCGTATATCAGCGTTCTTTGCGCCGATTCTTGGCCCCATTCCGAAGCCGACAAGCTGGCCACCTGCGTGCCGGACAGCTTCAGCGTGACGTTTTTATCAAGTCTGTCAAGGTTTACCGTATTCACGCTGCCGCCGTAAAGACGAAGAGTCAGAGATTGGGTAATATGCTTCGCTGAAGAATACATCGTACCGATGCTTCCGCCATAAACCGAGGTTTGCGCATGTGCTACATGATAGGGGTCTGTTGTGCCGGACCATAGATTGTCTATCCTGCCTCCGTTGACAACAATTTCAGCAGTTCCGGAAAAATCAGCGTTAATGTCAGCAATACCGATTACATGTTCAAACGAGCCGCTGTTGATCGTTATGGAAGACTGGTCAGCACCGCCGAAAACGGTAATCCCTTGCGAACGATCCGTGACAACCCCGTCGCCGAATGCAAGATTGCTTCCATATGCTGCGAGCGTAAGCTTGTTTTCATGGGAAATCTTTATAGTTTCAAACGTGATACCGCTTTCAAACTTTACGTTTGCATCGCGCGGGAATATAATCTTGCCCGATTTATCACCTTTAACGGTAATATTCCCATTTGCCTGCGGCACAGAAGCTCCCAAGTCCCAATTAACCGAGCCATTGACATGAATCGTTCCGCCGCTTACCTTGAGATACTCAAAAGCCTTCTTCAGACTTGCGCAGGGATAGATCTCCGTGCAGCCGTCTCCGCCGGCGCCCTCGCGAACAAACACCTGCGCAAAGTTTTCCGCCTTGTCAAAGGACTGCTCAAGTGCTGCGATCTGAGCTGCGGTGTAATAAATCGAATTGTATCTAACGGTCTTCTTGGAGCCTGCTTGAATGGCGCGATTGTGGATGGTGTCGTTATAGTAGCTGACCAAAGCATCGCTATACGTCGCCCCATCAAGTGTAAGTGTTGCGTCTCCAATGACGTTGTTCACATCAATAGTCGTAACCGTTCCGCCCAGCAGCTCAATATGTGCCGAACCGGTAAGGTATCTGGATACGTCTCCTCCCGCGTTAATCTTGGCGATCTTACCGCCGGTTACACGGATCACCGTATTTTCGGAACCGTGATTGTACAAGGAAGCCCCATAGATCTCCGTAATATCTCCGCCGTTTACCGTAATGTGAGAAGTACCGAGATAAAACTGCGTTGCAATCCCCTTGGTTCTTGTAAACCCGGCTATCTTATAAAATGTACCGCTATTGATCGTTACGTGCGAGTCAAGATCAAGTGGAAGGCTGTTGCTATTCGGCGCCTGATACCCTCCGACAACAAATAGTTGCCTTGCTCCCGGCGACGAAGTGCTTACGGTAGTTACTCCCTCGTCAAAAACAATTGGATTGAACTGTGCGGCAAAGATAGTCCATGAAGCGGTCTCGATCGTGAGATTGCTAAATGTAGTAGGACCCGAAAGTCTGTACACCGTTTCGCTTGACCCTACGAAAGCAAGCGCCCCGCCGTAATCTTGCATGCCGTCGTGGGAAGTAAGAGTGACGACTGCGCTATGCTGCGGCTCGGTGTAATCCGAGGCAATGTTATAATCGGATACAAGAACGATTTTACCGCCTCCTGTACCCATTTCCCCGATTGCCCGGTCAAGAGTTTTGAACGACGTTGATGCAGACTCGCCGGAATTCGTGTCTTGCCCTTGCGAAGCGTCCAGATAAACCGTTTGCTCTCCGTCTGCATAGGCGTTGGACGTCAATACAGCAATGCTTGCAGCCATCATCAATGTGAGAAACAATGTCGTTATAATCACATGCATGATTTTCTTCATGTATTCACCTCATCATTTGCTAAGCTTCTCGGAATTCGTTTTCCATTGCTGCATTCAGCGCAGCGTTTTTACTTGGGCCTGTATTCCTATTCGGAATCGCTTCGTTTCAAACGCATCATCTCCCTTCCCGGTTGAATTCATCATGAAAACGTTTCATACTTTGAAGTGTACTTCATATATGCAAACCGTTAAAATATACATTATTCATACTACTATGAATCATTGTCATACCGCTTTAGCGAACTTAAACTTTCTTTAACGTTCAAAAAAACCCGGCGGAAGCCGGGTAATACACCTCATATGAACCTTTTGTCGCTTTGAAGCAAAATAAGTGTTCATCTCATGCTGATTCCCAAAACTCCGAGACTGTTGCCGCCGTCGACAAGATAGTTGGCGCCTGTACAGAAGTTTGCCGCGTCCGAAGCGAGATAAAGAATCATGCCTCCGATATCCTCGGGAACAGCCGTTTTATCCATAACAGACTGAGAGTTCCAGTTGTGGCCGGACTCACGCGGAACGACCCCGGGGGAAACCGCGTTTACGTTGATGTTGGATTTGCCAAGCTCAATGGCAAGCGTTTTTGTCATGGCGATAACGCCGCCTTTTGCGGCGCTGTATTCCGCCATGTGTTTTCTTCCCTGGGTGCCTACGGTGGAAGCAACATTTATGATCTTGCCATAACGACGCTTGACCATCTCGCGCGCCGCCGCCCGGTTAAACCAGATGACTCCGTAAAGGTTTATACCTATCATGTTTTGTATCACCTCGTCTGTCTGATCGATCAGAGGCGCGCAAAGCTCACGCGCGCTTCCGCCCGCGCTGCATACGAGAATATCAATCTGCCCCCAAAGCTCCATTGCTTTTGCAACTGCCGCATCAGCTTCGACAGATGATTTTACATTTACCTGCATAGGTACCGCAACGCCGCCTTTTTTTGAAATCTCATTACAGACTGCTGCGGCATTTTCAAAATCATAATCGCAAACGAGTACACTGCAGCCCTCCTCGGCGAGCATTTTTGCGGTCGCGCCTCCAATACTTCCCCCGCCGCCTGTGACAATCGCGGTCTTTTTGTCGAATCTCATCCTCATATTTGAACTCCTTTATCAACGTCGGACCTTTGTCCGCTGACACGATTATAGAAATGTGAACCGCGGCAAACAATACCACAAACGGTATAAAACTATGCTGTAAGAAACAAAAGATGTTTTTTGATCCAGTTTGAGATTGACAAGGGAAAAAGCTTTACTTATGATTCCATCAGGGGAGATTTGAAATGGAAAGCGTGGCGCAGGTATGAATAGCGTTTATTTTGACATCAAAAAACTGTGCTCTGTGAAACTTGACAGACAAATAATGCATAAAGTGTATTCAAACCGTTCACGCCGTCATTGGGCAATTTCGGTAAAAACCTCGGGAAAGATCCTATTTCACGGAGGCGGAAAACAATTTGTGCACGACGAGTATCACGTCATGGTACTACCGCGTGCGAGCGCATACAGCTTTGTCAATGTTGAGCCGGGTGATAACATACTGATTGACTTCGAGCTTAACGATGAGCCGCAAGACAGAGAAATATTTCAGATCAAGGTGACAAATCCGACGGCGTTGCACTCTGTATGCGCGAGATTTGAAGATCTTTTTCCTCTGAGCAAAGCGGGAGCGGGCTACCGCGGAGTCGCCGTACTTTATGAATTGCTCGCGGTAATTGACGAGCAGCTTGCCGTTGAGTACGCTGACCTTTCACGCGCGGAGCTTATCCGTGCAGGCGTTCAATACCTTAAAAAGAATTTCAAGAGTCCAACCGTATCATCCTCTGAGGCTGCGCGCCACTGTCGTATGTCCCCTGCGTATTTCAGACGGATGTTCGGCCGTATTTACCGAATGACTCCCACCGAGTATATTGGCACTCTGCGCTTAGAATGCGCAAAATCGCTGCTCAGCGGTGAGTTTGAAAGCGTTGAGGTAGTCGCACAAGCGTGCGGTTTTTCAAATCTTTCTCATTTTTACAAGAGCTTTGCGCAAAGCACGGGAATGACACCGAAAAAATATGCAGCAAAGCATACCTTGTTATAACTAAACGATGCCTTTTCTTAATAATTTGAAGTGTACTTCATAAATCCAAACTGTTAAAATATACATTAGTCAGACCACTATGAATCATTGTCATACCGGAGGGAGCGTCATGCACATCGAACAACTGCGGTATTTGGTTGAAATTGCACGAACAGGCTCAATCTCGGCTGCCGCGCTCAATCTGCACGTGTCCCAATCCGCAATCAGCAAGTCGTTGCTGCGACTCGAACACCATTTATGCTTACCGTTATTTAATCGATTGCAAACCGGTGTCGCACCTACGGAAACGGGAAAGCGCTTTATCGAAAAAGCCAATGAAATCCTGGAAAAAATGCAAGAATTCGATGAACTGATCGAGGAATGCAGCGGCTCCGCCAACAACAAAATATCGCTGGCCTGTGTTCCATTGTTCACCCCAATACTGTCGGAGTCCCTGGAATTGCTGATGAAGAATAATCCGCAATCGCAGATTGATATCACGGAGAAGAAATCGAAGGAAATTATGCAAGACGTCATGCATCATGCCATTCATATAGGCTTTATGGTCGTCAACCCGGACTTGATGAGCGAGCGCGATTTGAAATACGATGTTTTGCTGGAAAGCGATATGTATGTGTGCGTCAACAAAAGCACGCCACTAGCTAACCGGGAGCGGTTGTATCCGGAGGATCTGCTGAATCTAAGCCTCATCAGCTACAATTGCAATATGGTCGATTGGCTGAACTTTTATTTTAACGATGACTCTTTCCAATATTCCCTGGTGACAAACAATCTGGATTACATTAAACGCAAGGTTTCTCAGGATTCGGTCATCAGCATCATACCCGAGCTTATTATTAGCAATCATAACTTTCTGGCGAACGGCGACATAGTAGCCGTCCCGCTGCTGCTGAACGATCAGCCGTTCAAAATGCAAGTCGCTTCGGTACGACTAAAGAAGCACACCCTGTCCAGAATCGCGCGGGATCTGCTCCAAAACGTGAAATTATCCCTTCGAACGACCGATTAAGAGACGATAAAAGTGGGTCATGCCTCATACGGTGGAGGTAATCCATTCTGCTTGGAAGAGCTATACATGGATCAAAAGAAAGGCTGGAGAGAGCTCGCCATCGCTCGATTGCTGCAAGCCTCCGTTCGTATGGAGCGCATTCATGCTCAGGAAGCAGTTGATGTTGGACGATCCGAAGTTGACAGTCGTGGAAACGGCGATGTGAATTATTAAATAGGGTAAACGATACTACGGGCAGAGTATACGGTTACCCTATTATCGAGGAAACATTCCGCAGCTTACCGGATGCGGTCAGTCTGCGCGCTTTACCACCCAACCGGATTCACGTCGGACAAGGCCGAACGCCTCGTCATCCAGCTGAAGTCCAAACCCGGGTGAATCCGGAATAGTGACAAAACCGTCTTCTATACGATAGGCTGAGCCGTCAAGCCCATTCACGTCGGCATGATCCCATTCTACAAACTCGAAACCTTTGACGGCTGCGGCCAAATGACCGTTCACATAGTTACCGATAATATTACCGTAGCTGTGCGGCGCGGAGCCTGCTCCCCATGCGTCAAGCATGGAGCCCAATGTAAGCCATTCGGAAAATCCCGGGTTAATGATGTCATATTGAACGACATCTATTATTTTATCCTTCGCCCATTCCATCAGACGGGGATCCGCCTGGCCTTCTCCGTCCGCAATCTTCACCGTAATCCGATGCTTCGTCATCCATTCTTTTAAATCTTCATACAACACCCGGTCTTCATGAAACGCTTCCTCAATCCAATATAAAGAGCTATCCTTCGTTTCCATCAGTAATTCCTTCGTCATATTCAAGGTGTAGCCGTTGTTAGCGTCGATCATAATCTTCCCTTCCGGACCGGCAACCTCTCTTACGGCACGAATGACGTCGATGTCCCGTTGCAATCCTTTCCGCGTTTCCATCCAACGGGCTCCCCGACCTACTTTGATTTTGAAATTCCGGTGACCGCGATCTCTGCCTTCTTGCGCCTCACGCTTCATCCATTCGACGGCCGCTAGGTCGTCAGTCAAATGCAATTCGTCAAAGTATAGGGTCGTATCATAACATGGCACTATCCTTTTCCTCTTTATGGGAGGAACGCCGGGTTGATAGAACAAATCGTGCACAGACCGGCCGGTAAACTTACCCAGCCAGTCCAATAGCGGAAACTCTAGCACTCTGAAGCTTTCCTTGACAGCACCGTTTTCGTAAAACATTTCCTGTACAGGGGTACCTGCAAGCTTCTGAGCCTGTTCCTTGCTTATTCTCGAAATGCCGAATCCCGTCGTATCCCCGACCCTGATTTTAGCAATGCGGGCGACCGGATTTTTACCGTGTGCAGCAAGTCTCGCGTTGCAGCCCGCTTCTCTTGGACGTTCCCCTGGAAGCATCGCCCATTCGATTTCATCCAACCGATACGACTCTTGCAAACTTGTCAAATCCATAGGTGAGACCCCCTCCTTTATTGTTTTACATAGGATCGAGGACTACTGCTGTCCACTCATTCAACGATCCGATTGGACGGAATCGGCTGATCGGTCAGCGTAGGACCGTTCACATAGATCGAGCCGTCCTCCCTAAAGCCCATCCTGTCGATGCAAACTTGGCGATTGCCGCCTCCGAGCGCAGCGTCGGTGTGAGTATGGTAAACGACAAATAGCTCCGAGCCATCCGGCGAATCGATGACGCAGTGATGCCCCGGTCCCGAAATATCGTCCGTATTCGAAGCCAGCACCGGATTGTGCTCATATTTGTGAAAAGGCCCGAGTGGATGTTCCGAAATCGCGTAGCCGACTGAATAATGCTTGCTCGCATAAAAATTGGCCGAATACATCAAATAATAAATTCCGTTTCGTTTAAGCGCAAAGGCGCCTTCGTTCCAATACACCTTCGGACCGGATTTCATTTCCCATTCCTGCTCCGGCTTCAACAGCAGCTCAGGTTCTCCATTGACGCCTATCATATCTTCAGCAAGACGAACGCCATAAATATGGCTTTCGCGCCGTTCACCGATGTAATTTTCCGAGCAATCGCGCGAGTAATACAAGTATTTGCCGCCGTCCTCGTCAATCAGGATGTTTGCATCGATAGCCGCATAGCCGAAGTCGAACATGGGCCGGTCGTAGACGTCGATGAAAGGACCAAACGGCTTGTCGGCCACGGCGACGCCGATGCGAAGACTGTCCTTCTCCGTCCATCTCGCGGTATAATACATATAAAATCGGCCGTTATACTCGACGACCTCCGGCGCCCAAAACTGCTTATAGCCCCAACTTTTTTCGTTTTTCTCGTATACGAAGCCTAACTCCCGCCAGTTCACCAAATCCTCCGAGGTCCAAGCTTTATATCCTTGATCGCCTGCCGACGTTGGATAGCAATAATATTTTCCGTCCGAAGCCTTCAACACGAACGGATCACCGATGCGTTGAATAGCAAGCGGGTTGCGATAAACTTCCGTTACCGTTTGGTCCATGACATTCATCCCCTCCGGTTTGGTTCATGCATAAATGCAGCCGGTCTTTTAAGAAAAGCTCAGCTGCATTTATGTTATGGCGTATTCATGTAAGGAACGATCGGGGGCTACAATAGATGAAACGTTCGCTTCGCGCCATGACGTGGCACTTCTGTTCGGGATATCGTTCGTAAAGCTCTTGCACGAAATTCCCCGGTTTCTCGCTGTTTCCGGTAAAGAGATCGTAATGGAGCGGAATTACCGTATCCATATGCGTTATCTTCGCCAGCTCCGCGGCTTCGCGAACATTCATATTCCCGACGATCCCGCGGGACGTCCTGAAATAATCCCGGCCGTTAATCGGGAGCATCCCCAGATCGATCGCTTCCTCGGCAAGCAGCTCCGGAAGACCGGGGTAGACGACGGTATCGCCAGCGTGATACACCTTGACGCCGTTCACGTCGAGCAAGTAGCCCACATAACGATGCGCCCGATCGCTTCCTGTCGTCTCGACCTCTTCGTGCGCCGCCGGGACCGGCTTGATCCGGATCCGTTCCCCGCCTCTGCCCTTAAGATCCATCCACTCGCCGGTGAGCGCATCGATAATCCGTTCCGGCATAATCCCGCAGGTCGACTCCAGCTTAGCTCTGCAGCTTAAAGGCGCCATGAACCGCGTCTCCGGACATTGCTCGGCAATAACCTTCAGCGTCCACGGATCCAGATGATCTTCATGCTCGTGGGTAATCAAGCATAAATCGGCGATCGTAATATGCTCAGGCTTAAGCAAGGCGGGATAGGCTCGCTTCACCCCGCGCTCTTCGAGGTAATCGGAGTAAAACGGGTCGACGTGGATGACAGTCTCGCTCCCTTTGACCGCTACACTTTCTTGCCCGAAAAACCACACGGCCGCACAGCCGAACGGCGGCAACGTCCCCCGAATTTCCTCCATAAGCCGCTCCGGCGTCCGAACCCGTTCCTTCTGAGGTGACTTCATCCCGTATCACACCACCAGCGATAAATTTATGGCTTGCATTACTATTTTACAGGGCCGCCGAATATTTTCCTGATCTTTTCCAAAGGCGCCTTCGGTACCCGATCGTAGGTCACCAAGCCGTTAATCTCTTGCTCGACATCTGTCAACTGGGTATAGCAAAAGCCTTGAACATGCGGAGATTGCAGGAAAGGCTCGACTACATCCGCCAGCTTCTTGAGGAAATCTTCTTCGTTCTCGGCGCCGGAATAGCCCCAGCCTTCCCACTCGCTTTTCTTAAAGGCGATACCGCCAAACTCGGTCACCAGAATCGGCTGTCCTTCGTAGACCGTGCCTCCTACGAGAACCTCGCGCCGGTGCGGCTTCGGGCCCAATGTTTTCTCCAGCGTGGAATAGCGTTCCTCCAGATCGGTCCGTCTCCACGCGTAGTCGTGAATGGTGACGAGATCGGTGCTCATATTCTCCCATCCGTCGTTGGAGACGACGAGACGGGTATCGTCCAGCGACTTTGTCATATGGTACATCGCCAAGGCGTGCTGCTGCTGCCGTTTGTTTACGAGAATATTCGGCACGCCCCAGCTTTCATTGATCGGTACCCAAACGACGATGCTCGGATGATTGTAATCTCTTTCGACGGCTTCCTGCCATTCCTGCGTTACTTTGCGGACGTAGTCTTCCGAATAGCTGTAGGCGTTGGCCATTTCCCCCCAGACGAGATACCCGAGCTTATCGGCCCAATACAGAAAGCGGGGATCCTCGATTTTCTGATGCTTGCGGGCACCGTTAAAGCCCATCGATTTGGCCAGCTCGATGTCATGCATCAACGCCTCGTCGCTCGGAGCCGTCAGTATGCCGTCCGGGAAATAACCTTGATCGAGAATCAAACGCATGAAATAGACCCGATTATTGAGCCTTACTTTGCCCGCTTCGACGGAAATTTTGCGCATGCCGAAATAGCTGTCCAACGTATCCGCCACCTGTCCGTCGACGAGCAGCGTGATTGTTGCATCGTAGAGATTCGGCTTGTGCGGCGTCCACCAGCGGCCGAGTCCGTGGTCGTTGAAATCGTGAAGCCCGATGGTTAACGATTCCTCGGCGTGTCGAACGCTGAAGGTCGTACTGGTGAAATATTCGTCCTTGAAGCGAATATCGATCCGAACCTCTGCCTTGCAGCCTGCGGGCGCTTGGTTAAGGAAGGTGCGAATATGAATCTCATTCCTGTCGATATCCGGCTTGAATTTCAACTTCCGAATGTGCAGCTTATTGACCGGCTCGATCCATACCGTCTGCCAAATGCCGGTAGTCCGCGTGTAGAAAATCGAGGCCGAATCTTCCTTCCAATATTGCTTCCCGCGTGGCAGCGTCACATCGCGGCTGAAATCCTCCGCGCGAACGACCAGCGCGTTGTCCCCTTGCTTGAGAGCCGATGTAATGTCCGCTTGGAACGGCGTGTGTCCGCCCTCGTGGAACGCGACCTGCCGCCCGTTCACCCATACGGTTGCCGCATAGTCTACCGCCCCGAAGTGCAGCAAAATGTTTTGGCCCGACCAATCCTCCGGGATGGTGATGCTACGTCTATACCATACCAGATCGTGAAACCCGGTCTCGCCAATCCCGCTTAATTTGCTTTGGTACGCGAACGGGACTTGAATCCGTTTAGAAAAGGCTTTGTTGCCAACCCACCACTGATCTTCATCCCCAATGCGCTCGTCGTCGAATTCAAACTCCCATGTTCCGTTTAAATTGAGCCAATGCTCCCTTACAAGCTGTGGACGCGGATATTCCGGTCGCAATATTTCTTGAGGCATGTCGGCACTTCCCTTTCATTAATTAACTTTAAAGTTAACGTTATTACACGTTCGTTACAATAATAATGTGCTACTTCTTATATGTCAACTATAATGTTTATTAATTAACATTTAAGTTATATGATAAAAACAGATAGTCCAACGTGATCCAGGCGTTAAGCTTGTCCGCAGTAGCCATTGATCCGGTTGCGCAGGAGAAAGGCGCCGTTCAGATTGCTAGGACTGCTTCAAGAAATACTAACGGGGAGCGTGCATCATGAATCTAGATATGACGACGAACAATATGAATATTCTGGAATGTTTTTTTCAATCACTCGGGTTCGCATTTTGGAATTGCTCAACGGGAGACCGTACAACATTGGAGAGCTTGCAGAAGCGCTTGGCTTCTCGTCAGCGATTATCACGAAGCACATTCGGAAGCTGGAGGAAGCCGGGATTGTCTCTACGGAAAATTCGGTCGGCAAGCGCGGAATACAGAAGCGATGCTCCTTGAGAGTGGATAAGCTGACGCTTGTGCTGCGAACCGGAACGACGGAGAAGTCGGACGATACAGCCCGATATATGACAGAACTGCCTATCGGCCAGTATATCCGGTACGAGGTACAGCCGAGTTGCGGATTGGCCTCCTCCGTCAATGTCCCGATTCGAACGCCGCAGATGATCCGATGTCGTCACGATCATGGCGTCCTGCTTCGCCTTACCGGTTCGAGATTATGTTTTCGCAACAGGTGCTGCGGCAGGAACAGCGATACTGCGGACCGAATCTGCGACATAAAATCGGCCATCGTTTCCTTTCTTGAAATGGAATCCTCGGGCAGTCATTTCCAATGCAACTTCCAGAGACATGATATTGCAGGAATGACCGGGATGGTTTTCAGCTTGCTCCTCCATTTGAAGCAGTTTCTCCAAAATAGCCTCATACCCTTGAGAGCATACCTCTACGTCGATGGTTTTTCCGCGAACCGTAAAGTAAGCGGCGTAATATTCCAACGGAAAATACAATTTGTAATAGGCATTGCGAATCGCGGAGATGACGTAGGAAACGGCATGCGCTTTTGGAAACAAATACTTTATTTTTTGGCAAGAATTGATGTACCAGTCCTGCAAGCCGCATGTTTTCATTTCGTCAATCCAATCGCCGGGAATGCCCTTTCCCTTCCGGACGTTCTCGGTTATCTTGAAAGCAAGGTCCGCCTCCATACCATGAGTGATCAGGCTTTGCATAATATTGTCGCGTAAGCCTATTGCACTCTGAAGCGTACAAACTTCACTCCGAATGAGTTCCCGCGCATTCCCTTCCCACGTCCCCGTGCCGTGAGATAAACCTGAGATTTGCAACAATTCAAAAAACGTAGACGGCTGTGTTTCCTCCAGCATGCTTCGAACAAAAGGAGTCCCCATTTCCGGAATGCCGCAGGTCGCTACCGATGTACGTATTTGTTCTTTGTTCAGACCAAGGGGCGCGGTCGACCGGAATAATTGCAGTACTTTCGGATCGTTCAAAGGAACGGCAGCCGGACCCACACCGGTTAAGTCGCGAAGCAACCGCATCCGGGATGGACCTTCATGTTGTAGAATGTCGAGCTTAAAAACAATATGGTCGATATCGTGATAGTCGAAATGGGTTTGCAGCCAACTCATGCTCCCTCTTTGTTCGGTATATTGGACAGGTGTAACCTCCTCCATATCAACCCCGTCAGGTAAAATGATCACGCCCCCGGGATGACGGCCATTGGCCATCGTCCCTGCAAAGAAGACATTATGATGACCGAACAGCTCTTTCAAACCGTCATGCGCTCTTTCCTGATACTCCACGGCGACGTTCAAATCGATATCGGGTGCTTTATCCAGCTTCATGCCAAGAAACATTTCACACGGAATATCGTGACCGTCCCCTTTCATTTTGTAGCCGCATTGCGGACAGAGCTTGTCAGGCAAATCAAGGCCCGTCTTTCCTTTATCGCTTATTTCCCATTCGTTGTACTTACACACGTGACACGCATAATGGGGCGGAAGCGGGTTCATTTCGGATATGCCGAGAAAATAGGCCGCCAAGCTCGATCCAACCGAACCGCGGGTTCCGACCATGTAACCGTCCGAGAGGGATTGCTTCACGACTTGCGCGGCAATCAGGTACGGTACGGCAAACCCATTTTGGATGATCGGAAGCAGCTCACGCTCCAGGCGGTATTTGACGACATCCGGTAGCGGATTCCCATATTTGCCTTCGGCCCCACTGTAACATAACGATCGGATCCGATGGTTACCATCTTTGATAACGGGAAACAAACGGCGATCCGGAAGCAGGTCATATGCCTCAAACCGGTCTGCAATTTTATTCGTATTGACCACTACGACCTCATAAGCCTTGTCTAAGCCAAGATGCTCAAATTCCCGGAGCATTTCATCCGTTGTATAAAAAGGGGCTTCAGATTGCTGATTGAAATCTTCGACGTTTCCGACTGCGATTACTTCTATTCCAAGCTTCTCTCCAATTTCGCAAATCGATCCGATCGCCGCTTCCAGTTCCGCATCGGAGAAAACGAGTCCTTCCCCGGCAAAATATTGTTTGTACACCGGGACCGGATTGATCTCCAGCACATCGAAGAAACGGGCAATTGTTTCCGCTTCCTCCCTGGATTTGTTAAGCACGGCCTCGAACAGCTCGCTTCCGGCACTGCCGCCGGAGATCATCAGCCCGTCACGCAAGGCTTCCATGCTGTTTTTTGAGAGGCTATTATTCTCAGCACATAACGAGAGCGATACGAGTTTGAAAAGATGTTTCTTGCCCATGAGATTTTTTGCATAGACGTAGCATTCGAACGGACGGCCCTCCTCGTCCACAATCGTTGCTTGAATGCCGAATATCGGCAGCAAACCGGCTTGCTTTGCCTTTTTTTCAGCGGAAATAAACGATCGGATTCCGTCCTTGCCGATGATCCCAATGGCGCGATACCCCCGTTGGGTTGCCTGCTCTATTATGATCTCGACCGGAAGTACTTTTTCCTCCGCAATGAATGAGGAATGGACATGGAACTCGACGCGTTTGATTGCTGCATCATCTTGACGAACATTGCTTCCATTTGTCATTTGTGCACTTTTTTCCATTTGCTTCTACCTCCCAAAATGTTGGTGTGTAAACCTGAAAGCAGGATTGCACATGAGTTGAGTTTCAACTCAACATTCAATTCAAAAAAATAGCTTGCACGGAAGTATATCCATGAAGCGAAATCGTGATGCTGTTACATTCTCTATGAAGTAAATACATCGTAACAGCCGACCTCCGAAAGCGTCAAATCGCAAAAACATATGTTCGGTTTTTGGGGATTACTGAACATTACAGGGCTTGACAGCATTTTCTGAAAACGAAATCTTGCCTATTCTCCTTCATGCTCTTATTTACTAATTAATTATGAAAAGGCTGCAATATCCAATCTAACGAGGATCACATTCCGCCGCTATTTCTATGAAGAGCGGGACTCCACTTTCCGAAGAAAACGATGAGTGCGACGACAACCCAGACGAGCGGCGATAGGGCGGTGACGATACCCATATCGGATACTAGAACGGAAATGACCGCCCCAGTCATCACAATCGCCAATGCAGCGGCCCCCGCGACGGTAAACTTGGCATTCCAGTAGCCGACAATTAAACAGATGGCGGCCAGCAGTTCCATACATGCGATCAGGTACATAAATCCAACTCCGTATCCGAGCGGCTCCGTATACAATACGGTCAGTTGTTCCGATCCCATAACCAGCTTGGACATTCCGGCCATTATATTGACCCGATTGAATCGAAGCGTGCCCGATAACGAACTGCGGAGCGACAGGCGGACGTCTCGTTCGGTACAGGTCACAGATCGTCTCGATGGTTGCGCCGACCGGTTGGATGCCCTCCTCTTCGCAAGCTTGAGTAATCGCAGACAATACTTTGCCGTAATGCGGATCTAACGGAGCGCCCGTCCATACCGCGTACAAATCCGCATATTGACGCCCCGGACAGGATAGCGATCCCCCGCGATACCCAACTCGTGCAGTACGCCAAATGTATGATCGTTCGCCGAAAAGGTGCCCGGACGGAAATAGAACGGCCGGCGTCCGATAGCGCCTTCCCACACCGCAGGGAAGTCGATGAGAATTTTCGTACAAATCCTTAAATTTTTACATTTGTTAATCGCAAGGCTCGAGGTGAGGAACCAAGGACTGTTGCTGCCGAAATTCAGCGCCATTCCCCTTGCATGGCGGTTTCTCATCTTTTGCAGGCGTTCGGCCTACTTCCGGCGGGTTTTTCGCTTGTTTAGCCCGACCATTATCCATAGTCAATCTTTTCGACGTGCGACCTGGAGAACAGCGCCCCAGTGGCGGCGAACCGACTTTTCTGGACGACTATCAAGGCGAATTCGGATTTCGTTGAAAAGTTTGTCGCGTTTCCATTCCTCCATAAGGATGTGCCCGGAGAAGGTTTCGAGGAGTTTAATGTACTCCTCAACATGGTAAATGCGCTCCCAATCGAAATGTCGTATATGAACCATCTCGAACAGGCCGCTTTTCTCAATCTCATCTCTTTGCTCGTGAAGTTCCCCTGGTCGCGGCCAATCGTTGTCGGCTACCGATTTACCTTCGCCGATTTCATAATATACGGTTTGAATTTCACGGAAGAAGGGGTCTCCCCCGTCTGGAAAAACGTGATCTGCGTTCCAAAATGCCAGATATCCGCCAGGACGAAGGACCTGCCATGCCTTCATGTACCGAACTTCGGGATCAATCCATTTCCAAGCGGTTGCAGCGTATACCAGATCAAACCCATTCTCCGCCTCCGACTGCCAGTCTTCGAAGCTCCCATTGATTATGTCAACATCCATTCCTACCAGGTTTTGACGGGCAACTGCTGCGAGTTCAGCGCCAAGTTCTATGCACGTGATTTTAAATCCGCGCTTGGCTAATGGGAGAGTAGCCTTTCCTGTAGCACAACCCGCTTCCAATAAACGATCACCTGGATTCAAATTTGTTGCATGGATTAAATCATCATACAATTCTCCAGGATAATCAGGACGTGCCTGCTGGTAAATACTCGCGGCTTGCTCAAATGACTCGCGCAATTTTTTATTGTCATTCTTTGAGTTCATAATACCTCCTTATTCTCGATCTCATTTTTGGATTCCTATATAAAGTGATTCTTCGCTGCAATTAGGGTGCCCGTTGCTCGCCCTGGCTCCGACAGGTACTTTCGTCAGATGGTTTTCCAGCTCACCGATAGGCATACTCCTGGAATAGGGCCTGAGGCGTATTCGTCCTCAAGCCGCATATCGATTAACAACACTTCTCCTTTCCATCCGTTCCATAAGCTCTTCAAGAGCAACGGGTCCCATACTTGCGCGATGTTGCACAACTTCCATCTTTAGCCGTTGTATTTCCACCAATTGGCTTTCGTTACGTTCGGCTCACGCAGTTATTATTTCATGTATTGTACGTCAAAACCAGCTACCATCCGCACATCGCAAATAACCCTTGAAAATTTTTCATTGACAACCTCTAAAAATCGATTTAAATTTATGATACTGATAATCATTATCAAAATTATACATACAAAGGAGCCCAATCACAACATTCATCCACTCGCTACTAATGCGCATGGTTCGCGCGCAGTGCCTGTGAGAAAACTCTTGAACGCTTTCATCGAGAAGATGAGGACGTGAAAGACGTGCCGAAAACATTTCTCGGGAATCACCAGCCAACATTCAGATTAAGAAAAGGTAGGGTATGCAAATGAATGCAATACGAAAAGTCTCATTGAAATCATTAATCGTCTCGGCTGTACTAGTGATCGCACTGGTGGGTTGTAGCGGGAAGCAATCAACCACAACATCTGCACCCGTCCCGAGTACGACTGCTCCCGCAACCACCGCAGCACCTAAAACAGAAGCACCCGTTTCCACAAGTGCCGCCGTTCAATATCCGATTACGATCAAGCATGCTTTGGGCGAAACGGTCATTCCAAGCAAGCCTAAACGCGTCGTTACCATACAATGGGCAAATCACGATGTTGCGCTCGCTCTCGGCGTTGTCCCTGTAGGCTTCTCTGCCGCGAATTACGGTGTTCAGGATACTAGCGGACTTTTGCCTTGGACCGCTAAAAAGCTCAAGGAACTTGGTGTAGATAAACCTAATGTGTTCAAAGATACGGACGGCCTTGATTTTGAAGCGATCTCCGCTGCACAGCCGGATGTCATTCTGGCAGCCTACTCCGGCATCTCGAAGGAAGACTATGCTATTCTTAGCAAGATCGCTCCGGTTGTGCCCTATCAGACTACGCCTTGGGTAACGACATGGCGCGAGCAAGTGCTGTTTAACGCTACAGGCATGGGCATGAAAGCTGAAGGCGAAAAACTCATTAAAGACACCGAGAACCTTATTAAGGAAAAAGCAAGCAAATATCCTCAGATCAAAGGCAAAAAAGTCGCATGGGTCAATTTCTCGGCTAAAGATTTGTCCAAATTAAATATTTATACGGCTGTAGACCCTCGCGGCGCTTTTCTGGTTGAGCTGGGGATGGCTTATCCGGAAAGTCTGACGAAATTGATTACGGACAAAACCAGCTACTCGTTCAAATTAAGCGCTGAAAATGCTGACGCCCTCAACGATGCCGATATCATCATCGGGTATGGCGATGAAAGCTTGTTGAGTGCGGTTAAAGCAGATCCCCTGCTAAGCAAAATCCCAGCCATCCAAAGAGGTTCTGTTCTGTTTATCGGTAACGGCACGCCTTTGGCCGCTTCTGGAAATCCAAATCCGCTTTCGATCGCTTATACCATCGATGAGTACCTGGGATTAATAGCAGGAGCTATTGGCAAAGTAAAATGAGCGGCTCAGCGGTTTCAAACAACAACCGATTAAGCGCACATATTCCGAAGCATTTTATGACGGTTCTGGTCATTTGCATCGTTTTGCTCGGGGTATGTGTGCTGGCCTCTCTCGTCTTAGGCTCTCGGCCGATCCGATTTCATGAGCTTATCGACGGTTTATTTCATCCCGACGTAGACTCCTACGGGGCCAATGTGGTTCGCAAGCGGATTTCCCGAACCGTCTTCAGTCTTTGTTGCGGTGCAGCACTCGGGGTTTCCGGAGCGCTTATGCAAGCCGTCACGCGTAACCCGATCGCAGACCCGAGCATACTGGGCGTGAATACAGGCGCATCGTTGTTTGTCGTTTGCGGAATAGCATTTTTGAACATAAGCTCGGCCAATCAATACATTTGGCTGGCTTTAGCCGGAGCGGCGATTACTGCCGTATTCGTATACGGAATCGGTTCAATGGGGCGTGGTGGTGCCACCCCCATTAAGCTTGTTTTAGCGGGAGCGGCCACAAGCGCAGCCCTGGCCTCTCTCGTCAGCGCCATCATGATTCCGCGCTCCTACGTCATGGATCAATTCCGGTTCTGGCAAGTCGGCAGCGTCGGCTCGGCATCCTGGGACGCTATTGCCACGTTCTCTCCGTTCCTGATCGTCGGAATATTGGGCGGTTTTCTTACTGCACCGGCACTCAATGCGCTGGCGCTGGGGGACGATGCGGCGACCGGGCTCGGCGTGCGAACAGGAACGTTGAGGCTGATTGCAGCCCTGGCCGGAGTACTTTTGTGCGGCGCGACTACTGCGCTTGCAGGACCTATTGGTTTTGTCGGGCTGTTATCCACTCACGTCATGCGTCTTATTCTTGGCCCTGACCTGCGTTTTGTTATTCCGATGTCCGCTATATCAGGTGCGATCATTTTGACGGTATCCGATGTGTGCGGCAGACTGATCGGCAGCCCTGGAGAGCTTGAAGTCGGCGTAGTTACAGCATTTCTAGGAGCTCCGATCCTAATCCTACTAGCGATGAGATCGAAAGTGCGTTCATTATGAAAAGTGAATCCGTTGATTTTATATTGTCGGGCCGTCGCCTCAGACGCCGCCGCTGGATCCTTGTAACCAGTCTGCTTGCGGTGCTTGCATGCCTTCTTTGCTGCGCCATGCTTATACTGGGGAGCACCATTTATCCGGTTCAAGATGTCATTCGCGCGCTTGCGGGAGAGCAGATCAAAGGTGTATCTTTTGCGGTAAATACGATTCGTCTGCCGAGAATGCTGGCGGGTCTATTTGCGGGGTTTGCTTTCGGTATTGCCGGATACACGTTCCAGACGATGCTGCGAAACCCTCTGGCGAACCCGAATGTAATCGGGATTACATCCGGTTCGAGTGCCGTAGCGGTGTTCTGCATCATCGTCCTGCATACAAGCGAAGCTGTCATTTCCGTAGCGTCGGTGATTGCCGGTCTCGCTACCGTCGTACTCATTTATGTATTATCCAGGGGAAGAACATTTTCGGTCGGGCGGCTCATCCTGGTCGGTATCGGCATACAGGCCATGCTTGACGCCTTGATCTCGTATCTCCTGCTGGTTGGCAAGCAACAGGATATTCCGGCAACGCTCAGATGGCTCGCCGGCAGCCTCAATGGCTCTCAAATGAGCGAGCTTCCGCCTCTTGTCATAACCGTTTTCATATTTGCGCCTATCCTCATTGGGCTGGGCAAACCTCTCAGTATGCTGGAGCTTGGCGAACAATCGGCCTCTTCACTCGGAGTGAGCACGGACAAGACAAGAATCGCCCTAATTTTCAGTTCCGTCTGCATAATTGCTCTTGCTACCGCTACCACCGGACCAATCGCCTTTGTCGCCTTCCTGTCGGGACCGATCGCGAAAAGACTGGCCGGCGTCGGCTTCTCCAACGCTATTCCGGCGGGCCTTGTTGGCGTTAATCTGGTTTTGGCGGCGGATCTCATCGGACAATTCGCTTTTGAGTACAGATTCCCTGTGGGCATCATAACCGGATTACTTGGAGCGCCATATTTGATCTTCTTGCTAATCCGAATGAATCAAAAGGGAGATTTATAATGAAACCGACACATATTTATCAAGCCGATCAAATCGTAGCGGGCTATGATAATAAAACGGTTATCCTTGGAGTAAGCCTTGTTATTCCCAGTAATCAAATCAGCGTTATTATCGGAGCCAACGCCTGCGGGAAGTCCACGCTTCTCAAAACTTTGGCAAGGCTAATAAAGCCGGCATCCGGCCAAATCACGCTTGACGGAAAGCCGATCGCCAACATTCCGTCCAAGCAGTTGGCCAGAGTCGTAGGACTGCTGCCGCAATCGCCCATCGTTCCCGAAGGCATTTCTGTCGCCGATTTGGTTGGACGAGGACGATTTCCGCACCAATCCTTGTTCGGGGGATGGACCAAAAAGGATTATGAGGCCGTGGCCGAAGCGATGCGCATTATGGATATCACGGAGCTGGCCAACCGTAATATCGACGAGCTTTCAGGCGGTCAAAGACAGCGCGTCTGGATTGCGATGGCCTTGGCGCAGCAAACCGATATTTTATTTCTCGATGAACCGACGACGTTTTTAGACATTACGTATCAAGTCGAAATTCTTGACCTGCTCACGGAACTGAACCGCAAGCACGGAACTACGATTGTCATGGTTCTTCACGATATCAACTTGTCCGCGCGTTATGCCGACCATATTTTTGCGCTTCATCAAGGAAAGCTGGTAGCCGAGGGCGAACCGTCCAAGGTAGTTACAAGCAGCTTAGTCAAAGACATTTTCGGGCTTGATTGCACAGTGATCGAAGACCCGATTTCGGGCTCTCCTTTGGTAGTGCCAATTGGACGCTATCATGTTAATGAAAATACGCTTTGATAGTCTGTTCAAGATCAGTCGACCTTGTCCAGCATCAATACAAGCCCGGAATGGCCAAACAGGCTTGTATTGATGTTGTTGCAAGCGTAACAGGCTGTGGGGCTCAAGTGCGGGAAAACGCAAACCTTCCATAACCCGCAAGGCAATAAATATCTCCGCTCGGCACTTCCTGAAGCCGCTAACTCCATACGAGGTTCAGACAACTATCTCGGTGTACAACCCGACGCATTGCAGCCCGTAAAGGATATCAATTTTTTCCGACATTATTAAAAATAAAACTCGCTCTTTGTTTAACATCGAATTTGGGTACTTCAATAAGTTCGTAATCCAGTTTTTTATAAGTTCTTGAGATTACTTCATAAGTTGCCACTGCTTCTTCAAAGTCCTGAATTCTTTCATTATCGGTTTTGTATATTTCTTCCCAAGGAGGTAAAATAAAAACCTGTTTGTTATACCTGTATTTCTGGACTCCTGATTCTAGTTTTTCTGAAATAGGAACATTTATTAAATAGGAGTAAGCCAAAGTATCTGGAATACCTCTGTCAAAAAACAACTTTTCCTTTGGCGGATTGATTAATGCCGAAAGGTAGCTTTCTATGGATTCATTTAGCATGAAGTCGCGATATTTTAATACATTTTTCCAAGGTAAAGCATCGCCATCGGAAGAAACCTGACTTTGTATGATTTCCCTTGCGACTTCCGGAACGTAGTTATAACCGTTTCTCTGAATTTCATTCAGCAGAGTTGTTTTACCGGCGCCAGGACCACCCGTTATTACGATAAAATCTTCCCTTATTAATCTTTTCTCGTTCATTTTATTGTCCCCAGTTATTTATTTGCTTTCCCTTTTCCCCATAAACCTCTGCTTCATTGTCCCAAAATAATATTTGAATTTACTATCTATTAAATTAGCAAAAAATCGAGATCCAAAGAGCCACTTCATTGGTTTTCACCCAATTCCGTCGACTTGATGGTTGTGCCTAGAGTGGTTAGTCGATACAGACCGAATACAACAGGATTAGCCTGCACCAATCCTTCACGCAAAAGTTCTTTGAGTGACTGATTTACGTCAGATGGATTCCCCGATGCTTTCGGAAGCTGACCAGCAATCTGCGCCGGTGTCTGCCATTCAGTGGTTAATGCCAATAAAACCGATTGTTGCAGTGGAGTCAAGTTCATGCTTTCTTCCTCCTCTTTACCATTAATTGTCTTAAACTCCCGTTAGCGTAAAACGGCTGCCAATCGATGCCGGCAGCCGTTATTAAGCTATTATCCTCATCGCTGCCAGCGTTGCGCTCTCCCAACTTGGTCAGTTTCACTGCCACTTCCCGGTGTTGGACTGTGGCGGCTGACCACCGTACTGTTTTTTCTTCATTCTTGTGCCCAGTATGATGAGGGCGACATAGATTACGATGGCACTAGAATCGATTAACGTATCCGTAAGTGCCGAAACATCATGAAATGCCGTTACGCCAAGAATGACCATCAGTCGGAAGATCAGAATCGACACGATCATCCATGCGACAAACTGGACTTTCGATTGCTCACTTTGCAATGACATGAAAATGAATGCGAATCCGAAGACCAGATTTTCCACCGTGATGATGTGCCAGACATACGTGAGTACCGTCCGGGTATCCATGGATACCGCCCTGCCGTCGAGCGTCGGCAGCACAGCGGATTGCCCGCTCCATGCGTGCGTGACGGCAAACAGCATCGCAAGAAGTCCTGCAATCAGATATTAAAAATTCTTAACCTTTATGTTCATTACATTCCTCCTCGTATATTCCCTGTTCAGTCTTTCGGATATCCTGGTAAATCTCGCGAACGATCTCTGCCAACCGTTGGTCGCTTTCATGATTAAAGTCTCTTAGCGTTTCGGCTGCTACGTTGAGCAGCCGGCTGACCTTTTCCAAATGGGCAATCTTCTTGCGCGTTTCTGCATTCTTGGCATCGAGGAACGCAGCAATCTCTTCGCAATAAGCGGGGGTTATATTTTCCATCCTGTGGAAACCAAACTTCCCCCTGATTTCGTCCAGAGAAAAGTCAGCATACTGCATGATTTGAATATTCATCAAGTCGATGAGGTCGTCCTTCGAATACCTGCGGTACCGATTGTCTTCCCGGGACGGGGATACGATTCCAATCCGATCATAGTACCGAAGGGTATCCTTCGGCATCCCAAGTAACCGCGAAACCTCTTGTATAGAATAAAGTTTATCCATGAATACAAATTAACATTAGAGTTGACTCCACTGTCAAGCCGTTTTTCATATCGATGCGCAATCAAGCAATTTGAATCGAGCAAGTGTTTACTTTCCATTCAGCGCAACGCCCGCACGGACTGAACACCGGTATTCGCCGCCTTGCATGGGGAATCGGGATCTTTTCTGTATAAACGTATATCGCGGAAATTTTCGTCGGACTGGGAGCTGCAGAAGAAACAATCAGTCTCGTCCTTCTTATAGCAGGTATTGCAAACTTTATCGGCGTTAGTCCGGGAGGGTATTCAGCGAATCGACTTGGCTCCCCTCGAACGATTTCACACTCTCTTCCCGTACTGATTTTTGCCTTGGCAGCTTATTCGATCTTAGGTTCTGTTCCTCATTTCAAAGGAATTGCGGAAGCCGGCATTGCTGCTGCGGCACTTTGGGAGATTAGCACATGATACTTTACAGAAGAAGTACCGCCAATGAATGTAAATTATAGCGATTTGCCATAATCATTACTTCGAAAGTAAGAGATCATCCGCAATTCCTTGCCTTGGATGGCTTTAAATGCAAATAACCGGCCCTGAACAGGATCGGTTGTTTGTATTTAGTAATGTATTGTAATGCACAATGCGCGTCATCAATGACGAACTCAGCCTTTATTTGGATATGCCCCCTGCTTTTTCTCCGTCCGTACGGACGCAGGACCACAGTCCCTCCGGCTCGCGCAGGGATACGACAACGTCAGCGATGCGCCGGAATTCGGCCGTCAGTTCCTCCATGCCAGCCAGTTCGGCAGCATAAGGGGAACGCTGCAGCGCAATCCAAGTTTCAATTCGTACCCTGCATTTCCAATCGGGACGGCCGACCAGCCTGCCGGAACCCGCTTTTGTCCCGGCAGCGCCCGATCGGGCGCCGCCAAGATTCGCGCTTGTTCATAGACGACATCATGCGTTCGTTACATCGATTCTGTCTCCATCCCTTCCTGCTGACAACAGCTTCCTATTTGCTCTTGGCAAGTTCCGCGGCAATTTTCTGATTGATCCGTTCGTCCGTTTCACGCAGAACGGTGTTTACGTCCTTCCCGCTGAACTGGACGTCGGTCAAGGCCGTCTGCACTTCCGCCAAGGCGATAGCCTGGTAAGGGGTCAGCTTGGCAATCGGCGCCGGATTCGTTGTGAACAGGGCTTGCACATGTTTGTCTTTCAGGAATGGAAGCTCCTTGCCGAATTCGCTGATGATCTCCGGCTTTTGCAGCGCGGGCACATACCCTTTGCGCGCCAGATGCTTCTGGAATTCGGGCGATGTGACGAGTGCGGCCACCTGGAACGCCGCTTCCTTGTGCTTGCTGTTCGATGTCACGTAGAAGTAGCCGGGCGCATTTTGCGGCCCCGTCTTTGCTGCTTCCTTGTAGGTCGGGTACGTGGTCAAATCCCAATCCAGCGTCTTGTCTTTGTCTGCGAAATACCGTGTGCCCAACGCATTCGGTCCAAGCAGCATCGCGAGCCGCTGTTCGCTGAACATCTTCAGATGGGCAGAGTAGTTCAGCGTCGTTTTCTCGTACTCATTGTTCGGGATGCGGAACAGACCGGTCAACGATTGGAACGATCGCTTGAACGTCTCGGACGAAAAGTTCCCCTTGTTTGTCGTCGGGTCCACAAACAGCGGCGCAAGCGGATCAAGCGCCAGGACGGGACCGAGCGATGTCCCGAAGCCGTAATAGTTGACGCCGTCGACGACACGGCTCATCTTGCGGGTTACATCGTACAACTCGTCCATCGTCATGTTGTCTTTCGGATACGGGATGCCGAATTGATTGAACAGGCCCTTGTTGTAAATCAGGGCGACCGAATCGATCGAAACCGGCAGACCGTACATGCCCCCGTTTGCCAGTTGGCGCTGCGCTTCCACCGACGTTTTCTCCAGCGGAGACACGTCGTAGTTGAACTGCTTGATCAGACTGGTCAGATCGGTCTGAAGCCCATTCTGCAGCAGGTTCGTTGGCGTATTCGCATACGAGTCGTAATAAATATCCAGTTGCTGACCCGTTTCGAGGATCGTCTTGAGCGTAACGTCCGACGGGACGAAGACCGGGGTCACGTGCGGAAACTTCTCCTTGATTTTATCGCCGAAGACCGTCATAAATCCTTCTTGGGACGTGATTGACCCTACATTCATTTTAAAAGCAAGCGTAACCGGTTCATTGGAGATGACGGGCTTCCCGCCCTGGGGCGGCTGTTCGTTTCCCTCTTTGCCGATTGTTCCTCCACTTGTGCAGCCGGCCAACGCTGCCTGCGCCAGCAAACAACCTGCCAGCCAATAAACGTGCTTTCTTCGTTTCATCGTACTTTTCCCCCTCTATAATAAGAACACTCCATGGAAATGACAGCGTTTGCAGACCGATACTTAGCTGTTACCCGAGATCATTCACTGTCTGACCGCGATAATCCGGTCGATATACAGATTTTGAATGGCAGTGGAATTGGGCGGCGCAAACCAATAGTAACGGTTCGACTCATTCGGATTGTACTCGTATGTCCACGGCAATGCCATGAAATGATACTCGCCGTCCGCCAACAGTCCGTAGTCGATCGACGCCCGGCCTCCGCCTGCGGCCGAAATGAAACCGTAATTCATCGCAGCGACTCCGGATGAGCCCGTACCGGGATCGATGCGAACGCTGGCGAACAGATTCCATCTGCCTTCGCGCGGCAGCTCGGTATCGTGCAGTTGAATCGCCCATTGATTCGTGCTGCCTTTGACTCTCGCTGCGGCATTGTCCGATGCTTTGACATCATTGACGAGAGTCGTCCCTGCGGGTTCATACAGCCGGAACCGATGGTCCTGGAAGTCCAGCCAATCTGAATAAGGCAGCGTGCTGACAAAACCCGGGGCAGTCGGCAACGTCCGGCGAACATCGATCAACTGATACAGTGACGCCATCGTCCCTTTGCTCTTGTAATTGATCACATCTGTTGTGTAGGTTTTGAATCTGGCGTACCGGTTGTCGTAATCGGGGTCCCAGACGATACTGCGCCGTTGTGCCTCGATCAGGTAATCAACATACTGCATCAGAATCGTGTAGTCAACCTCCGTACGTGTCCGCTGCACATGCTGCAAATGGACCGGATTGGTCGTCGCGGCAACAGCCTGCGCAAACAAGTCATCGGCCTGGCGCATCAGGTCAAATGAAAGGAACGAGGATGTGATCGGTGTCGTAATCGTCAATTTGTCGTCGCTTTGGGCAAACGCTTGATGAAGCAGATCGATATACTGGCTCATATACGGGGCGGCTTCACCGTAGTACCCGTTGACAAACTCATCGATGAGCTCGTGGTAATCCTGATCCGGGTTCCAGAGCAGTTTGGCGCCGACCCATGCACGCAGATCGGCCAGCCCGATACTGATCGGAGCAGTCAGCCCTGCCATATGTTGGCCGAAGTATCCTTTGACCGAAGGAATATCCGCCAAAAATTGAATCGTTTCCCCCATGGCATATACACTCGGATATGGCATTACATATCCGCCGCCCAAGAAGTCGATCAGGTAGTCCCACACCAGAATATGATCCGTTATTTGTGCCCATTGTTCCACATTTTGCTTCGACAAGCCGTTTTTCGGATCGTTCAATGCGCGGCCGTGATCTTTATCAATCGGAGCGAACGTCACGACGACATTGTCCGGCAATGTCATGTTCGTTGGCGCCTTTTCGGTAAACATGTAAGCGAGCGTTCCAATGCGGGCATTCGGGATCGCCGCCTTGACTCGCGTTGCAACGTCCCCGACCATATCCATAATCGGCGCGGCCAGCGTGCCTCCATGCAGGGCGGCGAACGCCAGACTATCCGGATCAGGGTTCCATGTCGTATCCTCCTGGCTGAACCCGTAGGAGGCATCTTTTCCTTCATACACGTGTTGGGTCACACGACTGATCAAGTTGGCTGCCGCGGTACTGCGAACGTTTTCATCCATCGCCAGCAATTGGTTGCCGTAGTGATAACTCGTCTGCGGCACGATCTTCTTGAAGTTGTGGACATCATATGGCCAATACGTGGACCAGCTATTCAGCTCCGGCTCCGACTGCGGCACGTGCGTGTGCCGGTCGCGGTATTTTCCGTTCAATAAGTTATAGGCGCGGTACTGTTCATTGCTGCCGTCATTCACGTACATTTCGCGGTATTGAAAGCGCGGCACCTGCACGTCGTAATGGATGCACACTTTCAGTTTCGGAAACGTTGGCACGAAAGTATAGGATGGGGAATACCATTTTACCCCAACATACGTATCCAGAAAATAGTTCACGCCGTACATTGTGCCGCGCGGATGACTCCCTGCGATCATGAGATACCGCTGCGCTGCGGCGATGACAAAGCCGTCTTCCCCAAGCGATTGTCCGGTCAGCTCCGGTACCAGGCTTTCCGTCAGCGCGCTTCTGCCGACCACGATCATCGGTCCGCCCGGCGGGGTGGTGCCTTCGAATATCTGAAACGCTGCTCCGGTTACCTGCGTCAAATAGGTGGTCAGTTCCTGTGCGGCGTGCTTGTCCATCTCAGTGGCATCGGAACGGACGAAGATGCCGTACTTGGCGTTCCCGTTGTTGGCCAGCATGACCTGCTTTCCCTTCCCTTCTGCGGAAGATGGCGTTGCAAGCGCACTCCCCTGGATCGTAATCATCAGTATCAGAGACATTATGATGGCGAATGATGTTTTGTGCATCCCTACTCCTCCTGTCGGTTGTAGTAGTGAGCTTCTCTCTTCTCCATCCGCTTGTTCACTGGCGTCCCCTTCCGGGAGCATCACCTCCGTTCCATCCGGTTATATCGTCTCTTTCACCGGGAAACTGCCGCCCGGCCGTCGTCAGCAGGGCGTTCTACAATTCCTCCCAGACGCGCTTGGCGTACGAGAACCCTAGCTTCGTCGCATTGCGGCACTCCTCCATGCCTTCGAACTCGAGCGACAAGTAGCCGTCGTAGCCTGCGTGTTTGATCACGCGCAGCACATCTCGAATGTGGATATCGCCTTGCCCCAATATCGCGCCGCGCAACTGGTTGCCTCCGGCCGTCGGAATCCAGCCCGGGCACGATAGGCCCGGACTTCTGTCCGGCGTGCGCACATAAAAATCTTTCAGATGGATCATCGACGCCAGATGGATGTTTCGTTGGACGGCGATCAACGGCTGCTCATCGACACAGAGAAAGTTGCCGATATCGAGCGTCGCGCGATAATTGTCGCGGTCCACTTCCACGATCAACTGCTGAACGCGTTCGCTCGCCTGCATGTAGTAGCCATGATTTTCAACGCTTGTCGTAATGCCGTAGCCAGCCGCGTAATCGGCAATGGTGCGGCACGCTTCGACCAGCCTGGGAAGATCGCGCTGAAAGTTGCGCAAGGAAATGTCCCCGATCGGCCGCGAGGCGACGTCATGCCGCATACGTTTGGCGCCAAGCCGGGCCGTCACGTCGACATGCCGCTTCACGCGCTCGATCATCCGCTCGTACTCCGCCGCGTCGGCCGTCACGAAATTGGCGGAGACGCAGTAGTTCGATACGTCGATCCCCGCTTGCCGCGCTCTGTCCCGAATCGCGTCGGCAAGCTCCGGCTGCTCCAGCAAGTCGAAACTGACCGGGACGATTTCGACATGCGCTGCCCCCGCCTCCGCGATCCAGTCGATCGCTTCGAGAACGGTCATTTGGTTGGCGACGATGGCGCCCTTTAGACAGTACAGACTGATTCCCAGCTTCATACACGTTCCCTCTCTTTGTGCGTCTGTGTCGACGGTTTGTGTTTGGCGAAATCCGGAAAGGAAACCGGACTGCCGTTCTGTGCCGCGGATTGGGCCGACAAAGGCATCACCGCGCTGACGGCGACAGCATCGTATACATCGAAATCAGGCTGCCGCTTCTCCATAATCGCGGCAACAAACTCCTTCATCACGAAGTAGTCGCCAAACCGGGCCGCCTGTACGGCGCGTTCCCGATCCGTCTCGCTTTGCCACCACGGATGCTCATACAGATACTCATAGTCCGACAGCTTCGACCATGAGATGTTGCCTTGATACGATTTTCCGGGACCTCTGCCGTCAAGCCAGACGAGCGGCTCTTCGACGGTATCTCGGCCGGATACAAACGCCCCCTTCGTCCCTTGCAGCTCGTAGGCCAAATAGTTGAACGGACGCGGCGACGAGAAGTCGTTGCGCAAATAGATGACGGCGCCTTGTTTCGTGCGGATGAGCGACAAGCAAGAGTCGCCCTGCTGCCAGTAATCCATGCTCGCCCCCGGATGGTCCGGACCGAACAGCTCCCGGAAATAGTCGCTTTGCGCCGCAGGCTTCGATACGATCGTTGTCATATAATCGAACGCATCGCCGCGGTTGATGCCAAGCCACTGTGAGACCGGCCCGAGCGAATGGGTCGGGTAGTTGTTGCCGTTGAATTTGCGCATCATGTCCCCTCTCCATTTCAATTGGCCCTGGGTATCGTGCGTAGCCGTTCGAACGTCATGGATATAGCCGCACTCCGCGTGCGTCAGTTCGCCAAACACGCCGCTCTCGGCCATATGCCGCACCATCAAGTTTTTTCTTGTGTAGCAAAAGTTTTCTGCCAGCATGTACACCGCACCGGTTTGCTCCACCGTCCGGACAAGCTCCAAGCATTCGTCGATTGTCTGAGCGGACGCTACCTCGCACAGCACATGTTTGCCGGCGCGCATCGCATGAATGGATTGGCTCGCATGAAGCTCCATCGGGGTGGCCAGCAGCACGGCGTCGATGCGGTCGTCCGCCAGCAGCCGATCAAAGCTTGTAAACGTACGGATGTCGGGGTAATGCTGCTTCCATTTGGCGAAAACGTCTTCATTCAGATCGCATATGGCGCTTACTTCGACAAGGTCGGACAGGAGGTCGCAAGACTTGTAGTAGGCAAATCCCCGGTTCCCGCCGACAATAGCCAATCGGACTCGTTTGGTCATATGTTGAGTTCCTTTCACTCTTTCGTTTTGGTCTACTATTCATTCTAAGAATCCGGGCAGGAATCGGAATGGAAAACAATCAGGCCTTATCAGTAAAAAACTCAGTTTCCAGCCGTAACCAAGACGCCGCTATTCGCAGCCGGAGTAAAGCCATGTATAATCAAACACAGAACGACCTATGCGCTGGAACGAGATGCGACCCATCGACCGCACGATAAAACAGAATACGCACTAAAACCTGCACAGCTCGAAAATGGCGGAAGGGGGAACGATGGATGCAGCGTACACAAGCGCAGCAGCGGAATTTTTCCAATTATCTTGCCAATGTACAAACCGCGATTTTGCGGTCTTCTTTTCGGACGCTCGGTGCCGAGTGGAGTCATTCCAATCTGAAACTCGAATACAACTTGCTGTATTACATGGTATCCGGAAGATGCAAAATATGGATCGACGGTTCGATCCTCGTACCTACGGCCGGACAGCTCGTGCTTCTTCCTGCAGGCTCGATCATTTCGGCTTCGTCCTATGACGGGGAGGTGTTCGGCAAATATTACTGCCACTTTACCTCCTTGATTGGAGACAACCGGCTGTTCGACCTGCTCTCCATCTCGCCCATCATTGAGGTGGACGACCACGTCCTCATCGAGGAGCAATTCCAGCATTTGAACGAGTCGTATACCGGCCACGAAATGACCTCGATTCTGCGCGCCAAAACAACGCTGGCGCAGTTGTTGTGCTATGTCATCGAAAACAGTCCTGCGCGGATAATCAACGACGCCGGTCATCGGGACGTCCAGAGCATTACGCGGGTGTTGGAATATATGCAATTGAGACTGTCTCATAAGCTGTCCGTCGATGAGCTTGCGAAGCTCGCCCATTTTCACCCGCGTTATTTCATCTCGGTTTTCAAATCGATGACCGGCTTCTCGCCCATGCAATATATCGCCAAGCTGCGCTACGACCGCGCTTGCTCGCTGCTGCGCACGACGAATCTCAGCATGAATAAAATTGCCGATAGAATCGGGATATTGCCGGATTACTTCACGAAATTTTTCAAGCATCACAGCGGCGTGTCTCCGACCTCGTACCGGGAATTCGACAAACGAACGTAGCACGCACGCAAACGCACGCCCCACAAACCAAACAAAGAGCCCTTCCTTCCACCTATAGTGGATCGAAAGGCTCTCTGTTTCCATGCGGGACAATCGAAATGTCAAAAAGAAAAACCATCCAAAACTTACGCCGGACGGTTCCTTGTGCGCATATGTTTACTTTCTGTTGACCCGATTGAATCGAATCGTGCCCTATAACAATTTGTGGAGCGGCAGTCGAACGTCTGCTAGATGCACTCTCAAGCGAAAAAAGGAAGAACAACATTCCAATGAAAACCGTGAATGAACAAAAACTTGGATTTGTCCCTATATCCAGTGAGATAAGGTTTGAAAAGCTAGCATATTGAAGCGTCCATCTACTCCAGTCATTAATCTTCTTTGATCACAAATTACTTCTGACTAGCCAGGTAGTCAGCGAGTTGATCGAACATACCTTCGAGGCCTTGTTGAAGCATTGGCGCCATGCCCTCGTATGACGCTTGCTCCTCAGCGGATGCGTTCAGAGGGCCGCCTTTGAGAGTCAGGGTAGTTTTCCCTTCGTTTTCTTCGAGCGTGATGATATTCATAATTTCAAGAGGCCAATCCGCGTTAAAAGATGCTCGGATCGTATTGCCTTTCTCATCAGAAAAGGATTGGATAAAAACCACTTTCTCGGGTGCGATTACCTCTTGATATGCAAATTTCCCCCACATGACGTGACTCCCGTCAGGAGACGTCTGACATCCTAAAAACATACCGCCTGGTCGAGCCTCCATTTTGGTGACCTCGAGGGAGAAACCCTTGGGCCCCCACCATTTCGCAAAATGATCGGACTCCGTCCATACTTTAAAAACGAGTTCACGAGGAGCATCGAATACGCGTGTGATTGCCATTTTAAACGGTTGATACGGAATGTTGTTCATGAATATCCTCCTTGTTTTGAAGGGGTGTTCACACCCCGAAAGTGATTTGTGAATGTTCTGGTCTGGCGATCCTTAGCTGCTACAGCGTGCTTGAAGCTTGAATCACCAGATTTGCCAGTAGCTCGTAATCAGGCGTATCCCCTTCTCGAATCTTAAGCCATTTTCGCTCGACGGGCCCCTCGAATCCTCTAGGGAATGCAAGACCGGTTGCGTTCATGATCATAAATGCAATGGCATCTTTCGATGGCGAAATAACAGCTGCATAATGTCCATGCTTTAGAAAATGGGGTTTTTTGTACTGTATGCGTTCTTCGACTTCTGGAATGGATTGATGCACCATCTGGCGCAGCCGGTTACTGACCTCGATTTGCCACGGCTGATTAAGATTTTCGATAAATGCCGATACTTCCTCGTTCCTCATCCTTTTACAGCTCCTTTTCTATAGTTAGAGACCTGACGAAAATTTTCACGTTCTCTTGTATGAATTGTTCTAGCCCGATCCCCGGATAGTTCCCCCCGGCTTCCAAATCGTTAATAAATGCGCCGTATTGAGCCATCATGAAAGTGAAAGCCTGCATGGTGGGGTTCGAACAAGTTATTTCTCCTTTCTCGCTCATCGTAATGAAATAATCTGTCAAAAACGTCAGCAGTTGTCGAGGATGCTGAAGTCGACGTTCTTTAAAGCCGGGGATATGGACCTCATCCTTTATGGCGATCTGAATAAGCTTTCGGTCGCGGTTCATGATGTCATGATATTTTCTGCTAATGGCTAGTAGGTCAGTTTCTACCTCCCACACAAGCTGTTCGTTGAAGAGCATTCGCATCTCTTCGGCATATTGAAATCGTTCAAGGGCGGATTCGAGCAAATTTTGCTTGCTTCCGAAATGTCGAAAAAGCGTCTTTTCGCTTAAGTCGGCGGCTAAGGCGATTTCTTGCGTCGTGACACCGTGGTATCCTTTCTCCGAGATCAGGTCAATCGCAGCCCGTAATAATTTCTCCGCACTTCCTTGCTTAGTTGGACGCATGATCAGCTCCCTTTCTATAAAATGCACGATATGTCTGTCAGTGGTGACTGACATTATCTTAATCCAAAATTATCCTACAGTCAAGAGGCTTACTCGATAAAATAACGCTGCTACAGGTCTATAGCTTTATATTCTAAGTCTAATACTGTATTTTCCATTCTAATTTCATGGGACAACCATCCAGATTATCTCGTTTGGAGAAGATTCACTTGCGATAACTGCCCGTCCCTCAACGTAGCCGCCGATCCATGCCGGTAGCTTCGTATTCTGGTTGGTAAACTATAGTATCCGTTTAGTTCAGCAAGTCAGCGAGTTTAACTGCCAAATCCCATGCCGATTTGAAATCCGACACACTGTCATATCTATTCTCTCTATTAGGATTTACAGCCCTTATCGCCACCTCATAGAGTTCCCTTCCTGCTTCCCAGTGTTCAAATGAGCGGTCACGCTCTCCTCCGAGTAGAGCAAACGCTGTTGCTCCCATGGTAAAAACGTTTGTGCAACCATCTATCTCAGCACCTAGAGAAAATTCTTCAGGAGACATAAATCTGGAGGAGCCCCATAGTCTCCCCATTGAATTGCAATAGGGTCTTCTTTGATAAAGATCAATATCGCATATTTTTGTCTCATTTTTGGAGAAATCGTGCAACAGACTCCCATCATAAAAATCAATGGCTACAAAGCCTTTTTCCTCAACAAATTCATGAAAGGTATAAATGTGATCCAACGAGATTAATCTTTGTGTCACTGATAAGTGTTTAAATCTATAAAATGGGGAATTAGGATCAGTGTACTTCGCTGGGGGCGGAAAAGACCAATGCGGGTGAAGAGATTCACCGTCAAACCATTCAAAAACAGCTGCGTAGCCAGAGCCGACTTCATAATGATCAATTAGTTTAATTAGCGAGGGATGACTTAACTCTTTATATAGAGACATAGCATTTTTCAAATTATTTATTGCGTCTTGGGGGGTACCCGAAAATGCTGCGCTTTTGGCACCAGCGTATTTGACGAAAATTTTTCCGCTATTTTTCTCAATACCAAAGCTTATATTGCCCGAATCCTGCTGGGCAAACGCTTCAAATACACGCCCCAAATTCGCAAGCCAACCAAAATCATGTTCTTCTTGTAACTGAAACTTAACATCGTCAATTTTAATATCGATCGTACCTTTCATTTACTTCCTCCTCGAAATGATAGTCACCTTCCTGAACATAGCTGTTTCATCTACTTTTTAGGAAGCAGAAACTTCGTTAGTGTTGTAAGGGAGAGAGGGTGCCGATCGGCTGCGTACGTTGTTTTCTGTAATTAGTTGCTCTCTAGTTTGTTAAAACTACTTGATTGATATCATAAAAAACCGTTTTGCCTTTAAGCAAAGATTTACAAAGTTCAATCAGACTCGGTATATGTTCACGTATCCACATATGCTTTTCTTTTCTACTTACCAGAAATGCGTAGTATTCGCATATATTCAAAAACATCAAGTCCTCTAACTGTGCGATGTCTATTTTTCCGGAAATAATAGTAGTGTAGCCGGAAAGCAGATCATCCCGTCATTCATTTTTAGTAAATAGGGCACCCATAGCGACATCGCTTGCGTAATATCCAAACCCCGATAATCCAAAGTCAATGAATGAAATTCCCCTTGATGTGCGGATTAAGTTGCTATAGTGAATGTCGGCATGGATGAATCCCCAGGTCTCGAAACTTTTGCTCAACCCTTTCATGCGATCGGTTACCAATGAAAATGCATTTTCAAGAGGTTTAAAGTCCTCGGTGGTGATAATACCCATTGTTTCGCCTGATCGTAATTTGCTCAACATGTTATTTACCCACTCTATCCCATGTTCGGGTCTTATAAAACTTGAACCATGTTTAAACCCCCGCGAAAACTGATGCAAATATGCAATATGCTTCCCCAAGGTCCTAACCATTTCCTCACTGGTGAAATCTTTCTTGGACATGGTTTCCCCGAAAATCCATTTCAAGACGGAACAGTGCACTTCTTCGCATTCCATGACAACGCTTGTTACTAGTTCACCGTTTAGATTCGGAACAGGGATTTGAACAGGCAAATCGGAATGAGACGACCAGGCTAACAAATATTGTAGTTCCGATTGAATCCCCTCACGCATGTTTTGTACACCCTGCATGTTTTTTGTTATTGGTTTATGCATTCGCAACAAGTAAGTACTTTCAGATCCCTTTTCTGTTATCTTGTAAGTAATGTTTTCATTATGACGAATAAATTCCACAATAGGGTCGATAAAAGAATAGTTCAGTATAACTTCCTTAAAGCACTTCGTATAATCCATGGATTGGAATGTCACTCCTTAGCATAGTAAACTATCCTCTCGTTTGTAGATCAAACCATCTAGGAATCTTCGCCCCAATTCAGTTCTAAGTGGAAATATTGTACAACTTGGCGCTTTTCGATACTAGGTAAAATTTGAATTACACTTAATTATACTGCCCGTTATTTCAGTATACCGCCGATCGCCGGCAGCCTTCTGGATCACCTATTGTGCTCTCTTAATCCCCGTTCCGAAGGCGGAGTCTTCCACAAGTTGTAAATCACATCGGCCGTTGACGACTGGCTTGCTCCCTCCAAATTATCCGCTGAATAACTGCGACTCAATGTCAGAAAAGAAAAAAATCCCACCCCCGAGACTGTAGTCTCAGGGATGGGATCGGATTCCTCGCGGTACCACCCGGCGAATGCGTATACTCTAGCTCTGTAACAGGAGCTCGTGTCACAGCCATCCCCGCCGAAGAGGTTCCGCGGTGCGGCTTAGAGGCTTTTTTCCATACAGAACGCTTTACTCCTTCTCAGCTACCGGAGCTCTCTGTGAAGGAATTCGCAATACTTATATGTTCATCTTGCTTCTTTTTACTTTTCAATTTGATGTTCGCCAACACCATATAAAGGGACGGCACGACGAACAACGTCAGAATCGTCGAGAAAATCATCCCGAAGATAATCGTCATTGCGAGCGGACGGAACAAAATGTCCCCAATCGTCGCGATCGGAATCATACCCACGATCGCTGTGAGCGATGTCAGCACGATCGGACGGAAGCGAGCGGACGCTGCCTGCATGACGGCCTCCTTCAGCTCCATCCCGTGGCGGCGTGCCTCCTCAATAAACTCGATAAGAACGATACCATTCCGCACGACGACACCCGCAAGGGATATGATGCCCATAATGCTCATGAAACCGATCGGCATACCCGTCAAGAAAATGCCAAGGATCCCTCCCGCCGCAGCCAGGTACACGGTCGTCATGATCAGCAGCGGCAACGAGAGCGAGTAAAACTGCATCGTCATGAGGAGAACAATGAGGAACGCAACGACGGCCGAAAGCTTGCCGAGACTCGCGAATATATCCGCTTGCTCGGACGTTTCTCCGCCAATACTCCATTCGTATCCGTCCGGGAACGTTATGTCCGAGAGCTTCTTCTGCACCTCAGCCATCACTTCGGTCGCTGTCCGGCCAGACACGTCGGCGGTAACCGTTACAGTACGCTCGAGGTTATACCGATTGATCTGCGGTATCGAGAACCCCGGAATCATCGTCGTCAGTTGCGACAAAGGGATTTGGCGCCCTTGGGTATTCGTTACCTGCACTTGCTGATACAAAAGATTCGGCTCGGCTTCGTTCTTTGACAAATATAAATTTATGTCAATGAGCTCTCGTCCGGTGTCGAATTGGCTCACGGTTAATCCTTGACCGACCAGCAGCAGTGTCCGTGTCAAATCGTTATAACTGACCATGTAGCGATCCATCGCTTCCTGATTCGGCTGAAAAGTCAGGTTGTACCGTTCAATACCCATGTCGTCCAGCACGTTCACGGTGCCTTGGACGCTGGCGACGGCAACCTTCACTTCGTCAGCCATCGATTGAAGCTCATCCAAACTCTCGCCGGTCAAACGGATCGATACCGGAGAACCGACTGGAATACCTAGCTGCGGGACACGAATACTAAGATTCGCCCCCGGGTAAGCTGCGTTTAGATGCGATTGCCATGCTCCTACCGTCGTCTCACGGTCGAATTTGCCTGTTACCCCTACAATCTGGAGCTGTGCGGTCGTCGGGCTGGCCGGTGGAGCTCCGGAAGCGATGTCGCTAAACAACGTCGGGGCGCCGCCGCCGGCCGCATACGTCACCCGCTCCGTTTCCGGCTGTGCCAAGACCCAATCGGCGATTTCGCGTACGACCCGATTGGTCTCGATAATGGATGTGCCGGCCGGCATTTGTATGTTGATCGTAGCTTCCGGTCGTTCCGAATCCGGGAACAGCTCAATGGGCGTAAAAAGCGCAAGCGAGTACGCCGCAGTGCCGATTAGCAGACCGGCAAGCCCGGTAAAGAGCGGCCGCTCCAGTACCTTCGCCATCCACCGCCCCGAATAGATGTTCGTTACCGTTTGGAATTGCTTACCCAAGAAGCCGGAAGGTTTATGCTTAAACTGCCCCGCTTTCTGACGCTTTCCATCGTACCAGCCGCGGAAAATCGGAATGATCGTGAGCGACATGACCATGGAAGCCAGCATGGTTAGCGAAACGACGGTTGGAATCGGCTTGATGAACGCGCCGATGTCGCCCTGCAAAAACAAAAGCGGTGCGAACGCGGCAATCGTCGCAAGAGTGGCTGTAAGAATCGAGATGGACACTTCTTTCGTTCCGTTGACAGCTGCAACGGATGGGCTTTCGCCAAGGGCCGACATTCGTCGCTCGATGTTGTCATTGACCACGACGGCGTCGTCGACCAGAAGTCCGAGTACAATAATGAGGCCAACAATGGAAATTTGATTTAAGGTAATGCCGAGAGCCGGCAAAAAGATGAACCCGAGTCCGATGGAGAACGGAATCGCAAGCGCGACAGTCGCCGAAGTAAGCAAATTAAGCCCGAGCGTACAGATCAGGATAACCGCCGCAATTGCGATCAGCAGCTCCTTGGTGAGCTCGGCAAATAGCTCGTTGACCCGATCGTTCTGAGCGAACAGCGACTCCAGCTTCAACTGTCCGGGCAGGCTGGGAGCCAGCTTGTTCATTTTCTCGTTCACGAGCCGATTCATGGCGGGAACGTCACTGCCCGTCTCGCTGCTAAGGCTGATCGTTATGGCCGGTTTTCCGTTGTAGTACGCAAAGTAGGCCGTTTTCTTATACGTTAATGTTGCACTCCCGATATCTCGTAAATACACCGGCGTACCGGTTTGCGTTTGCGTGACGACGACCCGGTTCAAGATTTCGGCCTCTTGCGCCTCCGGCACCGTCAGCAGATACTCGCGACTCCCGAAATCGAGACTGCCCGTCGGGACGCGATCGTTATAGTTTTGCAGCGTGTTCAGCACTTGCTCCCAAGGGATGCCGAGCTGCTGGAGCTTCTGCGCATCCACCTCGACTCTGACTTCCCGCTCCGGCAGCCCCTGAATGTCGACGCCCGCGACACCGGGTACGGTGCGGAGTTGATCCTTCCACGTTACCATCAGATCGATCAAAACATAGAGATCCTCTACGCGATCGGCTGTAATCGCGAACTGCTCGATGAACGATTTTGCGAGATCGTCATTGACGACCGGTGCTTCCGCGTCTTTGGGCAAGTCCGCTTGGGCGTCTTGCACCTTTTTGCGCAGCTCATCCCACTTCTTTGCAGCATCCGCATCGTCGTCCGTCAGTACCAGGATAGAGGAATACCCGTTATGCGAAGTAGAGGTGATCGTTTTGATGCCTTGAATTTCCTTGATCTTCTGTTCGATGACCTTCGTAACCGTCTGCTCGACCTTCTCCGGAGTCGCTCCGGGATAAATCGTCGTCACGAGCGCCTGCTTGATGACGACGTCCGGCATCTCTTGGCGCGGCAGCTGCGAAAATCCGAAGAAGCCGACGATCAGCGCCATTAAGAGGAAGAGCAGCGTAATTTTCCGTTTCTTGATGACGTAATCGATCACTTGGCACGCTCCTCTGACGTCGCGATCGAATCACCATCAAACAATTTATATGCCCCCTTAGTGACAATTTGATCTCCTGGCGAAAGACCGGATGTCAAATGAAGTCGATTGTTGGTAAGCTCTCCGAGCGTGACGTTCGTCTTCAATGCTTTGCCGTCGACCTTCTTAAAGACGTAGGGTTTACTGCCAGTACTGACGACCGCCTCTATAGGGACGAGAATACCTGCTTCTCCCGTCGACGTTCGTGCAGCCTTCACGACCTGTCCCGGCAACCAATCCGCATTCGGATTCGGCACGAGGACCTCAACGTTCACAGATCCGGAGCTCGAGTTCGTCGTAGGGTACACGTTCTTGACTGCCCCGGTCCGGGACTCTCCGTACAGCGTAAGCGCCACCTCTTGCCCGACACTCCATTTGCGGATTTCTTGATCCGGTACGGGCAGCACGACTTTCAACTGCGTAATGTCTCCGATCCGATATGCGGGCTGTCCTCCGCCCGTCAGCTGCCACGCCGAGACGATCTTCTCCAGTACGACGCCCTCGATCGGCGAGGCGAGAGAAGACTTCTCGACGGCCAGCTGCGCTTGATCCCGCACTACGAGTGCTTCCCGGTGGGCCGCTCTGGCTTGCTCGAGTCCCGCCCGTGCCTGCGCCAGCGTCGCTTCAGCGGACGTGACGCCCGACGACGACTGATTGCTCTGCGCCTTCGCGTTGAGATAGTTTGTCTCGGCTTGTTTAAATGCCAGACGTGCGTTGTTCAAATCCGACTCCGACGCGCTCCCGGCCTCGAACCTCGACTCTGCCTTATTTAAATCGTAGGCGGCCATTCGAAAGGCTTCCTGAGTAAGCGCCTCTCCGTTTTTACTCAATACGTCTCTCGATTGTTGCGCCGTCTCTACGCCTACCGCCGCCGCCGCGACGGAAGCCTCCGCCTGACGGACCGACGCTTCGGCTTGCCCGATCGCGGCTTCCGCCCGATTGAGCTGAAACTTGTAATTCGATGCATCCAGCGACGCAAGCACATCCCCCGCCTTGACGACGTCGCCCGCCTGAACGAGCGTCTCGGTTACCCGGCCATCCACTTCGAACGAGACGACGGCTTCCTTCATCGATTGCAGGGTGCCCGCCAGCCCATACCGATCCAGCACAGGCTCCATCTGCACCGTGATCACCTCGACCGCCTGCGGGATGTCGGTGATGATTTCCGCATCCCTTGCTTGAATCGAGCAAGCGCTCGAAAGTGTCGCCACGAGCCCCCAGGTCAGCAAAGAAAGCGAAATTCTCTTCCTGCGATTTCCGATCATTCGTTTCTCTACCTCTCTCTATAATCTTTTAGTACTGAATGATTGCACATTCAAACTTAATTATAATGTAACGGTACCGGCTTCGTAATGCCTAGATGGTACTGGATCATGATTTCACGAAATAGACAAAAATCGTTGCGGATTGCGCACATGAAAAAACCTCCCGTAGGAGGTTTCTTCTTGAATTTAATTGAAACGATTCGATGCTTGATCGCCATCGGCAAACTTCCCTATAGGATTCTTTTCCAGCATCTCGCCTCGAAGGATATTGATGGTTTGCGGTGCATCTATGGCCAGGCGCAGATGTCCTTCTTCACTTTTTACCACCTTCACTATAATATTCCCATTGATGACGACGTATTCTCCCGGCTTTCTTCCTACTACCAGCATATGGCCCGCCCCTTTGACTTCATTCATCAGGATATAACGATACCATGCCGACACTAAACAAAACCTTTACAGAAAAAAACGCCGCGGTTCCGGAAAACCTTGTTAATCCAAGGTTTTCCGGAACCGCGGCGTTTTTTGCATTATTTGTAAACTGATATTTTAAATCGAACTCAGCAATTTCTTGACAACCTCACCCGGTTCGGCTCCGAATTCCGCGCGAAGCACTCTTCTCAGCGCATCATATTGTTTCATTGCGCCAGTGCGGTCATTCATCTGTACGTAGAGGCGAATCAGCTTTGTATGGATGTCTTCGTTCCACGGCGTACATGCGATCGCCTTCTTCAATACTTTCACGGCGGAGGTAAAGCTCTGCTTGCTGATGTAATAGTTATGCAACTGGAGCAAAATGTTCACGTATTCATTCTCCAGGCTGCTCCGGATTTGCTCGGCCCAGAGGTAATCGTTTCCCTTCAAGTATTCGCCTTTGTAAGACCTGGCAGCTTCTTCATAGAAGGCACTGTTACTATCGGTAACAGGAACGTCGTCGTTGGACAGTCTGACAAGCTCGAAATAATCGCAATCGATTCGACTCGCGTCAATCTTGTAAAATCCTCTCGAATGTTGAAGAATCCCTTCGATGTTTTTGCTCTTCAAATTTTTTCTGAGATAATGAACCGTGATGTTCAGATTCGCCGCAGCTTTGTCGGCATCAAGGTCTCTCCATAGAGTATCCATGATCCGGTGCCTGTCGACGGCCTC
This sequence comes from Paenibacillus hemerocallicola, assembly GCF_006265175.1. Lineage (GTDB taxonomy): Bacteria > Bacillota > Bacilli > Paenibacillales > NBRC-103111 > Paenibacillus_AB > Paenibacillus_AB hemerocallicola. The sequence goes on along the minus strand of NZ_VDCQ01000014.1, from coordinate 24,759 downwards.
TCCCCGATGATGGACTAGATAAGCCATAAGCTCCTCGGCTTTGGAGGTTCGCCACTGTATCTCATTGCCATCCTCGGGTCCGGCCAATACCCGGAAACGGCCGAAGCAATGAACGCGGATTTTGCCCGGAGAGAGCTCCCCGGACGGCTGGCTGCCGTTCAATGCTTGAAGCAGTTGCTTGATATAGGCCGGAGAAATGGCGGTGCCGCCGGATTTGCGAGCTCTCTGAAGCTTCTTTAAGGCGGAGGTAAGAAGCTCCGTCATCAAAGAGCCTTCATCGACAAAGCTGCGGATGAAACCTTGCGGCTCCGCCAAGCCCAAAGCGCTCTCCAGCCGAACGAGCGCCTTCTCCGTTTGGCCGATGCGGTGCAGCGCGACACTTTGCAAAACCAACACTTTGATGCGATCCCGCAGCCGGTCCTCCTTGCTCAACAACACATACAACCGTTCCAATAGCGACAACGCTTCCTCTGCACGCCCGCAAGCCTGGAGTATTCTGGCCAAAGCCAGATGCTCCGCCACACGGTTAAGCGCTGCTTCATCCGTAGAGGACATTCCGCATCGATTCAGCCATTCCATCCCATATGGAACGAAGCCTTGCCGGAGTAGCAAGCAAGCTTGTTCCGCTTCGATATCGCGCATATGCAAATCATAATCGGGAGAATCGATCTGCAATTTCAACTGCTCCAGCAGTTCGGCGGCTCTGGCCGGGTTTCCGAGCGTTTGCTGAATTTGCGAAGCGATAGCGTAAATTAGCACCAGACTCCGCGTATTGTGCGGCATGTCATGGGGGCGCAGCACCTGATTAATCCAATATTCGGATTCTTCCAGTCGATTCCATTCATACAGCAGCTTGCTGTAAGAAGCATAGAGCGTGCCGACAAACGGATGCGCTTTGTTTTGATTCCACTTTTGTATCCATTTCGACAAAAATGCCGCAGAAGCATGATAATCGTTAATAAATGCCAAAGGATCGTGGAATTGCTCGAAGCCTTGATAGTTGTTGTTCCCTACCAGCTGAAAGAAACTGCCTTCCGGCAAATATCGCTCTACCAGCTCGAAGTATTTCGATACGCCTTCCAAATCTTTTTGAAAATAACTGGAGGCCGCGCATAAAAAGTAAATATTGCCCAACACCTCGTTTAACTCCGCCTCGTCCATTTTCCCTTGCAGCGCTTCATAGCGGAGTTTCGCTTGCTCTATTTTTTTGCAGCTTGTTTCCCCGTGTCCGATTCCGAGCAATACGAGCAAATAAAACATTTCGACCATAGGCCTCTTCGAAATGAAGCTTTCCGGCACTTGCAAAATCCATCTGCTTAGTGCAGCCATCTTCTTATGCAAAAAAGCATGAAGATTGCCCTCGATCAGCCGAACGACATCGTCATACTGTTTGCCCTCTAAATAATGCTCGGCCGCTTCTTCCTGAAAACCATGCCGCTCCAGCCAGTGCGCCGCCTTAGTATGCGCCTGCGCCCATTTGTCCGGACCGCTGTTCGCTAACGTCTGCTTCAAAAATTCGGACAGCAAGTGATGATAACGATACCAATAGTGTTCATCATCCAACGGGAAGATAAACAAATTGAGCTGCTCCAGCCTGGACAATTGCTCCTGACAGTTGGCTTGGCCCGTTACAGCCTCGCATAGGGAGCGATTCAGCCGCGTCAAAATGGACGTTTCCAGCATAAAATCGCGCAGCGGCTCGTCCAGGTGCCGGAACACTTCTTCCAGCAAATAGCGGGCTATATGATGCTGCCTGCCGCCAAATTGCCGAATCGACTCCGCCATATTCGGGCTTTTCTTCAGCGAGATCGCAGCCAGCTGCAATCCGCTGACCCACCCCTCCGTCTGGCGGATTAACTCTGTTGCCTGTTCTTTCGTTAGCGGAACATCCGTCCTTGCTTGAAAAAAGGCAAGCCCTTCATCCGGTTCGAAGCGCAAATCCTCCATCAATATTCGCTGCATGTCACCGTTAGCCAGAAGTCTTGCGGTCGGAAAAGCCGGCTCGGTACGACTTGCAATATACAGATGAATATGGGGAGGCATATGCTCCAGCAAATAACTCAATGAATCGTGTATCGCAGGCATGTCGATGAAATGAAAGTCATCGAGAATAAGGGCCAGCGCGTCGGACAATAGATTCAGCTCGTTCAAGAGCGCCTTGATCGCCGGATCCGACGGCACATACGAGGACGCCTGGCCTTTCTCGAGATAGGACTCGACCGGCTCGCCGAAGCCGGGAACCTGTTCCCTGATCGAAGCGGCTACGCAGCTCCAGAATGGAATCCAATCGTTATCCTGCTTATCCAACGAAACCCACGCCACCAGGCCGCTGTATTGCCGAGCCCATTGGCTTAACGTTGTCGTCTTCCCATACCCGGCCTGCGCGGAAATCAAACATAATTTCGCTTGCAGCCCTTCGTCAAGCTTTTGCAACAACCTGGGTCGCTGTACCAAGGAGTTTCGCACTTGAGGGATATGCAGCTTGGTGCTGACAATCAATGGACCCGCCTCCCGCTACCGCAGTTGTTCGTCTATATCGTAATAGTACAACACGACGAGGGGAGAGGGAAATTGTATTTAAAATAGCCGCGACTCCTGAAGTCTAGCCCTTACGCCGAGGTCGTGCCCACAGCTACTTGCCTGTTTTGGCCAATTCCTCTTCGATCGCTTTGTTGATCGTTTCCTCCGCATTGCGCAGCGCCGTATTGACGTCCTTCTGGCCTTGAATGACGGCATCGAACTCCTTGCTGAGCATATTCGCTCCATTGGTGGCCAGCTCGGACGCCTGCGGACTCGGCGCGACTTTGTTATGGAAGACGGCGCTTGTGTTTTTGCCCTTCAGCAGCTCCAGATCGGCGCCGAACGCTTTGGCGATCGCTTCGTTTTGCAGACTTGTCGTCTTGCCGGCCTTGCTGTTGGCCAGCTCGACCTCGTCGGACAAAACGTGCAGCAGCACCTGGAACGCCTGTTCTTTCGACTTGCTGGTATTGGAAATGAACAAGGCTCTCGGCTCCACCTGCAGCCCCATATTTTGCTGCGCGGACGCGACCGGAACGGAAACCATGTCCCATTCGACATCCTTCATACCCGCCCGGGTATATGCGGAAAGCGGCGAAATAACGGACGCTATGTTTTTGTCCGTATAAAAGGCCGTCAGCTCCGCCGCGCCGTCGCTCGACTTGTAGCCGGTCAGCATGCCGTTTACCTCGTAGAAGCGCTTCGCATTGTCGAATATCGTTTTCCACTGCGCCGTATGGACGGAGGCGCGGCCGGTTTTGGCGTCGATGATCGGCAGCGACTCCGCGTTGTTGGTCAGCATCGTGCGGAAAAACGTCGTGACGCCCCGGTACTGAACCCCGTCCTGGAAATTCGTCAGCTTGCGGCTCATCTCGTATGCCTCGTCCCACGTCATGCCGTTTTTCGGATAAGGAACGCCGAACTTGTCGTAAATATCTTTGTTGTAGAACATGACGTGCGGATTGGTGCTCTCCGGCAGGCCGAACAGCTTGCCGTCGCCCGATACGTCGCGGAACGTCTGTATCAGCCCCGGCTCGAACCGGTTCAGATCGACCTTGTGCTTGCGAATCAGCTCGGTCAAATCGTACTGCAAGCCGTTGGGCAGCAAATTTTTCTGCATCTCGGGCAGGGCGAACAGGAAGATGTCCGGCACGTTTTGGGTGGCGATCATATCCGGCACGGTCATGCTGCCGGGCTTGATATAGTTCAGCTTGTAGTTCGGGAACTTGGTGCGGACATACTGCTCGATTCTCGACTTGAAAATGTCCTCCGTGAACGAGGAACTGCTGGCATAAATCGTCAGCTCGGCCGATTCGTTGTAATCGACTGCAGGCGGGGCCGCTTGCCCGGAGGGCGCGGCCTGCGGTTTGCCGCCGTCGCTCTCTCCCACGCCGCATCCCGACACTATCGCCGCGACTGCGACTACAGGTGCCACAAGCTTCCCTTTCATCGTAAGCTTCATTGTCCGGAACTCCCCTTATCGTTTTGTGGAACTTACCCTTATCCTTTGCGGTATGCCTTCGGGGCAAAACCCGTATGCTGCGCGAACACTCTGGAGAAATAAAGCGGGTCCGCGTAGCCGACCTCGCCGGCGATCTCGCCGATGCTTTTGCGGCTGTCGCGAAGCAGTTCCTTTGCCTTGTCCATGCGGATTTTGATCAAATATTGCACCGGCGACCAGCCGGTATACTTTTTGAACAGCAGCGACAAATAGCTGTGCGACAACGAGACGTAATCGGCCATCGCTTTGCGGTCCAGCTTCTCGGGATACCGTTCGTTAATGTAGGCGATCACTTTGTTGACCAGCGCAAGCGCCGCTTCCTCGTCGCCTTTGGAACGGATTTGCTGGCTGAGCAGCTCGGACAGGAGGTTTTTGAAGGCCAGATTCACCTTCCATTCGTAACCGACCTTTTTGCTGTTCCAGCTGGCATGCATGTGCCGCAAAATGACGGTGGCGGCATCGGCGTGACGAAGCTTCGAGAACGGCTGGAGCGGCAGCTTGTGCCCGTCATTCCCGGCCTGCAGCGACGGGCGGTTCCACCCTTCCCAGCGGACGAGCGCGTAGTGAAACATGACCGAGTAAAAATGAAGCGGGTCTTGCCTGGAGCTTAAAAAATGAATGTCGTTGCCTGGGGACGAATAAACGACCATGCCCGGCAGCAACGCCGTTTCCTCGCTGTTGTACACAAGACGGCCGGAACCGCCGCAAACGATCGACAGTTTATGGATTTTGCAATATTCCCCGAACGCGTAATTCATTTCTTCCCAAAACGGGGTTTCCCGTTTCGTGATCAACCACACCTGGGGATGGAGCTGATTCCAAAAGTCGTACTGATGCTGCATCGTGACCCGCCTCCGCAAATAGGTTACAGCGGCTGTCTGCCGCTTGCCCTCGACTTTCGCGTCGGGTATTCCCGCGCGTCCGGCCGCCCTGCGTACATTTTACCACGACGCGAGACGGTCGCGCGTGAGACGCTGCAGCTGTACGGTTGCGTGGTGCGGCAGCTTGTATTCCGATACGCTGTTCAAGTGAAACCGTGCCTGAAACGACTCGTCCAGCACCTCGCGCCGAACAAAAGCGGTGATTCGCTCACGGACGGAAGCGTGCCGGTCGCCGATGCGCAGCAGCGCCAGCAGCGCGTACGATACATACTGGAAACGGTAATCGTCGGCGCTCACGATAAACTTGTTGCGAATCCAGCTCTCCTCCGGCTCCCGGCCGATCGGCTCCGCGACGATGCGTTCCAGCTCGGGCACCATCTCCGCATCGCCGAGCTTGCCCAGCAAATAGATGGCCGCGTGCGCCCGGAACTGGCTGTACATGTGGCTCGTGCCGGACATGAACGCGTCTCGCTCCAACACCATTTCGCGCAGCGCCGGAATCGCGCCCGCATCGCCGAGCAGTGCCAGCGCCAATGCACTGTGCTTGCGCAGATGGCCATCCTGCTTTTGCGCGCACCATTCGCGCAGCGGTCCGATCATCGAGCCGCCAAGCCGCCTTGCCGACCAGATCGCGATGCCCGGCGTCTCGGAGGCCAGCCCGCTGCGGATATCGTCGCGTTCGGACAGCCATTCGACCGTATCCGGCGCCTCTGCGGCGCAGCCGGACCGCTCCAGCAGCCCGCGCAGCTCCGCATACGGCACCTCGCTCACAGCCGTATTGTCGCGCAGAGCCAGATAGGCGGCCTTGGCGGCGATCTCGCCGCACTTCTGCATGTCCCGCTTCATCCGGACGCAGGAGGCGAGATCGTGATCGACCGCCAAGCTTCGTCCCGCCACCAGCAAATTTGTTGTTCCTTGCGGAATGAGCGCCGCCAGCGGGATCGGTACGGCGATCCGCAGGCTCCACAATCCGCCGACGACCGACCATTCCTGCTGCAGGTCGCTTTCCAGCGCCAGATCCTTGGCATGGTTGTCGAGGTTGGCATAGGCGTAAAACAGCGGTTCCTCCGTCCATTCCCCGTGGACAAACCGTTCGAAGGTAAGCGTTTGATCACCGTTTATGAGCCGTCCTTCGCGAATGCCCAGCTGCGGCGCCACTTTGAGCAGCCTGTCGCTCTCGTCGAACGTTTGCTTCAGATGCGTCGGCAAAGTCGCGGAGGCGAGCAGCGCCTCTGTCAGTTCGGCGGCGTCGGTATGATCGACATACCCCGAGTCCGTATAAAACGACTTGACTCGCCCGTTCCGAAGCAGCGACACGACATTGGAATAGGCATGGGTCGTCCCGTCGCTATCGCGGCCGAAGCGGGCCGTGCAACCGGCCATGACGGCAATCTCGGCGTCTCCGGAGCAGTCGATCACGACGCGGCAGCCCGCCTCCCGTACGCCGTCGGGACCGACCCATCTCACGCCGGCAATCGTCCCGCCTTCCATGTAGAGGCCGATCGCCGTGCATTCGTAGCGGATCGTAACGCCGGCCTGAAGCGCCGCTTCCTCCAACGCCAGCTTTTTTGCTTCGACGCCGGCCCCGTCGGTCAGGCAGCCTTCCTTCTCGAGCTGCGCCGACCGCTCATCCAACTGCTCGTACAAGCCGCCCTTGGCGCCGAAATAGTAGTGCGCTACATGGCCGTTGGTGCCTGTGCCGCCCATGCTCGTTTGCCGCTCGATGCCGAGCGTGGACAGCCCCGAACGCGCGGCCTCGATGGCGGCTACCGCTCCGGCCGTGCCCAGGCCGACTACGATCGCGTCAAACGTCCGCTCGAATCGCGGCCGGTCGACCGCGGTCGCCACGCTTTGCTTGTCGATCCATTGCAGCAGCTTCATACGCCACCCCCTTCCTTCCTTGCCGCCAGTACGCCTTCCTCCAGCGCCTCCAGCAAATTCGCATACGCGCAGGAAGGCAGCCGGGTCCAATTCGGACGGATGGCCGTCGGACCTTTCCCGGCGCGGTGCTCGAACGTATCCGCGATGGCCGCGATCGTCCACGGCTGCCAGGCCGCGGGACGAGCGAGCCATGCCGCATACAGCTTCCGTCTGGCTGTCGGCCAGTCGTCAGATGCCGCAAGCTTGAGGCTTGCGATCGCTTCGGAAGCGAATGGTCCGCGGACAAATGACAGACGTTCGTCGAACGGCTCCGGCAGCGGAACCGACGCGTCCCCTTCATGGCTCGCACGGTGCAGCAGCGCATTGATCCGCTTGTCGGCGATTACGGACTCGTCGACATCCGAATGCGGCAAGCCGCCGGACGTCGTATCGACGATTCGCCCGGCAACGAGCGTCTCAAGCCCGGATGCATGGGCCAATGTCACCTCATAGCCGTCCGGATGCGGGGCGATTCGCACAATTTGCGTCATCAGCAGCAGTTGAATCCGTTGTTCCCGAATCCAGCTGCATACGATCGGCAGTACGGCCGGAATATGCAGACGGCGATCCGCATCCAGCACTCCCCTTCGTTCCAATTCTTCCAGCAAGCGCCGGCCTGCCTCTGTCCGCGCATTGCGCGGCCACCGCTCTCCCGGACGATAGCTGCTAATAAATTCATGACCGGGCTGCGAGAACGGTTCGACGACCAGCGCCCCCGGCCCGGACTCGCTCGCAAAGCCCAGTCCGGCAAAGGTCGCGCCGACAATGAGCAGCGGGATGTGTTTCAATGGTTGTAGCCACCTTTCCAAACGATGCATCTTCAGCTCTAACTATACGGAGGGAGTCCGGAATTGAAAATGAAGAAAGCAATCGAAAACATGGAGATTCGTCTTCTTTACCGAAACTCCATATTCGCCCCTGTGATCGAATCGCGGCAAGATGCCACGACGTGTTTGCAACCCGGCAAATGGGCCGAATCGAAAAGAGTCGTCAGACGGCAGAAGAGGCGGCTATGCCGCCCTCCCGGATCGCTTCGCCTGCAAACGGCATTCGGCATGTCTGCAACCCTGCGAACCGGCAGGAGCGAACGAGCCGATAACCAGCAAAAGAGGCGCATAATCCGCCCAACTGGGCCGCTTCGCCTGCAAACGGCAGCGGTGAGACGGTTGTCAACACGCCGTAGGACATGCGAGAAACCAAAGCGTACCGGTGAATTCGGTAAGTGTGACGGCAACGTCAAAAGCCGTAACCGGCGAATAAGCTGTTGCGGAAACGGCGAAAAGCCGTAACCGGCAAACCGGGTACGGCTTTTCGCGATGATCCAGACGGAAACAAACAGCCGCGGAGATACTTCCCCGCGGCTTCCGCTTCCTCGATCCGGAGCGTCTTACTGCTGACTTGCCAAGTAATGGGCAAGCTGCTCGAATGTCCCCTCAAACCCTTGCGCAACCATTGGCGACATCGCATCGAAGGCTGCCTGCTCCTCGTCGGATGCGTTGAGCGGCCCTCCTTGAAGGGTGAGGATCGTCTTTCCGCCGCTCTCTTCAAGCGTCAGAATGTTCAATATTTCAAGCGGCCAGTTCGGATTGAACGGAGCGCGGATAACATTCCCTTGCTCATCGGAAAAGGACTGGACCCATACCAGCTTCTCGGGCTCCTGAACTTCTTGGTATACGAATTTGCCCCACATCGCATGCTGGCCGTCCGGGGACTTCTGGCAGCCCAAAAACGTACCGCCCGGCCGAACATCCATGCGGGTCACTTCCAGCGTAAACCCTTGGGGTCCCCACCAGCTGCCGAAGTGCTTCGGTTCAGTCCACACTTTATATACAAGCTCGCGCGGCGCATCAAATTCGCGTTTCAATAATAGTCCTTGTCGGGTGCTCATCGGATTTCCTCCTTGAATTGTTCGTTTCGAAATCACGGTTTATCTTGTTCCCTCGTAGGCAGCTACTCGATGATTTGCCGTTATAGCGTACTGGATGCTTGCTTCAGCAGACCGGACAGCAAAGCGATGTCCGGGGTGTCGCCTTCCCGCAGCTTGATCCACTTCCGTTCTGCCGGCCCTTCGAACCCTTTCGGAAAATCGATGCCGTTAGCATTCATAATCATGAATGCTATCGCGTCTTTGGAAGGTGAAATGACGGCTGCATAGTGTCCATTTTTCAGAAAATGCGGCTTTTTGTATTGAATGCGCTCATCGGCCTCCGGGATCGTCTCATGGACCATGTCTCGCAAGGTTGAGCCGAGAGCCGCCTGCCAACTCGGCAAATTGTCAATAAACACAGTAACTTCCTGATTCATAATAGTTCTCCCTTCCGAATGGAAATAATGAATTGCTTCTACATGAAATATATCCCAAATGGAATATTCCTGTCAAGGTATATTTATGAAAACGTGAAACATGGATTTCGCATTATAACCTCGAGTACCATTTAACTTCTCCGTTTTGCTCATTTGTCCTGCATTCCTGCCACTAATTTGGAGAACCATGTAATGTTTCGGCCAGCCGGGAGAAATCGCCGAAGCCAGCCTGTGGCTTGTGTCGGATGCGTCTTCTTCTATGTAACGGGCACTACGCTTCATGTCGATGCAGGGTATACTTCGCGTGAATACCGCGCTAGCGCGGATCTAATCCGGACTCCAGCCTCCGCTTTACAGAGGGATGGAGTCTACGTGATCCTTTATACTCGGCATTAAAGGAGGCCGTTACCGATGAGAGTGTAAGAAGTGGCCGATTGGACGTATTACGGTTGTGGAACAATAAGGATGTGTATAATAAATACGACATTCCTATCAATGAAATGAGACGGCGATCCCTTTGAGTCGGCTCGATATTTTCGGTACGATTATCGTGGTGAGCCCACGACAATAAGGATCAAGATAGACGATGCTGCGGATAAACGGGAGCCGATCGCGAAAAAACGGTCCGTGTCCCGTCATGCCGTTCATAATAATCAAATTTCCGGCAGCTACGCGGTGACAACGATCACCGATCATGTAATTGCAAGTGCCGTCGTGCACGCAAATAATCTCGTATTTGGGATGCGTGTGCAGCTCGGGCCGCAGCCTCCTCTCGAAACGATGGCGAAATTGCTCTATCAAAGGCAAAGGCAAGTTCGTTTTCACGCTATCATCCTCGATGGCACAGTAGCATTCACGGCGACTCCTTTTATGGAGTTGACTAGTAGAGCGTTTCAAAAATTCGTTTCCAAAACATGCGAGCTATCGAGGAAACGGATGTAAAGACAGCGGGACCGGCACAGGCCCGGGAAGCGGGAAAAGACGCGGACGAAACGGAACAAAAAGTTCCGCTATTCGCTTCCGACGGCGGCGAAAAGGGCGTTAACGGAACGATTTTTTCCTCTATTATATGAAAAAGCCGGTTTCACCGGGCTTGAGACGCCAATAGAGGAAGTTTTTGTTACGCTAAGTACATGTTTCGGTGTCGTCATGCAGAATAGAGGAACTTTTTGTTCCGCGTCTGCCGCCCGGTCGCTTGTTCTCTGCTCCCTGCTCCTCCTTGCATGCCCTCCCTGTGCGCAGCCGACTGCAGAGGACTAACTTGCGAAACGGTCCACTAGTGAACGCTTACATATCTGCCGGACACTGCGGTAATCGCCCTTTCTCACTGCACCGCTTTCTCCGTGCAGATTTACAAAGTCGTCGATCGAATTTCCCAAGCTCGCCACTCCTTTTTTACTCAAGCTATCTTTATATGATTGTCGACACGTTAGTCGTATCTTTATCATATAGGAATAAAGTGATCGTATATCGTATTCAATCGAATTATTTGTTTCCTAGCTGTTTCGGTTCGTACGACTTTTGACATTATTCAAAATAGCCGCGATTTTCGCGGCTTTTCATGTCTTTGTTCGACGAGCTGTATATGGCCTACTCGATCAAAAACGCCGGTTACAAACTGAAATGCCAAAGCCGCATTATGGACATTTTTCATCTGCTGATCAGGGAAACGGATTTTGCCGGTAAGCCGTTTTCGCCAAAAATCGAAAAGGTGCTCGGCTTTATGGCCGAACACCGCAACGTCAGCCACTCGGTGGAGGAGCTTAGCCGGATCGCCGGCTTAAGCCCCTCGCACTTCCGCAGCCTGTTCAAACAAACGACCGGTTTATCCGTCAACGACTATCAGATTCGCAGCCGGCTGGACCAAGCGAAAGAGTTGCTGATCGGTTCGGACTGCAACGTCACCGAAGCGGCTTTGGCGGCCGGTTTCACCGATATTTACTATTTCAGCAGACTGTTCAAGAAAAAACGGGCTTGAGTCCGACTCCATAGACAATGAGTTGATTTTTTGTGCATTTTGCCGGGTTTGCATAGGCGAATATCCCCGCGAATCTAGTAAACCCACAATATTTTTTTCTTTCTGCATATATTGGTATATACCTTGTCCCCAAGATCGGAGGGTGATTCCCCCATGTCGTTCAACAACATGATTGTCAACGGGGATTTCGAGTCAGGGCTGTTATCCCCATGGTTCGCGGATCATGCCGCCATCAGCTCCGCTATTAGTCACAGCGGACTTTTCAGCGCACTTTTGCAAGGCGGGAACGTAACCGCCTATATTTCGCAATTCGTACCGGTGACTCCCGGATCGACCTACGAGCTGCTTGTTTCTTTATCGGACTCCGGCGCCTCGCCGAGCCCGTCGGTTCTGGTTTCGCTCGGATACTACGATGCGGCTTTCCAATTTCTCGGCTATGGATTGATCAATACGTTCTACAGCAATCGGCTTCCGGACGGTTCCAACGCCAATTGGATTACCGCCTATCAAGTCGCGAGCACCGCTGTACCCGCTACGGCGGTACAGGCCCAACTGTTTATCGGCAAACAACCGGATGCCGGTTCATCCGACTTGTACGTCGACGATGTCCAGCTTCTGGAATCCATTGGCGCTACCGGCGCTTCCACGAACCGAATCTATGTGGCGAATCAGAACAGCGACAATGTATCCGTCATTGACGGAACTACCAATACCGTGATCGCTACCGTTCCGGTCGGCAGCGACCCGAGAAAAGTGGGCGTCAATCCGAACACCAACCGAATTTATGTAGGAAATCAGCTCAGCGAAACTGTTTCCGTTATCGACGGAACTACCAATACGGTCATGGCCACAATATCCGTCGGTTCTTTCCCGAGTGGTGTCGGTGTGAATCCGAACACGAATCGAATCTATGTAGCAAACCAGGACAATAACAATGTATCCGTCATTGACGGACGTTCCAATGTCGTCATCGCTACCGTCCCCGTGGGGACTTTGCCATTTGCCGTGGGCGTAAATTCCGGCATGAATCGAGTCTATGTGACCAACATATCCACTACCAACGTTTCCGTCATCGACGGGATTTCCAATGCCCATATCGCTACGATCCCTGTGGGAAGCCTTCCCATTGCGGTAGGCGTAAACCCGGCCACGAATCGGATTTATGTGTCCAACCGGGATAGCAGCAACGTTTCCGTCATTGACGGGTCTTCCAATAGCGTCATCGCAACCGTTCCGATCGGCTCCAGTCCGTTTGATCTGGGCGTAAATCCGATAACCAATTTGATTTATGTGTCTGTCGAAAACCTTAATTATGTCGCCGTCGTTGACGGAACTACAAATGCTATCATCGCTACCGTTCCGGTAGGTAATTCGCCGTCCGGTGTCGGTGTTGATCCTTTACGAAATATCGTTTATGTGGCAAACGTCCTGAGCGACAATGTTTCCGTCATTAGCGGAAATACGAATACGGTTGTTTCTACGATTCCGGTAGGCGTTGAACCGGAAGGAGTAGGCGTGATTCCGTAGCAGCCCTCCCCTACCGCGAAACGGGAAAGGCAGCCGATCGTCATCGTCGGCTGCCTTCGTTCATTGCTTTGGTGCACCGGTTTGCGAATTCCCCGTTCCGTTCCGGTTGGAAAATATGGCGTCCCAATCTTTCAGGTTGCACCGCCATTGTCAATATGCTTGATAACCTTCGCCGGGCTGCCGCCTACGACCGCGTTATCGGGGACATCCTTTGTAACGACGGCGCCGGAAGCGATAACCGCGTTATTGCCTATTTTTACGCCGGGGTTGATAACCGCCCGACCTCCTATCCATACATTGTGGCCGATCGTGACCGGTTTGCCGAATTCCGCTCCGGAGATTCTTTCCCGAGCCTCCAGCGGATGAGGTTTTGTAGCATTTTTTATAGACTTATGCGTAATGCTGAACAAACCGTACTGCCCTGCTTTCCAATTCAAATCTTTCTCCTTTTCGAATAGAAACGTATATACATCTACGGATTCCTTGTAGCTTTCCATAAACGATAAATGTCTCTTCTTGAAAATGGAGAACATATCTTGAAAAAAAGCCATTTCCATCTCTCCCTTTTTTCACTGATGTTCCAACAGTTTTTCCAGCTCGCCGCACCATGCGGTCCAGCCATACTTGGCTCCCCCGAGTCCTTGGGCATTGGAGAATCCGGTTTGTTCGAGATGCAGGTTTATTTTGCCGTCTCCCAGATCCTGAAGCGTCCAGACGACCGTGTGCTTCTCCTCGCCGCTCGCCCATGTATAGGACAACCGGTTCGGTTCTTCCACGATAAGCACTTCGCCATCTATAATGCCGTCCCAATATTCGTTCGGCTTTGCGCGAAACTGGAAACGATGTCCCACGATGGGCTTAAAATCGTTTTCCAAAACCCATTTGGCCAGCGTTTTAGAATCGGTTAAAGCAGCCCAAAGCTTCTCGATCGATGTTTTATATTGAAAATCCAAAGATAAAGTTAAACTCATTCTTATTCCTCCTCCAAAAGTCGGTTCAAGCGCAACAGGTTCATACTCCAAAATTTGCTGTAGCAAGCTAACCAATCTTGTATTTCATAATCATTATTGCCAAAGGTCAGCCGTTCCTTTCGCCGACTCGTAATTGGACACCATTTGGTGACTATTTAATTTTAGGACACTATTTGGCGTCGTGTCAACTGGATGCAACGGATTGTACGCCACGCCGACAAAATTTTAGTCACGGTGTTGACACTAACGTTACGTGATACTATAAGATCGATATCGAAGGGGGCCACAACTGATGAGAGTGAAAGAAGTAGCTGATTTGGTCAACATTAGCGTGCGCACGCTGCATCATTATGATGAGATCGGGTTACTGACGCCCGCTCAAATAACCGACGCCGGATACCGTCTTTACTCCGACACCAATCTGGAGATGCTGCAACAAATCCTTTTTTTCAGAGAGCTCGGCCTCCCACTAAAAAGCATTAATGCGATTATCAACGATTCGTCATTCGATCGACAGGAAGCATTGGAGCTGCATCGAAACATGTTGCTCGATAAGCGCTCCCGGCTCGATACAATGATTGCGACGATTGACAAGACCATACGGCACATGAAAGGGGAAATTCAAATGTCAAACAAAGAAAAGTTCAAAGGTTTTGATTTTAGCCATAACCCGTACGAGCAGGAAGCCCGCGCGCGTTGGGGAAATGCGGCCGTTGATAAGGCCAACACCAAAATTGGGAGTCTGTCTAAGGAGGAACAAGCCGGAATGTCTAAAGAAATGGTTGCCCTTTATGAGAGAATGGCCGCCGTTCGGAACAGCCCTCCTGAATCGGAAGAAGCTCAATCGGCAATTGGGGAATGGTATCGATTTTTGAACAGCAAGGATTATTACTATTCGCTCGAAGCCTTCAAAGGATTGGGGCAACTGTATGTGAATGATGAACGGTTTACGAAAAACATCGACCAATTCGGTGACGGTTTGGCACAATTCATGTGCGATGCGATGGAAGTATACGTAAATAACAACTAGCATTTTGCAGCAGGATATTCGCTGATTAGGCATAGAATGGCGTGCGTATTATAGCATCATTCGACCAGTCTTGTCCGAATACGCCGTCCGTTACGGAGGCGGCGTTATCCGTCGGCTATCTCGATATGTACTCCTTCACCCGGGCTTTTATCCGCAGATTCGGCGTTTCTCTCCGAACAGCATTTGGAAGCAAGCACGCTCTGTAGAAAGGAGCGGAAGTGGCGAGCGTCGGATACAAGCCCGATTAACAAGAAGACAGCCCTCCAAAAAGATGGCTGTCTTCACCCGTTCAGCTGTCCCGAACTCTCTCCGCATACTCGAACGTTAGATCCGGGTACGATCCTTTTCGTTCGAACCAATACAGGGACCCGAACCGGTCGGATACGATCAGATCGTCCTCGCCGTCCCGGTTCCAGTCGGCCGGGATTCCCATTGTCGGGACAAATTTGTATTGGCATACCAGCTTCGGCAAAACGTCCAGCTCGTCGTCCTGCAGCCGAGCGGTCGGATAAAGATATATTCCGACCATATTCTGCCGATCAGCAAATCTTTGGCCCGCTCAGCCGACCAACTGACCAGCGAGCCAGCCATGACAAGCCCGAATACGATCGGGCCATATTCGGTCTTGATCGGGATCTGTTCGCCGAGCTGAAAATAGGTTCCATCGATGTTGTCATTCGAACCTCCGCCTCCGCTCACGTACCGGTATCGAGGGGCACAAACAAGGAGAACTCGGACAAAATATCCGTGCCGTTCGACTCCAATATTTCCACTTTGGCGTAACGGGCCTGTACCGGATTGTCGAAAACGATGTACTGCATGCTGTTCATGATCACATAGTTGAAAGCGGCAACCGGTGTGCCCCAGTTTACGCCGTCGGCAGACAAATAAACGTTGGCGGTTTCCGGCAAGCTTTGTTTCAGAATGATTCCGATTTTAGTGATCGGGTATAATTGATCCAGCTCGATCGACCAATAGGCGCCTTCCCCCGTTTGTACTTTGGCCGCGGAATAATTGTATGTGGGATTGCCATCGATCGGACCGTACGGATTGAAATTGCCATGAATATAGTTCATATCCGTCGAGATGTGCAGACCCCCGCTCTTATACAGCTTCCACAGGTCCAGCTTTCCGGTTTCGCTGTCCCAGATCGTCGTCGGTGCCTCATAGTCCATATAATCGCTAATCGTGCTGAACGTTCCGCCGATGCGTTTGGCGCAGGAATCGTAATATACCGTAAATATTCGCCCGTCATCGAGCCGGACGCCGCTCGGGTAGCTTTCGTCTCCGCAATGACCGGCATACATCTTAACCCGTTCCGATACGGGGGTCCCGTCCGCCTGAATAATTTGACCGACGACAGGCCGGCCGAAGGCGTATTCGCCCGAATAGTCGCCCCAAGTATGCAGGATATTCGAATTCGGATTTCCCGGATCGAGGACGAGCAGGCTGGACGCATGCGCGACCATATCCGTCGGCAGCGGTGTCGTCCAAGTCAGGCCGCTATCGTACGAATGCGTTTCGTGTGCAAATGTTGCGGTTCTGATCAGGACCATCAGGTGCCCATTCCCGAGATCGGCCAATACCGGCTCCACCCAATTGGTCCCGTATGGATTCGGGATCTCCACTTCATTGGCTTGCGGCCAGCTTATGCCGCCGTCCGTGCTTCTGGCGACCATGATTTTCGATTGCCAATGGCCGGGCATTTTGCCATAACGCGGAAGCAGCAGATCGCCATTCGCCAATTGAACGATTTTGGAAGTGACCGCTGCATAGTCCAACTTCGTTTCCACCAAGACCGGACTGGACCAGGTCAGTCCCCCGTCATTCGAACGGACGCTGTAAGTACCCAAAATTTTGGACGGACTTTGGCTCCAGTCCGTGGAGAAATAAGTGAGCAGCAACGTTCCATCGCTCGTCTGCATGACGCTCGGATCGCGGTCGTCGTACACGGAATCCGCCACCGTCGTCGGGGCGGACCAAGTCGAACCGTCATTCGTGCTGCGCACCATGGCAATTCGCCCGCTTTGCGAAGTATGGGCCGGACTGTCGTAGTAGACGACGAGCAAATCCCCGTTCTGAAGCTTTTCCACATCCGGGAAATACGTATTGCGCGCTCCACCCGACGCTACGATCACATCGGATTGTCCGGAAGCGATATCCGCCATCGCCGGCTGCAAAGTCGTGAGAAGCAATCCGAGAAACAACAACACCGACGCGGTACGGACCGTCTTTTTTATTTCCATTCCTCATGCACGCTCCTTATCGTTTCCATTCGTCCAATCGGATCATCGAGGTTTCCTCCGCTTGCCGCAATGCCGTATTCAGGTCCAGCGTACCGAGCATGGCTTGTTCGGCCAAGCCATTTTACACGCCGACGATCCGGTGTTCATAGATGCCTTTGACCGATACGGGCCCCATCTTGTTGTAAAACAGCGCTTGCCAGTTTTTGCGCAGCCTCTTGAAAGCGGTTCCATTCATCTGATCGGACCGAACATCTTCCATGCTCCTATTGAACAAATCGCCGAGGAAGTCGGCTGCGCCTCGACCTATCGGTTCTACTCCCATTTTCAGCAGAAAATGGGAATGACGCCCGCAGAGTACCGAAGCAGGCATCAAGCCGATAGTTGCGTTCCGGAGCCTTGATCAAACGATCGGCTGCACCTCCCTTCGTTCCCAAGTGTAATGGAAAAAAACGTAAGCAACAATCAACGAAGGAGACATCTTTCGCCCGGGAATGTCCCTTTTCGCGTTGCTCGCGCGCGCGTCATCGACGATGTCTCGGCTAACGAAATCCGGCATACGAATCAGCAGCTTCCAGTGCCACTCTTCGCGCGGAACTTCAAGCGCATGTTTCCCGGATTCAACCGACCAGAGTCCTTCCAGTTTGGGTACCGTAAAATCGCGGTTTTCCTTTATGCAAATCCCTTTGACCCCATAAGCTACCGTATAAAGGGCCTCTGTCGCATTCGCAAACATAAGGCTGTCCGGCGCTCCCCTATCGACGATGAACAGATACGGCAGTGGATCGAGCCGCACTAGCGCAGGCGTGCGCGCCGCCGAATAATACGTTTTGTCAGACTTGCTCAGGTCGAGTTTGGCGATTGGATTCATTCGTTACCACCTCTTTGTCGCGTTTACCGCCATCATACAACAACTTCCCTGACAGTAAGCCTGTCAGGGAAGTGTGGATGTATCCTAATATTGGGCAAGTTCCAGGGCAAGTTCGGCTATCGCTCTTCTGAGCATGACCGGCTCCGCCACATCGATCTGCTTGCCGAAGGATAGCAACAGATGGGGCATAGAGCGCTGTGGCCTCATCGCTTTCAGTTCCGTGGTGTCAAAAATAGCGGAACGCTCGAAAATGTAGCGGGAAGCTGAAAACCGCCTCCATGACCGGATTCGGCTATAATCGGAACACCGCTTACGTTCAGGAGATCGATGTACCGATACACGGTTCGGACGCTGATCTCCAATATTTCCGCCATAGTCTCGGCCGTCATTTTTTCGTTTGCTTTCAGCAGCCGCAAGATCGATAACATCCCGTCCAGTCTGCCCATCATTCACCCCGCGCCAGTTATTGAAGGCCGGCGCGACGGTTAAACGATTGCCCCCGCAGCATCGATCCAGTTCGCGCCGTTCCACCATACCGGTTTGTTTAAAGTTGTATCGTAATAGGAGATACCTTGTCTGAGATTGGCCGTCGGTCTCATTCCGGTATTTCCCGAATTGTTCGAACGCGTGAATTCCAATTTTCTCGTATGTTGCAACTGTCCTACAAACTTCGTAGCCTCGTCCCATCCGTCCATATTCAGGCTGGCAAATACACAGTTCGTGATTTGGGCGACTCCGTTCGAGGCGTTCGTTGTAATGCCTCTTTCCGCAACGGTGCCAACTCTGGTTTTGGCAAGATCGCCGCTGAATGTACAATTGTCCAAATAGTTGGTGCCGGCCATATACAGATAAATGCAAAAGTTTTTGACCGGCGTATTCGGATAAGCGGTTGACGGATTGAAGCTGCCTCTCACATCAAAATCGAAATTCGAAACGTTGTACAGTCTGAGCAAATTTTCCGAGGCGCGATTCACGATAATATTCGCATAACCCCCGTTCAAATGGTCGGCCATAATGCCGTATCTGCAAGTATCGATTTCAAGAGAGTCCAATTTCAAATTATAAACCGGTTGAGCGTTCCCCGCTATCCCGATATGTACCGCATAAGATTCGACCGTACCTTTGATATAAACCCGATTCAAGTGTACATTCGTGCATCCTGTAATGACAAGCAATCTCTTCGCTGCAACGACATCGTTTTCGATATAAACCGTTCCGATTTCGATATTTTTAATATTGCCTCCTTCCCCGTATTTGGTCGTAATCCCCAAAGCGCTCATGGAGCTCGACACGACATAGAGATAGTTGACAAATATATCCGAAGCTTGTTCCCCCCAGTTCGGCTCGATGTCGAACCCTCCGGGCATTGTAACATGACCGACTCCCAACGATTTGACGATATTGAACGTAATCTGTTTCCCTTCGCATATGGATACCGTGTTTCGGCCCAGCGCAATGGGCGTGACCCCGTCCGTATCGACCGAGATCCCTTCGACAAAGTCGAAATCCAGGTTGTACGTGTTCGCTCCATTGATGTAAATGACGTCTCCGGACGGATTTTTTCCGTAAATTTTGCCGAATCTGGCATTTGAGCAGTTGTTCAAATACAAGCAGTGTCTATACTCTTGCAAATACACGGTATTGTAAACCGTCCCGCCGACGACGCAATGGTTGTTGATATGATTGCCGTCAAAATGGATTTCGTCTATGACAAATTGGGAGCAATTGTTGAATTGCAGCGTTCTCGTTTGAGTGCTGGTTGCCGGCAAGTTATCGGGTCTTTTCAAGATTCCCCTGAATACGAGTCTGAAGTCCGTTTTCCCCTCTACGACGAGATTATCGACAATGTACGTTTTTCCCGAATCCGTCAGTAAAGTCAGATGATTGTTGCAAGCATGGGCCAATGCATCGCGAAACGCTTGCGAGTCATCGGTTATCCCATCGCCGACGGCGCCAAATTCCTTTACGTGAACGTAGCCGTATTCCTCGCCGTTGCAGCTGTTTGGCGGGTTTCCATAAACGTTATGGACCACACCGCTTCCCTGACTCGCCAAGCCGACGCCTTTACTCATCAAAATCCCCGCAACGGCTGCAGTGCCCGCAGCGGTTAATAGCTTTCTTCTGCTCATCTTCATGTCCCGTTCCATTTCAACAGCTCCTTTTTTGAAATGAGTGCGCTTTCAACACTCATATTATAGGAGGCCGCCAACCTCGTTCCATCGGCAATCTGGACTTCCTTCTCGGCGATGAGGTCAAATTATCGATTTTCTTCCCTATATTTGCCCGGGGGGCATCCCGCCTCCCGCACGAACAGCTTATTGAAAAAGGCCGGGTCCCCGTAGCCGACCATTTCGGCCACGACGTTCACTTTTTCGTCCGTATCCGTTAACAGTCGCTTCGCTTTTTCCATCCGGATCCGGTGAACGTATTCGATTACGCTCGATCCCGTATATTGATTGAACAGCCGGTTCAGCTGCCGGATGCCGATATGGAACAGCGCGGATAAGTCGGACAGCGTAATTTTCTGGTTATAGTGCCGTTCGACGTACCCGCATATGCGACGGATCAGCAATTCTTGCGGCGAGCGGCTATCGGTTTTATTTTTGCGATCCTTGTAATAACGCGACAGCAAAATGAACAGCTCGGTCATTCTCAGCTGAATCATCGTCTGATAGCCCGGTTGCCGACGGTCCATTTCCTGATGGAGCTCCTCCAAGATGCCCCTCGTCTTGTCCGCCGCCTCGCCCCGCAAATTCAGCTTGTGATGAAACCGGGAATGGCCGTTCAAAAAAGGCTGGACATAAAAGAAGTCGAGGGCATCGTTAATCCGCAAGTCGCTCAGCAACGAATGCGGAATGAAGTCCGGCTCGAACAGGCAATTGACGATTCCGATATACTGATCCTCTTTGAGCGCGTAACCGTGCCTCTCGCCCGGATTGATAATGAATATGTCCCCAGCCCGAATCTCGTAATAAATATCTTGGAACAGATGCGTGCCCCGGCCTTCGGCCACATAGATCAGCTCGACAAACTCATGAATGTGGATGTCCGGCATATCCCGCACGTCGTGGAGGTTTCGCTGAATCCAAAACGGAAAATCGCACGGATGCGAATACTGTTTCATCGATTTGATTCTCATAACGGTACCCCGATTCACGGTTCTTGACCAGTCATTGCAAATTGTTGTCGAAGGGTAAATCGAGCAGCCGGAATTTTTCGCGCT
Source organism: Paenibacillus hemerocallicola (assembly GCF_006265175.1). Taxonomy (GTDB): domain Bacteria; phylum Bacillota; class Bacilli; order Paenibacillales; family NBRC-103111; genus Paenibacillus_AB; species Paenibacillus_AB hemerocallicola. The sequence goes on along the minus strand of NZ_VDCQ01000014.1, from coordinate 3,793 downwards.
GGTTGAACGACCCTTTTCTGAGCAACTCGGTAATAATGTCCACGAGGTCGGCTTTCGCCAGCTTACCGCCCTTCGGCTGCCGATAATTCGCGACAATTTCGACGAAGCGACCTCCTTGCTCCGCATTCGCGAGCAGGCGGATTCGTAGCGTTATAGTGTTTGGAATGCTTCTTGCCGATTCCGTTTTCCAAGACGAAGGGATCCAGCGCTCGAAGCCGACTATCCGATCGCCCGACGGATTTGCCGTTTCCCAAACCTTTTCGTATCACGAATACCTCCTCGGCCGCGTTCGGGTCTGAACGTTTTCCTTGATTTTATCACACCGGAGGCGGGAGGGACTATGCATCTCTAATTCTGCCCAAAAAGGGAAGCCGCTGATGGCTTCCCCCTTCATTTCATTTGAAAGTTTACTCGTCGGCGCTGGGACCGTAAATACCCGGAACCGGCACGTCAAGCAGCCGCAAATAAACGGTCAGCTGACCCCGGTGGTGGTACCAGTGATTGAAAAGCAGCGAGCGCACCTGCTCGAATCGCGGCGTCTCGCTGATGACTTGATCCTGCAACGTCCATCGGAACGGCTCGCGCAGCGCCTCGTCCTCCCAAGTGCGAATGATTTCCTCCGCCGCGGCTACCTGCTCCTCGAGCACGGAGAGAATTTCCGCAACGGACTCCGCCTCCGGCAGCGGCACGGTAGGCACCTCGCGTACCGGGGCATTCAGCAGCTCGGCCAGTCCTCCGGGCAATCCGGCCGTATGCAGGGCAAGCTGCCCGAGCGACATCGACTTGACATGCGGCCTCCACCTCAAGCTGGCTTCGGGTACGCGCTCGATTACAAGGCGAGTAGACTGGGCCTCGCGCCGAAGTTCCTCTACCATATCTTGTACAAGACTCATAGCCATGTTCCTCCTCCGTTCAACTATACCCAGTATAAGCCAGCCGGGAGGAGCGGATTTCTTATGGATTGCTAAATGAGAAACAAAGCTGGTTTTTCATTGCGTCCATCCCCGTCAATCCGGTTCGGCGCGAGAGAACAGATCCCGAATGACGGCATCGTCCTCGCAGTTGAACGGCTCCAAATCGTCGGTCCGATCGAACCGATCGTTCGCCTCCGCTTGCAGCATCTCCGGCAATAGTTCAGCCGCCCGGTCGGTGAACCGGATCTGCACCATTATACCAAAATGTGCCACAACCCCGTGACGGTTTCAGTGCCTATACCGGACGGGCCTTGAGAACCAACCCTTCTTCATCCTCGCTTGTATTCGTCCATGATGACATCGATCACGCGCCGCCCCCATTCCGACAGCTCCGAGCCTTTCTCGTTCCAGTCGTAACAGATCAGGGCTTTCCACAAAGCCCAGCCGCGCGCACGATTTATCGTATCTTCTCCAAATCCCATGCGGTCCAGAAAAACGGCGCGGCTTGAGTCGTCGAAGAAGTTCCACGCCATTACCAGATCGCTGGACGGGTCGCCCACGCCCATCGTCCCGAAATCTATGACGCCGCTCAGTTTTCCGTTTCTTACAAGAAGGTTTCCGACCGCAACATCGCCATGCAGCCAGAGCGGAGCCGCGGTATATTTCGTCGCGAGAGCGAGCTCCCATATTTCGGCCAGGACGGTTGTGTCGTGCGTGCCTGCAATATTGGCGAGTACGGCTCTTGTATCCTCTTCATAGACCGCGAGATCACCTCCGCGGTGGAAATTTTGGACACCTGCCGGTATGCCGCGGCTGGCGTCGATCGCTTCAAGTTCTTTCAGAAAGGTTGCAAGATCTTCAGCAAACTCGTCCCTATCGCGTATATTGGAAGATGTGACCGTCTCGCCTTCCAGCCACTGGTTGACGGACCACGGAAGCGGGTACGCCTTCGTCGGCTCGCCTTTCGCGACGGGGACAGGTATGGGCAGCGATAGATGCGGCTTGAAAACGGGAAGCCACTTCATTTCCTTCTCCACGGCCGAAGCATAACGCTCATGACTTGGCAGGCGAACCGTCCTGTCATCGCCCAGCAAATAAGTGCGGTTATCGTGTCCGCTTTTCTCGACCGGTCTCACCGTCAGATGTCTCCACTGCGGAAACTGGCTGTCGATTAACCCGCGTACAAGCTCTGTTGTCACTTCCATCACGGTCTCGCCCCCCTCCTGGTTTGGGTCCATTTTAGCAAAGCGCTCGGCGACTAGCCAGGGCGAAAACGTTTAAAGGAGAATTCAAGCCGGCATTCCTCAATTGAAAGGGTGCATCGGCGATAGACATGGCGCTTTGGAACGATAGGTAGGATTCTTAATGGTATGCATGGAAGTTGGCGCTTTGGAACGATAGGCAGGATTCTTAATGGTATGCATGGAAGTAGTATCGCACTATGTCGGGAAGGTGAACAAAATGGGACCGTCCGAAGAAATATTAACATCATTTCGAATTGCCGGGGATATTGTGCCATTACGGGGAGGACAGCATACATCAGTACGTGTCGGTAATGCCGTATTAAAACCTGTGGACGACACCCGGCACGCCGAATGGCTGCTCGATGTCATGTTCCGTATAAACCCCCGAGGTTACAGGATATCCAAGCCTATTCGAAGCATAGACGGTACTTTTGTATATAAAGGGTGGGCTTGTACCCGGTATGAACAAGGCGCGGATAAAAGAGGGCACATTAAAGAAAAACTTCTTGCAGCCAAAATGCTTCACCGCGACTTGTCTCATTTAAATATTCGGGACGTCCCTCATTCGGACAACCCTTGGTCCAGGGGGCATCGTATCGCATGGCAAATCGATGATTTACCGACGCAGACACCACAAGAGTCACAAGAGCTGATATACCATTTACTGAGAAGGGTAAGCTTGAGAGAGGAGTACGAGGTGCAGATTGTCCATGGCGATTTGGCGGGAAATATTCTTTTCGACCAGGTGTCGGGTCCTTTGATTATCGATTTCTCTCCGACAATTGCTCCAGTCGAATATGCGGAAGCCATATTGGCTTGCGATTGTATCGCTTGGCAGGGAAGCAAGGTTTCCGAGCTTCTCCTCCTTCCGGATAATGGAACGTACAAAGAAATGATTGTACGGGCTGTTGTTTTCCGTCTAGCGGTATCCGCCATATTTTCGCAAGGGGATCGTCATATTTTTCTCGACGAGTACCAAGCATTCAAACCGATTATAGAATGGTTAACGTAACGAAGCTGCCGAAGGTGCCGGCAGCCTCGTTATGCGAAAGCGAATATGAGGGTTACACCAAATATTTTCCCGTGATCGACTGCTCCGCCTCGACGATCTGCGAAGGCGTGCCTCGAACACCACCTGGCCGCCCTTGCTTCCTCCAGAGCGTAATATAGGTCAGCCCGACGTCGCTCATCGCCTGGAGCTTGCGCACAACCTCTTTCAGCTGAAAAAAATTCAAGGCCTGCTCCACCGTCATCTCCAGCACTTCCGCGATGGACTTGCCGTTCAGCTTGTACGCGAGCACCTCTTCCTTGAACCGTCTGCCTCCGCATACTTCGCATGGCAGCTTCACGCTGTCGAGGAAGGCAAGGTCCGTATACACGACGCCCAACCCTTGGCAGTTCTCGCAAGCGCCCTTGGAGTTGAAGCTGAACAAGCCTTGGTTGACCTTGTTCGCGGAAGCGAACGCCTTGCGCACGTCATCTATAATGCCCGTATAGGTCGCGGGATTCGAACGCGTCGACACGCCTACCGCCGATTGGTCGATGACGATCGCATCCGGATCGAGCGTGGCCTGACTGAGTCTCGCGCCGCGGTAGCCGGTGCAGGGACCTTCGGAAATGTACGGCGCAACTATT
>NZ_VDCQ01000139.1:1103-4348 GCF_006265175.1 Paenibacillus hemerocallicola | reverse complement strand
CCTGCCAGTTGAGAAGCATCATCATCGAGAACCACCACCGCGGCGGCGGCGACTTCTTGCTGTGACAGCGTCAAACCATTCCAATCTATTGAAAAAAACGAGAGAAACAAGAAAAGAGTGAGCAAAATGGACATTTTTCGATTCCTGATCACAATACGCACCTCCATCATGGTTTAGATTCCAACAACCATATCGTTTGCGTTATTTCGTTGCTTTCAGATTGTCTTCAATATACTTATTCTCTTCTTCTTCTGCGGCACGCAATGCGGAATTGATGTCTGTTTTATTGTCTCGCACGTTATTGATATGTTTCGGTAATATGATGGCTCCCGCTTGTTGTGTAAACTTGTTGTACGAAGCCGCAGGAGCATATTTCGCCGGACTCATGGCGCTAATATTTTTGCCCTTAAACAGTTCGGAATTTTGACCAAAAGCCGCTTTAATCTGGCTGTTCTTTAAAGGCGTAGCCCAGGCGTTCTTGGAGCGTTCCATTTGGAAAGTATCCGACGTAAAGTACTCGATCGCCTTCATCGCAAGCTCCTTATTTTTGCTTATGTTCGATACGAACAAATAATCGGGATAGGGCTGAAAGCCAACATTTCCTTTCTCCGGGAGTACGGGAGCCGGGGCCAAATCCCACTCCAAGCCTTTATAAAGGTCCGGCGTATTATACGTTTGGGATCCCGGAATCCACATCGCCAAATTTCTATTCTCGAAAAACATTTTCGCCCCATCCGTAGCAAGTCCCGGCGTATCCGAAAGTTCATATTGACGCAGCCACATTTCAATCATTTTCTTGCCTTGATCATTATTGAATATCGCCTTGTTCGTCTTGGAATCGACATATTCCAGCGAAAATGGATTCCTTCTGAAAAAAGTGTTGTGCAAGCGTACGCCGTAAAATTGCTTGCCACTATCCATTCGAGTCACTTTATTGGCCAGTGCATACATCTCATCCCACGTCCACTGGCCATGGGGCGGATAACTGACACCAAACTGATCAAATATACCTTTGTTATAAATGATCTGTGTCGGGCTATCCTGCAATGGCAAGCCGATCAGCTTGCCATTGCCCAACGTTCTGTTCATATCAATAAACTCCGGAGCAAACCGATTTAAATCCACATTATTTTGTTTGATCAACGGTTCAATGTCCATAGACAAGTTATAAGGCTCAATATAAGCGAGGTAACTATAATTGGCGGAAAGAATAACATCAATGGGCTGTTTGTTAACAATCAGTCCCTCTATGGCTTTCGTGTTAGCTGCCGCAAGATTAATTGTTTTTGGAATAATATAGGGGTACTTCTTCTGCAGCGGTTCCCCAAACTCTTTCATAAACGTGGCTTCATCCCACCAATATGTACTGGTGCTCAGAAAATACACCTCTGTCGGCTCCTGAGGAACTGCCGGTGTCTTCAATTCTTCCTCACCGGATTTACTTCCTCCGCATGCAGCGAGCAAACCGATGGACGAGATCATGATGCAACTCAACATGAATGAATTCCTTCTTTTTGACATGGCAATTCCCCTTTAGAAAATAATTTGAACCCTATTTTGGTCGTGGTTGTACCTTCATTGCATGCGCTTACATAATTCCGACTAGGACAGTCGCACATTTAATGACTGTCGCCAACATTGCCGTATTAATCCCGGGTTAGAAACCTGACTTCATTTTGTTTCCCCTCTCCTATTCGTCATTCACACTCACAACCAGTATGGTGGTTATACCATTATACTGAAAATGATACCCATTCATGGATTGCACGTCAACACTTATTTATTCTGTCTTCATTTTATGATACGATCACCCTATTAAAATAATTGGATGTGTGAGATATGGATCTAGCCGAGAAAACAACACTGCCGCAAATCGTGTGTGAGCGGATAAAGTTATATATAGTGGAACATGAGCTCAAGGCTGGAGATAAGCTTCCTTCCGTGAATCGATTGATCGATACGCTGAAGGTCAGTCGCTCCGTTGTCCGTGAGGCGCTGAAAATGTTGGAGACGCTTGGGGTATTGCGGATTCACGCGGGAGGTGGGATTTTTTTGGAAGTCCCCTCTTTTAAGCCATTTATGGATCAGGTATCCTTTCATTGGAAACATAATGAGCAGAGGATCAAGGAGCTTATCGCTACACGGAGGGCTTTGGAGCTCTGTGCCGTCGAGATGGCTATCGAGCATTATGATCTCTATTTGTTGGAACAGTTGGAACTTGCAAACAAGCAAATGGAGCAGAGCATTACAAAAAGAAAACTTCCGGTAGAGGAAGATCTGGCGTTTCATCGAGCACTTTTCAAGGCGACGGGCAACCAAACATTTTTCGAATTAAGCGATGTGGTAAGCGAATTTTTTAACCAAGTTAGGGAGCGACATTTCGTCAATGTCAGAAATACGATTATCTCCTTAGAGGAGCATAAGCAAATTGTAGAGCAAATCCGAAAAAAGAATGTGGACGAAGCGAAAGCGATCATGAAGAAGCATTTGTCAGTCCTGGATATGTTGATTCCGAACAAAATAGAATAGTAATTACCAGAATGTCAAAAAAGGAATTCAGTATAAAGGATGAGTTTAGATCCACCGGTTACCAAACGTGAATCTTGCTCATCCTTTTTAAATGCTGCTGGTTTTTTATTAAACTATCGTTCCTCGTTTGAGCGGTGAAATAATATCGTGATATTGTCCTTCTTTAGGATCGATGATGACGACCCACTGTTCTGGTTCTACATCGAGCTCGTGAGTGCAATATTCTAAAGCTTCTTCAATAGTTTCAAACCACAAGTTAGCATAGCAACTCTTGTCTTCTTGAGTATCATACAAAAAGACGTAAACGCCGTTCTCTGATTCGTAGATCATTACTTTTTTTGCATTATCAACTTGTTCTTTAAGAAGGGCGTACATCCTCATTTCAATCACCCCTATATGGTATTTATCAATATTTTATCATCCCCAGTGTTATTCTCCCATATTGAGCAAATCTACCAGTTATCTCAAACATTTTTAGTAAAAGAAGTATCCCCCGCTCACTATGTCGAGGGTGAAGGATTTGGCTCTTGCAATGGCGAATCTATCTGTCGGAGGTGAGACCACTGAAGCAGATTAAGTCCAACATCGAACTCCATACAGCCGCAATCGATGGACGGTCCGTAGTCGTATTTCTGAGCAACAAATTAATCGATAGCGGCGTGATCGAAGAAGTAACGGAACGGGCCGTAAAGATAAAGGGTGAATATTACCCGCGA
>NZ_VDCQ01000139.1:0-1093 GCF_006265175.1 Paenibacillus hemerocallicola | reverse complement strand
ACTAAAAGACGGTTACCCAACGCGGGCGACCGTCTTTCCTTTTTTCTTTCCCCAAAAATCCTCTCCCAAAATATTTCAATCATTCGACCTGATTCTACAATTTCTGAGACTTTATGTTTAGACGATTGTCATACTTTACCTTTAGAACGGTTGAATTTATGACAAATCCATAAATATAGGAGGAATTATGAAGAAGCTGAAGCAATTACTTTTGATGGTCATGATGGTTGTATTAGTGGTTCCGATGTTTTCGGTGTCAGCGGTAGCGAATACAACTGGTGTTTGGACAAAATTCCTCAATGCCGAATCCAGGGGCCTATAATCAAGCAGTTGAAGTGAATGGTGAGGTATATGTATTTGGTGGGAAGAATGGGAGCACTAAATTAAGAAATATTAAGAAATATTAACAAATATAATCCGGCTACAAATACATGGACCCCGTTGGGAAATATGCCAACTCCAAGAGTTGCATTTGGTGCTGCGAAACTAAATGAGAAAATATATTCGGTGGTCAAACGGGGACTGGAACTACTACAAAAAATATAGATGAGTATGACACAACGGGATCATTTACAACTAAGGCACAATTTCCCAACTATATGGATGGTTTAACTGCGGTAACGTTTAATAATAAGATATACATTTTCGGTGGGCGGGATCCAAGTTTACCATCTTCAAAAATATTTGAGTTCGATCCTATAGCGAATATTCTGGTGCAAAAACAAAGTACAATGCCTGTAGGTAGGCTTAGCCTCAGTGCAACAGTAATCGGCGGAAAGATATATCTATTTGGAGGGCAGAAGTCTCTCGTAAGCGGGCTTGAAAAGGAATACGATCTTTCTGCCTCCGAGCTGAGCGCATACCTGTCTTGGTACAACGGTCGCGCAGCCGGCACAGGTCCGGAAGTGTACACGATCAGCAAGAACTTTAATCTGGCGAACTTCATCACCCGTAAGGATTACATTGCATTCAGTAAGATCGAAACGTTTGAGGTAAATGAATATAGCGGTAATTAATGAGTAACCCCCGCTGGTTATTGCTGGCGGGGGATATTTTATCAATAGGATATAGTCTAATCAAAATCAAAAACATC
>NZ_VDCQ01000138.1 GCF_006265175.1 Paenibacillus hemerocallicola | reverse complement strand
GAAAGGCCTCGATCGATTGCTTTTCTTATCGTTAAAGAATGTTTAACTTCGCCAAGCGCCAGGGAGAAGTGCGGCATTCTTTACCAAGAAAAGCTACCGCCAAACGTGCAGAAGAGGCTTCCCTCGTAATGGCAAAAGGGGGTGACACCACGATGACGGGGAACGCGAGAGCGCTCGTGCGCAAAATGAAGCAGCAGCGACAGCTGTACGTGCTGCTGCTTCCCGCGATTGCGTATTTCGTCCTATTCCAGTACGTCCCGATGTACGGCGCGCAGATCGCCTTCAAAGACTTCAAGCCGACGCTCGGCATCATGGGAAGTCCGTGGGTAGGGTTCGAGCATTTCGAGCGTTTTTTCAATTCGTACCCGTTCTGGAGCTTGCTTAGGAATACGATCGGACTCAGTCTGTACGGAATGGCCGTCGGCTTTCCGATTCCGATCGCGCTGGCGCTGCTGTTGAGTCATACGAACGGGCGGGCGTTCAAGCGGTTCGTCCAGACGGTGACGTACGCGCCGCATTTCGTCTCGACGGTCGTCGTCGTCGAGATGCTCGCGCTGTTCTTGTCGCCGAGAAGCGGCATGATCAACCAATGGATCGTATCGCTTGGCGGAGATCCGGTATTTTTTCTCGGTTCGCCCGAATGGTTCAAGACGCTGCATGTGCTGTCCGGCGTATGGCAGGGTGCGGGCTGGGGCGCGATCATTTATTTGGCGGCGCTTGCGGGCGTCGATCGCGGCCTGCACGAGGCGGCTGTCATGGACGGAGCGAGCAAGCTGCAGCGGATCCGGCATATCGATCTCCCGTCCATCATGCCGACGATCGTCATCGTGCTTATTTTGCAGCTGGGCGGGATGATGAGCGTCGGCTTCGAGAAGACGTTGCTGATGCAAAACTCGCTCAATCTCGATTCGTCGGAGGTGATCTCCACCTATGTCTACAAAACGGGGCTGCTGGGCACCCGATACAGCTATTCGGCGGCGGCAGGCATGTTCGATTCCGCGATCAACTTCGTCCTGCTGGTTACCGTAAACCGGCTCGCCCGGAAGCTGACGGAAACGAGTCTTTGGTAGAGGAGGGCAACCCGTAAACAGTCCATCCCGGTCGGACCGCATATTCGATCTGTGCAGCATGGCGCTGCTGACCGTTCTGCTGGTCATCGTCCTATATCCGCTCTATTTTATCCTGATCGCCTCCGTCAGCGATCCGCTCGACGTAAACGGCGGGAGGGTGCGGCTGCTGCCGGTCGCATTTACGCTGGAGGGGTACCGGAGCCTCGTCGGGAACGGAGCGATTTGGAGAGGCTATGGAAATACGCTGCTCTATATGGCGGTCGGAACGACCGTCAATGTTGCCGTAACGCTAACGGGGGCATATCCGTTGTCGCGCAAAGACTTGCTCGGACGGAACGCGGTTATGATGCTTTTCACGTTCACGATGTTTTTCAGCGGGGGAATTGTGCCGACGTATTTGCTCGTCAAAAGCCTCGGAATGCTGGACTCGATGTGGGCGGTCATCCTGCCCGGCGCGGTCAGCGTCTGGAATCTCGTCATGGCCCGTACGTTCTTCCAGCATTACATACCGGAGGAGCTCAGGGAGGCGGCGGTTATGGACGGCTGCAGCGATTTCGTCTTTTTCGCGAAAGTGGCGCTGCCTCTATCCAAGGCGATCGTTGCGGTGCTTGCGCTGTTTTATGCGGTGGCCCATTGGAATTCGTTTTTCGGCGCCTTGATTTATTTCCGCGACGAAAGCAAATATCCGCTTCAGCTTATACTGCGCAATATGCTGATCCGCGGGGAAGTACAGGAGACGTTGAACCTGGAGCTGGGAGGCGGCAGTCCGGCGGCGGAATCGATCAAATACGGAGCGATCGTCATAGCCAGCTTGCCGGTGCTCGCCCTATACCCGTTCGTCCAGAAGCATTTCGTCAAAGGGGTCAGGCTCGGGGCTTTGAAAGGATAGCCATGTAGAAGGGGGAGGTTCGCATGAAAAAGAGAACAAGGAACCGAATGGCGGTATTCGCGTTGGCGGCTTCGCTGCTGCTGTCCGCATGCAGCAAAGAGGAGGAAGCGAACCCGGCCTCCGAGCAGCCGATCGGCCCGAATACGAATTTCAACGCAACCGGCCTGCCCGTAGTCCATACGCCGATCAAGCTGAAAATTCCGGTATACCGGCAGCATTACCAGAAGGACTACAACGAAATGGTTACGCTCCTGCAGCTGAAGAAGAAGACGAATATCGATGTCCAATGGGAGCAAATTCCGGCCGTAGGCTGGAAGGAGAAAAAAAATCTGATGCTCGCGAGCGGCGATTTCCCCGATGCATTCTTTACCGGACTGAATATGCAGGATGTGGTCAATTACGGCTCGCAGGGCATTCTTATTCCGCTCGAAGGGCTGATCGAGCAATATGCGCCCAACATCAAGAAGGTGCTGGACCAGAACCCGACGCTGCGCAAGATGGCTACCGCTCCCGACGGTCATATTTATTCGGTGCCCTGGTTCGAGGATCAGCAATTTTTCCAATACCGCAACACGTACTTGATCAACAAAAAGTGGCTGGACAAACTCGGCCTCGGCATCCCCCGGACGACCGACGAGCTGTACCGGGCGCTGAAAGCGTTTAAGGAAAACGATCCGAACGGCAACGGCAAGGCTGACGAAATACCGGCCACGTTCCGCCATAACACGACGACCAACGGCTATTACGAGCTGTACGGCGCATTCGGCCTGATCGACGCTTTGACCGGATTCTCGGTGGACGCGGGCAAGCGCGTCGTCTTCGAGCCGGTGCTGCCGGCCTACAAGGAGGCGGTGCAATATTTGCACAAGCTGTACAGGGAGGGCTTGTTCGACAGGGAGACGTTCACGCAGGACGTGAAGCAGCTGTTGTCGAAGACGAGAAACGATCCGCCCGTCGTAGGCTTGATCGGCTCCTTTAACGGCGTCTACGAGCTCGGCTTCGACCTGCTGAAAGATTACGCGCCCATCCCCGCGCTGATAGGGCCGCACGGAGACCAAATTTGGAGAAGACAGGACAATCGCATCATCCTGAACTATTTCTCCATCACGAACAAAAATAAATGCCCCGAGGCGACGATGCGCTACGTCGATACGATGAACGATCCGTTGACCGTGCTCGAATTCAAGTATGGCCCGTTCGGCTCCCATTTGCTGGAGAAGGCGGGTGGCACGATCGAAATCGTGGATCCCCCGCGAGGCCAGGACACGAGCTCCTGGATCGGCAGCACGTCGCCCTCCACCTCGATTCCGCTGCTGGCTACGAAGGAATGGCTGCAGAAGCTGGAGCAGAGCGAGAGCGACAAATATCGCAGCACCTTCTACGAGCTGTACAAACCTTATATCGCTCCGGAGGAGCGGGTGTATCCTACGCTCTACATGAGCGAGGAGGAGAACAAACGGCTGAGCGTGCTCGAGACCGACGTCATGACCTATGTGCGGAAGATGGAAGCGAAATGGATCGTCGAGGGCGGCATCGAAGGCGAATGGGATAAATATGTGCAGGATTTGAAAAAGATGGGGCTGGACGAATTGCTGCAGATCAAGCAGAACGGCTACGACCGGTTCGTCAAAGGCTGATCGCGGCCGTACAAGGAAGCAACACGCGACGGGCGTCTGCAGACGCCGTCCGATACATACTCAAGAGGTGAACCCGACATGATTCATACGACCGAACCATTCCGAGTAAGACCGGCAGCCGACGATTTCGTTACCGTCTACGAATCGCCGGATCCGCAAAGCGTATATGCGTACTCCCCCGCCATCCTGGCGCTTCCGTCCGGACGTCTTGTGCTGACGATGGACATAGGAGGCAAAGGCGTGCCGGATTTGCCGGGTCCGAAAGGATCGCGCCACGGCTTCATCGCCCAGGGCAAAGTGTACGTGTCCGACGACAAAGGGCGGACTTGGCGGCACACTCACGACTTCCCGTTCCTGCATGCGCGGCCTTTCCTGTCCGGCGGCAAGCTGTACGTGCTCGGCCATTGCGTCAATATTATGGTCATCTGCTCCGAGGACCAGGGGGAAACGTGGTCCGAGCCGTCCCTGCTCACTTCGGAGGGGGATTGGCATCAGGCGCCGTGCAATGTGCTCTACAGCAACGGCTGCGTTTACCTGGTGATGGAAGATATTCGCGAGAACGATCACCTCGTGTGGCCGGTCAGCCAGATGCAGCCTGTGCTGATGCGGGCCAAGGAGGATGCCGATTTGACCGATCCGGCCAGTTGGACTTTCGCTTCGCGGCTTTCGGCGATCGAGGCGTTCCCTTCGGAGGAGCTGGACTACTTCGGCGTTCCGTTTTTCACGGAAACCCCGCACTTCCAGAAAGGGCAAGCCGTCCGGCCGCAATGCGCGACCGTAGGCTGGCTGGAGACGAACGTCGTCCAGTTCACCAATCCGGACCATTACTGGCACGATCCGGCGGGGAAGACGTTTCATCTGTGGGCGAGGGCCCATACGGGCGGCACGGGGTACGCGGCGATCGCGAAAGTGGTCGAGCACGAGGACGGCTCGATGACGACGATGCTGGAGACGACTCCGTCGGGGAAGCGGGCGGTATTCGTCCCATGCCCCGGCGGCCAAATGAAATTTCATATTCTGTACGACGAACAGACGAAGCTGTACTGGCTGCTCAGTTCCCAGTCGACCGACAGCATGACCCGGCAGGAGCGGCTGCCGAAGGAGCGGTTCGATTTGCCGAATAACGAGCGGCATCGGCTGCAGCTTCATTTCTCGAAAAATTGCATCGACTGGTGCTTCGCGGCGCTCGTGGCCGCCGGAGAAACGCCCAGACAATCGCGTCATTACGCCAGCATGGCGTTCGACGGAGACGACCTCTACGTGGCGAGCCGGTCCGGCGACGTCCGCGCGCGGGATGCGCATAACGGCAACCTGATTACGTTCCACACGGTGCGCAACTTCCGTTCGCTCGTATATTGAATGTAGAAATCCTCCCTGGCGGGACGTTTGTCGCGCTGGGGAGGGTTTGCCTTTTTAGGGATGTTTGAGCGAAGCGCGACTGCACTTTTAAGCGTCGAATGTATGCTGCTGCGCCTCAATAACTAGCGATCGTCCGGTTATTTTCACAATATAGCAGCTTCCGTCCGTACCAACTGGAAAACCTCCGGCAGTTTACGCGGAGCAGCAGCTACTGTCTGCAGTAACTGGAAAACTGCTCCGGTAGTTTTCACGAAGCAGAGGCTACCGTCCGCAGTAACTGGAAAACCTCCAGTTTCATTCGCGAAGCAGCAGT
>NZ_VDCQ01000137.1 GCF_006265175.1 Paenibacillus hemerocallicola | reverse complement strand
CGGCGTCACGCCGCATTTAGTGCTCGTTTCAGCCTTATCTCTATCTGCTCGTTTCATGGGCAGGACCAACCGACCTAACTATGCAGGAATACCGTGTAATACCACGATGGGCTAGTCGTTTTCCGGTTCCGCCTATCCGGCCGATTGTGACCCCACTCTCAATGTTGCTTAATCTCGGTTCGGAAGCGGTTGCTTCGGGTTCCATTTCCGCGTAACGTGCCGTCTTGCGGGGCCGGGACGGAACAGTAGAACATGGCGAGGCGGTCCCCGGTAGGAACAACAAAACATAACAAAACCTCCAATATTCGCCGCAGTTGCGGCGGTATTGGAGGTTGGTTTTTCAGTCTGGACTTCATGCAGCTGCAGCGTCCGGCGCGCGACGCCGCACTCATGACGGCAAAGACGGTCCGACAGCCTTGCCGCGCGATTTCCTGCGGCCCGTCCGCTTCCTGCGTGCACATACCGGTGGTGGCTCTGCGGCAGATGCCGGCTTCCGATTGTCTGCCGTCACTTCACCCGCGCCGAATCGGCTCCCATAATCTCGCCGATTTCGCGGATCAGGTCCGGAGACGGCTTCACGTTATACGATTCGCTAAGCGCTAGCACCCGCTGCTCCCGCTCGTAGAACAGCACGACCGGCATCGCTCCGGCATGCTGCTGCAGCAGCGCCTGCAGGCGGCCGAGCCGCTGCGTCTGCTCGCGGTCGGCCGCGATCTTGACGAACAGCCGCTGCGCCCGCCCGGCTGCTGCGCCGCGCGCGGGCTCCGGCCGCGTCTCGCGCGCCTGCGGCACGCGCGGCTGCGGCTCCGCCGCGGCAGGCCGCTCCGTCGGCACGCGCCCGCCCGGAGGGCGGGCTGCCGTCACTTGCGGCCGAGCCGGCGCAGCCGCAGCCGCGCGCTCGCCGGACGCGCGTGCTCCCGCGTCCGCAGCCGCCGTCGCGTTCGCAGCCGTCGGCGCGTTCGCGCCCGGGGCACGCGCCCCGACGGCGCGGCTGCCGCCCGCGCGCGGCGCGCTCCCGCGCCCGGCCGGCGCGCGGCGCATCGCCCGCGCTTGCTCGGCCGCGTCGGGCGCGTCCAGCGGCAGCACGCGGTCCGCGATCAGCTTGACGTCCTCGTCCTGGTGCTGGAGGCGCGCCTTGACCAGCAGCGCGCTGCCCTTCTGCACGAACGGGGACGCCTGCTTCCATACTTCGGGAAACAACACGACCTCGACCTTCGCGATGCGGTTCTCCAGCTCGATGAAGCCCATCGGCAGCCCTTTCTTGGTCAGGATCGGCTTGCCCGACAGCACCATCCCCGGGACGAGCACATCCGCGTTGTCCGGGTAGTCCGGCAGCTCGTGAAGCAGGTCGGCTTCGATCTCCGCCATCAGCTCCTCGTGGGCGTCCAGCGGATGGCCGGACAAATAAAGGCCCAGCAGCTCGCGCTCGAATTCCAGCTGCTGCATCGGCGTATATGGCCGCACCTCCGGAATGTCGATCGTCCAGTTTGTCTCCTCCGTAAAGCCGAACAAGTGAAGCTGCAAATCTTCCCGCTCCTTCTTCCACTTCTGCGCCGCTTCCACCGTTTCGTCGAGGATCGCGATGCCTTGCGCGCGGTGGCCGGGCAGCGAGTCCATCGCCCCGCCCTGAATGAGCGATTCGATCACCCGTTTGTTGCATACGCGCATATCGACCCTGCGGCAGAAGTCGAGCAGGTTCGCGTAAGGCCGCTCCCCGCGCTCGCCGATAATCGATTCCATCGCGTGCGTGCCGACGTTTTTGATCGCCGCGAGACCGAACCGGATCGCCCCGTTCGCCGGCGTAAACTGAATGCGGCTGACGTTCACGTCCGGCGGCAGCACCTCGATGCCCATTTTGCGGCATTCGTCGACGTATTCGGCCACCTTGCGGTGGTTGCCCATGACCGATGCGAGCATCGACGCCATGAACGCCACCGGATAATGCGCCTTCAAATAGGCGGTCTGGAACGCCAGTACGGCGTACGCGGTAGCATGGGCCCGCGGAAAGCCGTAGTCGGCGAACCGGACGATCATGTCGTACACTTTGTCCGCATCGGCCTGCGCATATCCCTGCTTCAAGCTGCCCCCGACGAAATGCGCCCGCTCCTCGTCCAGCACCTCGCGCTTCTTCTTGCTGACCGCGCGCCGCAGCAGGTCTGCTTCGCCGAGACGGAAGCCCGCCATCTTCGAGGCGATCTGCATAATTTGCTCCTGATAGACGATAATGCCGTACGTATCGGCCAAAATCGGTTCAAGCGCCGGATGGGGGTACTCGACTTGAATAATCCCGTGCTTCGCCTGGATAAATTTCGGGATAAACTCCATCGGCCCCGGCCGGTACAGCGCCACGACGGAAATGATATCCTCGAACGACGACGGCTTCAATTCCTTCAGCACGCGCCGCATGCCCGGCGATTCGAGCTGGAATACGCCGGTCGTATCGCCCCGGCCGAGCAGCTCGTACGTAAGCGGGTCTTCGTAAGATACGTTGTGAAAATCGACGGATACGCCTTGCTGCTCGCGAATCCACTTCAACGTCCGCTCGATAATGGACAAATAGCGCAAGCCGAGAAAATCCATCTTCAGCAGCCCGATCGCTTCCAGATGCTCCATCGAATACTGCGTCAAGGCGACGCTGCCCGCGCCTTCCTGCAGCGGCACGTAATGGGTGAGCGGCTCCCGCGAGATGACGACGCCGGCGGCGTGGGTCGAAGCGTGACGCGGCAGCCCTTCCACCTTCATCGCCATCTCGACGAGTCGGGCGGTCCCTTCGTGCTTCGCGCACAGCTCCTTCAGCTCCGGATTCAGCCGCAGCGCTTCCTCGATCGTAATGCCGAGCTGGTTCGGGATCATTTTGGCCGCGCGGTCCACTTCGTGGTACGGCAAATTCATGACGCGCCCGACGTCCCGGACGGCCGCCTTCGCCGCCATCGTGCCGAACGTAATAATTTGCGCGACATGCTCCGTGCCGTATTTGTCCACGACGTAATCGATGACCTCGTCCCGCCGTTCATCGCTGAAATCGATATCGATATCCGGCATCGACACCCGTTCCGGATTCAGGAATCGCTCGAACAAGAGTCCGTACTCGATCGGATCGACGTCCGTAATCCGCAGCACATAAGCGACGAGGCTTCCCGCCGACGAGCCCCGCCCCGGACCGGTGACGATTTCTTTCTCGTGGGCGAACCGGATAAAATCCCAGACGATCAGGAAATAGTCCGAGTACCCCATATTGCCGATGACGTCCAGCTCGTAACGGAGCCGATCCCCGAGCTTCTCCCGATATTCCGGATCGCTCCATTCCGGCTTGCCCGCATAACGCCGCTCCAGCCCTTCCTCGCAAAGCTGCCGCAAATAGCTTCCGGTCGTAACCCCTTCCGGTATCGGACGGTACTCCGGCAGGATCGATCGGCCGAATTCAAGCTCGAGCGAGCATTTCTCGGCGACGAGAACCGTATTGTCCAACGCTTCCGGCGCATGGGCGAACAACCGCGCCATCTCCTGCGGGCTCTTCAAATACATTTGCTCCGTATGGAATTTCAGCCGGTCCGGATCGTCCACCGTCTTGCCCGTTCCGATGCAGATCAGCACGTCCTGCATGACGTGGTCCTCGGCCTGCACGTAATGCACGTCGTTCGTGGCGACGAGCGGAATGCCGGTTTCGCGGGCGAGCGCGATCATCTCCTGCATCACTTTTTTCTGCTCCAACATGCCGTGATCCTGGATCTCGAGGTAAAAGTCGTCCCCGAATATGCCGCGGAACCGAAGCGCCGCCGCCTTCGCCTCCTCGCGCCGGTCATGCAGCAAATGCTGCGATATTTCGCTGCCGAGGCAGGAGCTCAAACAGATGAGCCCTTCCGCATGGAGCGCCAGCTGCTCCAGATCGGTCCGCGGCTTATAATGAAAGCCGTGCAGATGGGCGTCCGAGCACAGCCGCATCAGATTGCGATAGCCCGCCGCGTTTTTGGCGAGCAAAATCAAATGATGGGTCGGCTGCTCCTGGCGTGTCGCCTTTGTCCGCATCGACCCTGTCGTGACGTACATTTCGCAGCCGATAATCGGCTTGATGCCGTTCGCCTTGCACGCCTTGTAGAACGGGACCGCCCCGTACATGACGCCATGGTCGGTGAGCGCCAGCGCGGACATGCCGAGCCGGGCGGCTTGCCCGGCCAATTTCTCGATGCGGGAAGCCCCGTCTAGCAAACTGTATTCGCTGTGTACGTGCAAATGCACAAACCCGTTCATAGCATGTCCCTCCCGCCCGTTCGCCTTTTGTTCGCTTTTCTTATATTGTAGCATATTCGCCGGGGGGATTCCCATACAATAGTGATAGAAACGCAAGGCCAAGCTTCCGGGCCGGACAAGGATACGCGGACCGGCAGGCGAAGCAGCCGCATAAGGGGTTGTGCCAATGATGAAGGAATTTATGACCAATCTGGCGATCGATTTCTTCGTCGCCTTCGGCATCGTGCTCGGCGCCTGCCTGTTGGCCGGGGTCGGTTCGGTGATGACGCTGCAGGCGCCCGCCTACAAAATGCTCGATATAGCCGGACGCATCAAAATTTGGGCGATGGTGGCGGCCGTCGGCGGGACGATCGACCCGATCCGGGTCATCGAGACGAACTTTCTGGAAGGACACCTGTCCCCCGCCTTCAAGCAGATCATGTACTTCGTAAGCGCTTTTGCCGGCGCGCATATCGGCACGGTGCTGGTGAAATGGATTTGCCAGGGGAGCGTCCAGTCTTGAGAGTCCCGTCACCGGAGCCGTTTAAGCGATGGCTGTCGGGAATCGGGTTGTTTCTGTCCGGAATGGTGATCGGCAGCGCCGTCTACATGAGCGTGCACCAAACGAACTTCAGCCTGCTCGTAGAACGCAACACCGTGCTGCAGGACGAGAACGACAACTTGAAGAAAGAAATCCAGAACTTGAACAAGTTCAAGAACAGCCAGTCCGTCATCAAAAAAATAACGGTCCGCTACGAAAGCAGCCCTTCCTCCCCGCTCGACCCGGTCATCGAGCAGGAGCTGAAGCAGCAGGTGATGAAAAAGCTGGAGCCCGTCTACGAGGGGCAGAGCATGTCGCTATTCGTCTCCGGCTCCGAAAATGGGCGGCAAGCGGAAATCCGCAAGCTGCAGGAAATCGTCTCGGACCAGTATACCGTCAAGGAGCACGTGTTCAAGGTGGAAGCGACCGGTGTCGCCGTCATCCAGACCGAGCTGATCGTGTACATCAAGTCCAAGCCTTCCTCGGCGGCCGACTCGTTCCTGTTCCGTTGATTTTTGCCGATAAAACGGATACAGTTAGGAATGACAAAGCCTCCGGTGCTCGGAATCGACTTCGAAAGGATGCTTCACTTTCGGGGGGATTATCTTGGGGCTCCCCCGAAAGTATTCGGAATCGACTTCGAAGGCTTGCTTCACTTTCGAGGGTGTTATCTCGGGGGCTCCCCCGAAAGTATTCGGAATCGACTTCGAAGGTTTGCTTCACTTTCGGGGGTATTATCTCGGGGCTCCCCAGAAAGTATTCGGAATCGACTTCGAAAGGATGCTTCACTTTCGGGGGTGTTATCTTCTTGGGGGCTCCCCCGAAAGTATTCGGAATCGACTTCGAAGGCTT
>NZ_VDCQ01000136.1 GCF_006265175.1 Paenibacillus hemerocallicola | reverse complement strand
GTGCATCACAGATTGTCGCTCCCTTTCGGGAAGCACTCATGGGAGATTAATCCTACTCTGGTTGCTGCACCAGCCTCATTTTTATGTTCAGCCTTGTAAGGTCTTTGGTACTTTAATTACATAACTCTTCTTCCGACACAGCCTTTTTTTTAAAAATCATTCGGCTAGGTCTAGTTTATTATTGTCTTTTTGAGGTTTTTCGGTGGATTTAATTTTCATGGGAGTTCAAACAATTGAAGAACCCATTTTTTCATTTGAGCTACAACATCAGCTACATCGGCAACCGTACTATCAACAATATGCAATGTATATTTCTAAGTTTGTAGCAGCCTGCAGTGCCGGTTTATTTGATGCTGCACTTAATATGCTCTGGAATGAAACAGTAGTGAATCTCCGTGAAAAAGTAAAACGTTTTGATATGGATTATTTCCTAGATAGCGTAATAACAGATTCAAAGCGAAGAGCAGCATTTAGGTCAGAGGATGATCTTGCTAAACTAGAAGAATGGGAACTTGTGAAAGGATGTAGAGATACTGGAATCATCACCGATATCGGATTCAAGCATCTCGACTACATTCGAGATAAGCGAAACCATGCTAGTGCTGCCCATCCCAATCATAACGACTTATCTGGTTTGCAACTCGTTTCATGGTTAGAAACGTGCATTAAAGAAGTGCTTGTCAAAGAACCTAAAGGTGCTGTAGTCCAAATTAACAGCTACTTCACAACCTTAGGACACAGACCCTATCCATGTGCTGGAATTATATGTCGCGATTCTAAAAAAGACGTTCGCCCATAACGGGTAACCTTCTTTACACAGGCTGCCTTTTCAATTATCATTCACGCTTCAGCAGGATTTTCGGGGCCGCTATATGCTTTGTAGGCGTATCTGTCATGCTGTGGGCACCGAGAAGCTAGGCTTAAAGATTTATTGTGAATAAACTGTCCTTAATGTCGCCCTTCCCCCGATCAAGCCTGACGATGCCGATATGTGCTGATCGCCTTCCGGCATGGAACATGCTATGGTTCGGCACGTTTGCCGATCCTAGAAACAACTTTACAGAAGGGACAAAACGCTAAGCATTTTGGCTAAGAAAAACATCAATTAATCCTTGGTATTTAAGGGTTTTTGGCCCTTTACGTAGCGAGGCTGCTGGTTCATACCAGCAGCCTCGCTCAAAATGAATATTAAGCTATCGTTCTCCATTAGTTCAACCTAAACTCCATCTTTCTACTCTTCGTTGCCATTCCGATCGGTTCACATATTTCACCACTCTTACTCTTTAACCAAAATAGTTATGTTGAGCATTCTCACTTTAGCTAATTGAGAAAGGCAGCCTATCGTAAATAGCCGGCTGCCTCAAATGTCCTTTTTGAGCTATCGTCTCCGTCCATTATCCTTTTAAGAAAAATTCGTAAAGATGGGGTTGCTCGGTTGCAGATAGACAACGGAGTTTAGTGCAATATTTGGCGATAATCGTTTAGAAAACAAAAATTAAAAACGATTGATTCCGTGCATAAAATTCAAAATTGTTTCAAGGCGTATTTTATCAGCACAATCTTCGCAACAAAAAAACTTAACCTTTCTTTCCTTAGCTTGTTTATATTTTAGTGAACCTTCGTATATTTTGAATGTTTTTTTACAACAATAACAAAGTACATCATAGTAAAACATTGTTAACCTCCTTAGTGACACATCATTTCTTAGTTGATATGTCGAAGATTGTAACCAGTTCTCTCGTATATTCCTGAACATCTAAATGAGGCTTTCTCATTAATTCAATGGTGAACCCGTCAATGGCATTTCTTATTGTTAGCGCCATCACCCTTGCCGATGGTTTGGTAAATTCCCGGAAAATCCCTTCTTGCATCCCTAGGGTGAGAATATTTTCAATTGGAAGTAAAACAGCTTCATCATGGTCTGATGCAAACTGAAGTTTACCATCAGCAGTTATCTTATTCGAAAGCAATTCAATAACAGCGAAAACATGCTGCCGATTTTCATCTACGAATGTAAGATTGGATTCAATATACACCCGAAGCATTTCTTTAGGAGATTTTTGAGTTTCTATTCGTGGAGCAATATATGAATGCCAAGCCATATAGTATTCGATAGCTACTTGCTCCAGTAATTCCTCTTTATTTGCAAAGTGATAAGAAATAACCCCCTTACTGATTTTCGCACGTTTTGCAATCTCTCCTAAAGAGGCTTGAGTGTAACCTACTTCTGCGATTGTCTCAATCGCACATTCCACAATTTGAGCTCTACGGGCTTTTTCGATGAATGACATTTGTTTTTGGTTGGTTGGTTTATTTTTTTTACTCATGTTTTAATTTTAGTACAGTCGTACGAAAAAATCAAACAAAAAAACCATTTAGGTGAATATTATCTAAATGGTTTTTGAACTCCTTTATACAACTAAACTGCCCGTTACTTCAACGGACAACGGCAGCCGCCCATCTGGCCGGCTGCCGTCATCTTGGTTGAACTATCGTAATCCGATAGCTTAATGATCTTCATTAGCAGCTTGAAAAATGGGAGAAGCCAGATTATTTCAAAGGATCAGGGTGCAGCGCTGCAAACAGATTCAATATGATAGTTGCTGTGGCCTTGGCCGAGGCCGGCAGTTGGATTTCCACGGAACGGAATACGCCGCCTCCACCGCCATGTTCCTGATAAGCAACACCGTGAAGAGCGTATCCACTCTTCTCCGTCTGCTTGCGGTAGGCCACTAGATTCGGTGTGAGTGTGGTCCGTTCGTTAATCCCAGGCTGAGGGTTCACTTCGTATCCCTGCTCCTCCGCCCATGATTTCAGTTGCGGAAAATAAGTACCGATATTCGGGATAAGGCAACCCTGACAGCCTCCCTGATCAAAGTAATCGATGAACTGCTCGGGGTCATCCGGATGGACCAGCCGAATGCCATGAGAACCATTGGCACCGACATCAGCCGATAATAAGCTCCAGTCCTTGGGCGCTAACAGCAGTACGCCATGCTCGTTATCCCCCAAGTTCATCCAATAAGCGGCGAGCGACTTGCGAAACCCTGAAGGAATAACATAGGATTCGACCTTGATCGTCTTCTGCGGGGCAAGCATTGGCGGACCATTGGGGCCATCGAGTCCATAATTTGCCCGGATGCAACGCAGAGGTAGCCGCGTTGTTTGAGCTCCCCGGCCAAATTCGGAAGTTCCGCAGACCTCCAGCCGATTCGGTTGTGGTTCAAGGACAGAGGTCGATCGGTCTGACATAGACAGTGAAGGCTCGGCCACCGGTTCATCGGACGGCGGTGATTGAGGTGCGGTAACTGGCCCAACAACTTGTGGAGATGGCTGCGAAGCAATCGACATACCACTTTCCGTCGTAGCCGAAGTCTTGGGTACTGCTGTCGTTGCTGCCGGGCCAGTCTCATCGCTGCACGCGATAATCGAGGTCAAGATCAGAAGTCCAAGGAACATTGTGCTTTTTTTAAGTCGAGACTCCATTTCATGCTACTCTCCTGTTAATTAGAATCCATATACTCCCTATAGACGTTTATTTTAGGGTAATTGTTGCGTTATCCGGTAGCATCTTAGTCATAGAACTATTGTTCTCCGTTAGTTCAATGAGTTGAACTACCATTTATGACTCGATTCACCGCGCTGCCTGTAACGGCAAGTTAAGAAACTTCGTTATCCACTACGGATGACCATGACGATATCGTTCATAAGTTGTAGTCATACAATAGGCGGCGTGCAAATGAGCAGCATGTTGCCTTCCGGGTCGAAGGCGTGACAGCCACGCCTCCCGTCTGGAAACGGCCGGATTCCGTCTGTTTTGACGCCTTTTTGCGTTAACTCCTGGAAAACCTGATCCACATCGGACGTTTCAAAGAAAAAGACGGAGTACGGCAGCGGCGTAATGTTCTCATGCTCTGTTTGCAGCAACATAAGTCCCGCCCCTTCCATTTTGAACTCGAGGTCTCCCTCTGCCAGCACCTCAAACGGGAACACCATCTTATACCACTCTTTTCCTTTCTTCAAGTTTTTCAAATGAATGAAGCAGGTATTGATTCGATTTCTGATGAGCATCTGCAAAACTCCCCTCAAATTGGATCTTCATCACTTTATACACGAATCAACACAAACAAACGATACGGTGCTTCCGTCGTCTTAAGCATGTCAGCAATCTCCCGTGAGTTGTACTCGAAAACATCGGCCAGCAACACAACGGCGACCTGAAAGGGCGGTCGCCGAACCGGCATATACCGATCAACTTCTGGCATGGGACATGCTACGGCTCTTAAAGACTCTCGGGCACCGTTGGCCGAAAAAAACACTTTACAGAAGGGACATTCTATCCAGTTATTTGGTTAGCTTCTCCATAATCCAACCTTGATTTATAGGGATTTATGGTGACTAATGATTAATTCACCTGTTATTGATCTAAATAATTTTATTAGATTGCACAACATAACTGCCGGTTACTTCAATAGAAAAGAGGAGCTGCCTTATAGCAAGCTCCTCCACTTTCGTATCCGTTAGCTTAATGGTCTTGACACATCATTAAGGTATTCCCGTCTTGATCTTTAAAGAGGAACCAAGATACTTTTGGTCCACGGTCTATTCCATAGCTTAATTTAAAGCCGAGCTCCTGTACGTTATCCTTAGCTTCATCAATGTCTGTAGTACCTAATTTCAAAGAAACTGGAAGCCATTCGGGTATTGGTCTTCCTACCATTCCATCAGAATCTAAAATGATGCCGTTAGGCATAAAATATAAATGACCAAACAGTACTTCTTCTTCCTGTACTGGATAACCAAAAAGCTTACTGTACATCACAATTGCATTTTTAAGTCACGGACGTAAATAAAATACCCATTTACTGTTTCTTGAATCAATTTTTCAGATGTACTCATAAATCACTCAACCTCCAGTTAGGATGCTAAAACAACAATTGTGTTAATTTTTTCCTAATCTTAATCATACCGTACAAATGTTCTCAGGTGTAAACAATTTCTTGCAAAAAACCCCGTTAGTTGAGTAAAGGCAGCCGATCTTTCCTGACCGGCTGCCTTCGTGTCTAATTGAGCTCTCGTACCCGTCCATAGGTTTTAAGGGTTTATCTCACATATACTCACTCATTCGCGGCGGCCCGTATTTCTATGGCGTCATCCGTAATCTCATCGATCTCGAAGTCGTGATCCTGGAATAACACACTTTTAAATTGCCAATCGATTATCGATTACCTCTTCGGCATCTTGGATGGTATCCTCACGAAAGCCGAAAAACTCTCTGATTTGTGTTCGGTGACAGGTAATGGAACGGCCAGCCCAATAATATTCTGCATACAGTTCTGCCGGCGTGAAACGTGCTCAGCAAACTGAAGACATGGATGAAGCGTCCCTTGTGTCTTGAGCTGCGTAAGCTAACCAACCAAAAGCACAATCAAGCAATCTATGAGAAACATAATAAATTGCAAAATGTTATATTTGGAATTAAGGGTTTTCATGAAAAGGAGGACAATTACCATGGCAAATACAACCTTGAGGACTTGTAAAAATGGTCACAACTACTATAAAAGCTCTGATTGCCCAACTTGCCCTGTATGCGAGGCAGAAAGAGTGATCGAGAGTGATTTTCTCTCCAAGATAGGTGCACCTGCCCGAAGGGCTCTTGAACGGATCGATATTACATCACTCCAACGCCTGTCAGAGTATGCTGAGACGGATATCTTGAAGCTACATGGAGTCGGTCCGAGTACGATTCCAAAGCTAAGAATCGCATTGGAGGAGTTTGGTTTATCATTTAAGAAATCGAAATAACATGTCGATCATATTAACCATTACTCCAGCTTCGATCATCAGAAATATACTACTGCCTAAAGAAAAAATCTCTGAATCGCATCACAAGTCATTTAAAACGTTAGTTTAATGATTCAGCGACAGTCTAGCACTTTATTTTCTCGTCCATGGCTGTCGCTGTTTCAATCTCTGGAATCAGCTAATATTTATTTTGGAGCTATCCGACACCTGGCGGCCCTCCTTCGAGACCCAGCTTCCAAACCACTTTACAGAAGGGACATTCTGTAAACTCGTGGCAGTGAGATAATAGATTTCATAATTCCAAACTCCACAGGACCTGTTTGAGTTACATTTCTCCCAAACAGGATATCTATAGACACCCCAAAGAAATCAGCAAGAACGGGTAATAAGTCAACATCTGGACTACCGCCGCTTTCCCATTTTGATACAGCCTGTGGAGGCACTCCAGCCACCTAGGCTAATGTTTCCTGCGTTATACCTTTATTCCGACGTAATTCTAAAATGTTTTACCTAATGTATTTTCTTTCATGCTCTTGCCTCCATTTTTTCAAAACAGTTTACCTGTATTGTAGTTGACTTTATTACTTAACAAAATGGAGTCTATTTTGAAAAATACAATTATTAGTTGATACCGTCAATATAAAAACAACTTCAGGTTGATTAATTCACCTATTATTGATCTAAATAATTTTATTAGATTGCACAACATAACTGCCGGTTACTAAGAGGAGCTGCCTTATAGCAAGCTCCTCCACTTTCGTGCCCGTTAGCCCTCCATGCCCTGTCGGGCACCACAGATAATG
>NZ_VDCQ01000135.1 GCF_006265175.1 Paenibacillus hemerocallicola | reverse complement strand
TTTGCCGGGTTTGCCGGGTTTGCCGGGTTTGCCGGGTTTGCGGGACCAGGAATCCATAAAATAGCGGAACTGAAGTATGTTATTGTCCCGAATACCCGTGTCGATAGCAAAATAACGGAAGACCGTTCCTCTATTCCGCTGTTCACGATCATTTCACCCCGAAAAAATCAAAATAACAGCCTCCTGTTCCGCTATCTTCCAAAGTGTTGCGGAATTCCGGACAATAACGGAATGCGCTTCCTCTATTTCCGGCAACATGTTGTAATTCCCCGCCGTACTATTTGGAATAAAATCAAAAATGTTATTTACAAACCGATGGTCGGTTTATATAATAAAAATAACTCACGTCTCACTTCAAGGATGAGCGACCGCGATTCAGCGTCAGTTTTCCTTGATACACGAAGGGTATCTCTTCAACTATAGTGCTCTGGCAAAATGTTTTTCTGAATCCTTAATAAGTCGTGGAAGGAGTGGTTTCACGTGAAACAAGAGCAGCGAAGACAGCAGACGTTCCAGCTGCTGCTGCAGACGGTCGAGGAACTGATAGTCGAGAAAGGCTGCGAATCCATCAAGATGAGCGATATTATGGAGCGGTCCGGCTTATCCAAGGGGGCGATATTCCATTACGTGAAGACGAAGGATGAAATATTCGCGCTGCTCCTGCAAGAGCAGCTGGAAGAGATCGACAACCGTTTCGTCGAAGAAGTGAACCAACAGAAGAAGAAGGAATTCGAAGGGCCGCTGCGGGAAATAACGAAGAAGCTGTCGCTGCTCGAAAATCCTCAAGATGTTACGAATCAGGTGCTAATGTATTTGCTAGGAAAAAAGGGGCAGCCGTCCGTCGCGGAAGCGCTGCAAGCTTTCTACGAGCAATCGTTCCGGCTGTCCAAGCAATGGATCGTCACCGGCCAGAACCATGGCGTCATTCCCGAATCGATCGATGCGGATAAGACCGCCGAGCTGTTTATGCTGATCTCCTATGGCCTGCGCATGAGATCGGCCATTCCCGCCGGCGCCGGCACACCCTCGTTTACAGCGGCCGATTTTGCGATGTTTTTGGCAAATACGCTCAATCCCAAAACCTCAGATCGAAAGGAGCCCTAACCAATGAGCCTGCTGCTCTTCATGCATATAGGCGGAGCTTTTCTCTTCGTAGGCAACATCATAACCGCCGCATTTTGGAAAATACGCGCAGATGCTACGCGCAATCCGGCCGTCATTCACGAGGCGGCCAAAAACGTCATGCTCGCCGATTACGCCTTTACGCTGCCGGGACTTGCCCTTCTGATCGTGTCGGGCGTCTGGATGGCCGGCCGTTCCGGCTCGCTCCATTCCGGCTTCAACTGGCTGACGCTGTCGCTTATTTTGTTCGCCGTAACCGGCATGGTATGGCTTGGCATCCTTCTCCCCTTGCAGCGCGGCATGATTCGCCACAGCAAGCAATCGATGGCGTCAGGCGCCGTATCCGCGGCTTACCGCAAAGCTTCCCTGTACTGGGCCATATTCGGCACCATAGCCACGCTGCTTCCGGTCGTCATTCTATACCTGATGATCGCCAAAAGCTTCTGAACGCAACGAAAGAAAGAGCTGCCGAACGAATTCGGCAGCTCCTTTGCGTCATGCGGCTATTTATTTCCCGGTCATCCATTGCGGCTTGGAAAACCCTTTGAATTGCTTCGTCGATCGTGCTCTCGAATTCTTTCGATTGCACGACTTCCTTCAAGTCCTTCGCAAGCTGGCTGTCCGCGTCGACCGTTCGACGGCTATTCAAAGAGAGGAACGGTAAAGGCAAAGCCGCCATTACTGCAACGTCTCTCCGTCATAAGTGGCAATGATTTTGTACAAGTCCGGCCGGCGGTCGCGGAAAATGCCCCACTCGATCCGTTGCGTCTCGAGCTGGTCCAGATCGAATTCGGCTACGAGCACCGTTTCTTCGCTGCGACCGGCTTCCTTGATTTTGTTTCCTTGCGGACCCGCAATGAAGGACGAGCCGTAGAAGTTGATTGTCGAATCGTCGTCGCCTTCCTCCCCGATCCGGTTGGAAGCGATGACCGGCATCAGGTTTTGCGCCGCGTGTCCGAGCATGCACATTTGCCAATGATCCTTCGAATCGATCGAGCCGTCCTGAGGCTCCGAGCCGATGGCCGTCGGGTAGAACAGCAGCTCCGCACCCATAAGCGCCATGCATCTGGCCGCCTCCGGATACCACTGATCCCAGCAAACGCCTACCCCGATTTTCGCATAACGGGTTTTCCACACCTTGAAGCCCGTATCGCCGGGATTGAAATAAAACTTTTCCTCGTAGCCGGGACCGTCGGGAATGTGGCTCTTGCGGTACTTGCCCAGAATCTCGCCGTCCGCGTCGATTACGGCCAGCGAATTGTAGCGGGCGTAATTTTTCTTCTCGTAGAAGCTGATCGGCAGAACGACCTTCAGCTCCTTGGCGACCGCTTTGAAATGATTCACGGCTTTATTATGCTCCATTTCGGTCGCATATACGTAATAATCCGCCTTTTCCTTCTGGCAAAAGTAGGGCGTCTCGAACAGCTCCTGCAGCAAAATAATTTGCGCGCCCTCCGCCGCAGCCTGTCTGACAAGCGCGTCGGCTTTGCTTATATTTTCTTCGATATTGCCGGAGCAGCTCATCTGCGTCGCGGCCACCTTGACCGTTCTCAATTTTGTTTCCCTCCTTCTCGTTCATACGCGAACCCTACTGCTAATGCACATGGTCTCGGATTTAACGCCGTACGGCCGCCATCTGTTGGGTCGTGCAGTGAACGTTGCCGCCCTCGCGAATAATGGCCATGCCGTCCACCTTGCGGATCCGGCGGTCCGGGAATGCGGCTTGAAGCGTTTGCTCCGCCTGCAAATCGGCTTCGGCGGCCTCTCCTCCGAACACCGGCAAGATGATGCCGCCATTGACGAAGTAGAAGTTCAAATAGCTGAGCGTGAGCCGGTTGTCTTCATAAAACGCCTTCGGCGGCTGTTGGATCGGAATGATCTCCAGCTTCCGACCTGCCGCATCGGTCGCTTCGCCCAGCAGCCGCATATTTTCCTGCGTTATCGCATAGTTGTCGTCCTCGGGGTCGTCGCATACTTGTAAAATCACTTTGCCCGGAGCGGCAAAGCAGGCGACATTGTCGACATGTCCGTCGGTTTCGTCTCCGCTCAACCCTTGCTTCAGCCAAACCACTTTGCTTATATTCAGAAATCGCTTAAGCTCTTCCTCGATTTGCTCCCGCGTCATATCGGGATTCCGGTTCGGGTTCAACAGGCACTCCTCCGTCGTCAGAAGCGTACCCTCCCCGTCTACATGGATGGACCCGCCCTCCATGACCAGAGGGGCGTCAAAGCGCCGTACGCCGAGATGCTCCAGCACTTGTGGAGCGACCGCGTCGTCCAAATCCCAAGGCGCATATTTGCCTCCCCAAGCGTTGAAACGCCAGTTGACCCCGGCCAGCTCGCCGTCGTCGCGAACGATAAAGGTCGGTCCGTTATCCCGGAACCAGGCATCGTTATGCGGAATTGCCAAAATATCGACATTCGCTTCGACGAAGCGGCCCTTCACCCTGTCGGCATCGTCGGGATTGGCGATTACGGTTACCGGCTCGAACTCGGCGATCGCTTTGACGATTTGCGCATATCCTTCGCACACTTGCTCGTATTGATCCGGGTACACCATCGACTGCCGTACGGGCCAAGAAATGAACGTGCGTTCATGCTTGTCCCATTCCGCAGGCATCGTATATTGCAAATCTTTAGGGTACATAGCATTCATCTCGCTTTATCATTAGATTTCAGGTTTGCTCTTATCACATTTTTCTCTAACATCATATACGAAAATGCATTCAACCTCAACGCGAACCGGCCGCCCGCGGTTTGGCAGCGCTATAGCACCGTTTCAACGCGTAAGCGGCCTGCTTGTTCCGTTCGGACTGCAGCTAACGACGCTAGACCCTTTACATGGCCTCGCGGGTTGGATCGTCTGCGGTTGCATTCGCCTCCCGGCCCACTTGGACATACAACATCCGATCCGGACACAAATACGACTGCGAGAAGCTCAACACCTCGTCGCTCGTAACACCGCGTATGCGTTCTGCAAAATGACGCGGGTCCGTGTTCAAACCGTACAAATGCTGGGCGGCGATACTCGCATTGATGGCTTCCGGCCGGTCTTGGGCGATCAAATGGCGTCCGGTTATCGCATTTTGGGCTCTTTCCAGCTCCGCTTCCGTAATTCGCTCCTGCCGCATCCGCTCCATTTCGCTGACGATAATCGCCTTGGACTCTTCCACGCGCAGCGGGTCCGTCCCGACATAGCCGCTTATAAAGCCTTCGGAGACCATCGGGCTGAGCGTGGCCCACACTTCGTAGGCGAGCCCCTTCTCTCCCCTCACTTGCCTCCATAGACGGGACGCCTGCCCGCCGCCGAGAAGATGCATCGCAATGATGCCGGCATATTTGGCGTCGTCATAGGCGTCGGGACCGTACAAGCCCCAATGAAGCTGCGCTTGCCTAATATCTCTCGCCTCATGGATTACCCGGCCGCCGAGCTCATAGGGCTGCAGCTTCCCCAGCATGGTCGCGGGAGAGATCCGCCGAGGCTCGGGAATACCGAGTCCTTTCACATACTCTACAAGCTCGTCATGCCGAACGTGTCCGGTCGCCGCCAACACGATATTGCCCGCGCCGTAAAACTGCTCATGGAACTTCAGCAAATCGTCCCGCGTCAGCCCCGAGACCGATTCCTCCGTGCCGAGGTTGCTCGCCCGTTCGGGCTGCATCGCCCGCAGCAGCCGATACAAAGTTCGGCTGCCGTATTCGCGCGGATTGTCCCGGGCCCGGTGAATTTCTTCCAGCACCACTTTTTTCTCAAGCTCTATTTCTTTCTCGGGCAGCACGGAATGAAATAACATGTCGGTCAGCAGGCCGATGCCCTCTTTCCATTTATCGTAAGGCATATGAGCATAATATCGGGTACGGTCCGTGCCGGTTGCCGCGCTTATTCTTCCTCCGCAATTTTCTACATCGATCGGGATTTGATCCTTCGTTCTCGAGCTTGTTCCCTTGAACAGCATATGCTCCAGGAAATGGGCGATTCCGTATGGATAGTTTTCTTCATAATGACCTCCGGCTCTCACCCAATAACATAGCAAAGTCGACGACGCTTGTTCATGATGCTCGCTTACGATCGTAAGTCCGTTTGCCAATATCGTTTTCCGCATCCCGCTTCCTCCTTGCCCGTTTTCCCTCTTATACAGGAAATTCGCCCGGGATCGAAAACATTCCTGCCGGATCGGGAAATCGCGGGTAACGAAACAAAAAAAACGGATAACTCCGTAATGGGAGCCATCCGCTTCTTATACTTGACACCGGTCCCCGCATTAGCGAGGGAGCTTGCTCACCCATGCCAAGAAGTTGTCGACGACGCTGTCCAAGAACTTGACGGTCGGTTCGTGGATCAGGTTGCCCTCCGCGTCTATTTTCTCATGGACGGCGCCGACATACACTTCATTTCCCGGAAGCAGCGGAGACGAAATGCCCATCGAGAACAAAATGTCGCGCAAATGAAGCTGCGCTTTGACCGTACCAAGCTGGCCCATCGATGCTCCGACGATCCAGGACGGCTTGCCGTTCATGACTTTGTCCACACGGGACAGCCAGTCGATCGCATTTCCCAGCACCCCCGGGATAGTACCGTTATATTCGGGAACGACCCACAGAACGGCGTCGGCGTCGGCTATTCTGCGTTTGAATTCCTGTACCGCCTCGGACGGCTCGTTCTCGATATCCTGATCGTAGAACGGCAGACTGCGAACGTCCAGTATGTCCAGCTCGAAGCGATCGGAATACCGCTTCTGGATATAACGGGCCAGCTTCTTATTGTACGAGTCCTTGCGAATGCTGCCTACGATTGCTGCTACTTTCATGATGGTTCCCTCCATATATCTCTGTATAAGTGCCGGCCGGTTGGATAAGGCCAGGTGATGCTGTGTTCGTTCACGGCTATGCCGTCGAAAGCTACATCGATACTAAACTTTTCATATTACATTGTATCGATATTTTTAATCACTAACTATATTTTAGTTAGTGACGAGCGGAAAGTCAACCTTTCATTCGCAGGAATACCCGGGAGCCTCGTCGAAATGGTAAAGATACTTCAAAGAACGGAGGCTGCATCATGATTCCTGAAGGCAATGTTCGAAGCAATGTGGAAAGATTTTCGGGTTATCAAAGCTTGTACGACAAATATCGCCCGGAGGCTCCCCGTCGGGTAATCGACCTCATCGTTGCCTATTTGGGCAAACGGCCCTCCCTCGTCGTCGACGTGGGCTGCGGCACCGGATTGTCCTCGTTCGCATGGGTCGGCCATGCAGACCGGATTATCGGCGTAGAACCGAATGCCGACATGATCTCGAGAGCGCGGGAGAAGCTGGCGCACACGGACGGAGCGGACACGATTTCCTTTGTACCGGGCTATTCCAATCAATTGGAGCTGGAGTCCGGCACCGTCGACGTCATCACGTGCTCCCAATCATTTCATTGGATGGAACCGGCCAGCACGTTGAAGGAAGCGTCCCGGGTGCTGACGGAAGGCGGCATTTTCGCCGCCTATGACTGCGACTGGCCGCCTACGGTCCATTGGACGCTCGAAGCGGTATATAACAACCTGCTCGGAAAAGCCGACGCCGTCCTCGCCGGTCTCACGAAGGAAGAAGACAGAGCGTGGAAACGGAACAAAGAGCAGCACCTGCAGCAATTGAAAGAGAGCGGCCGATTCCGGTTTACGAAGGAGATCGTATTCCACAACATCGAGCCATGCGATGCAGACCGATATTCCGGACTGGCGATTAGCCAGGGCGGAGTCCAAACCGTCATAAAGCTCGGCTCGACGGAGCTGGACGAGGATATCGCGACATTCAAGAGGTTGACGGAGCAATATTTCCAGGGGCGCACGCTGGATGTGCTGTTCAGCTACAGAATGCGGCTAGGCGTCAAGTAGAGGACCG
>NZ_VDCQ01000134.1 GCF_006265175.1 Paenibacillus hemerocallicola | reverse complement strand
AGTCGGGCATTATCGCGGCCCGCTATGAGTTGGAGAAATAGACGTGCCGTACAAGGTGTTCCACTAGCGGGACACGATAGTATGAGGGCTTTTTACTGCCACCGCCAACAAGCCAAAGAATCCAACGGGTTGATACAACACTCTATTACGGGGCGGCAACAGCAAAATGTACTGTTTGCCAGTATGACAAGTCGAAGCAACTACAAGCCCTACAAGGCTTTAATAGGAGCGAATGGAGCCACCTTGGACAGAACAAGGCGGCTCTCTTTATTGTGTTTTACAGACGCTATATAAGGTTCTAAGGAGACCCTACCCAGTGCCGAATGAAATCGACTATCAGATTATTTAGTGCTTTAAGCGTGTTTTGTCTGCGAGAATTTTTTTTGAAAGTTGGTGTGCGTACATTCGCCTTAAAATCTTCCAAAATTAGGTTATTTGTGTTATTATGAGATTTTTGAAATATCATTTGGGAGGCGAGTAGGGATGAGCAATCTTTTACAGGTTAGAGTAACAGGGATATTGGTTGAGGACGGGAAAATTTTATTGGTCAAACAGAACGTAACGTCTGACCGAAAATGGTCTTTACCGGGAGGTAGAGTTGAACAAGGCGAGACACTTGAAGATTCAATTGTAAGAGAAATCGAAGAAGAAACGGGAATTGCCGCAAAAGTATCCAAGTTATTATACATATGCGATAAGCCTGATGCCTCGCCTTCACTAATACACATAACGTTTCTACTCGAAAAAATAGGTGGGGAAATACGCCTACCATCGAATGAATTTGATAGTAATCCTATAAGTGGCGTGGAAATGGTTCCGATTCACGACCTCGTAGACCTTGGATTTTCTGAGAAATTTATGACGATTGCTCAGAAAGGCTTTCCTGAGTCAGGAAGCTATAAAGGTCTAAAAAGCAACATCGGCTTATAAGGAGGAACGACGAATGAAAAATGTTTATGTTGTTCGACATTGTAAAGCAGAAGGACAAGCCTCTGATGCTCAACTAACCGCGATTGGTGTTGAACAAGCGGAAATACTTGCTGAATTTCTTTTGGACAAGGAGATAGATTATATCATCTCAAGTCCTTATGAAAGGGCTTACCGTACTATAAAACCTTTATCTGATAAACTGGGTGTTGAAATCGCCTTGGATGAAAGACTGACGGAAAGGGTTTTGTCAGATAAGAACCATCCTGATTGGCGTGATATGCTTCGTAAGACATACGATGACCTAGATATATGTTATGAAGGTGGAGAGTCCAGTAACACGGCTATGAGCCGTGCCATTAGTGTAGTAAAGGAAGTCCTGAATGGTGGGAACAAAAACATTGTGTTAGTTTCACATGGAAATCTGATATCCCTCCTTCTTAAGCATTTTGATGACCGAATTGGGTTTAGGGAGTGGGAATCTTTATCCAATCCTGATGTATTTCATCTAACCTTCTCGGGAGAGAATAAGCCTAACATTCATCGAGTATGGACAGAGTGATATTATAGTTAGAGCAAACACATTCCTTCGGACACGTACATGTTTGTTGTCACTGTCTACTCGTCACACGTGGAGTGTGTAGTATTGATGTCAAGGGTAGATAAATGGCAGGGCTGAAAATGCCCATAAACAAAGGGTTTCCAGACATTGAATTTTTCTCTCGGCTGTTAGGCCGGATGTGCTAATGTCGGGAAACCCTTAATTTTATTGTTTGCGGTAACCTATCAACTGCTCTGAAGGTTCAAGAAATTTTAGTATCCTATCTGCTTGGTTGACAATTAGGTGGCCCGTATCAGGCAGCAGGTCGATCCTAGCTAGTTGTGCAAATTGTTTAAGTCGCTTAATGGCCAGCTAGCGAGTATTTTCGGTACTGTCCTAAAACTTCTCGTTTGCCTACTTCTGACCTATATATATTTTCCATTATATCTCGCCTTTCTTTCTATTTCAGAAGCCATTTTTCAGCTTCTTCTTTACTTTCATACAATCTAAAATGATTGCCTTTGTTCGTTTCCATGGCCATTTCTTTAAATTTGCCCTTTTGAATGGTCTCCTGAGGAATAATAGCAGCAGCCTTTATACCATAATTTATAAATTTTTGAATAATATCACCAGCTACTTTGGTTTTAAGTTTGAAGAAGTCTTCTGATAAGGCTGCATAGTGTATCATAATCGCATTTGTCTCATGCTCCCAACACAAAGCTATTAGATCAAGTGCATCATTCTCTGTGCTTAAAGGTTCAGTAGTAGAAATCAGTTCAATATATTTTTTACTTTCTATTTCTCTAATTTGATAGTTCATTTTCTCCTCTTCCTCCACAACTTCATTTTCAAACAACTTCTGACGGGTTTCACGGACCCAATTTAGTTCATTCTTATAGGTTGAAATAATGTTTTCTGAAATCATCTCCCATAATAAGCTTTCCCTGGTGCTTCTATTGGGTGTATGAAGAGCCCTTCTGTATTTCTCATTCTGCATAATCAATTGCAGTTTGATTTCATTTTCATATTTTGAG
Organism: Paenibacillus hemerocallicola; assembly: GCF_006265175.1. Lineage (GTDB taxonomy): Bacteria > Bacillota > Bacilli > Paenibacillales > NBRC-103111 > Paenibacillus_AB > Paenibacillus_AB hemerocallicola. The sequence continues at coordinate 4,638 of NZ_VDCQ01000134.1, read as the reverse complement.
AGTACCTCACTTAATTCTTGATTACTTAACATATCTGACCATGCAAGCTGCACCAAAAATGTTTTTTTTATCTCAGGAGCTTCTGGTGATGACACAAGCCATTTTTTTAGTTCTTTAAGTCCTTCTTCTGTTATGGAATATATTTTTTTTGAAGGAGAGTTATCCTGATGGACCACTTCACTGGTAACAAAATCTTCATTTTCCATATGCATTAGAGCTTTGTAAATTTGATTATTATTACCGGACCAATACATGAAGGAAGAATCCTCAAAAATCTTTTTTAGTTCATATCCTGTTGAGGACTTCCAACTCAGTATGCCTAATATTGCTAATTGGATTGACATCATTACACCCCATTATAAACAACATAGGTTAACAGTAACATATGATATTATGTTCGTCAATCTAATTAACTTTAATTGACATGCTGGTAGCTGACATGCTGGCCACTGGGCAGAAGCCAAGATTAAACAAGCAGCCCTGCAAGGCATTGTCAGGGGCTATCCAGATGGTACATTCTAACCCAACGCAAACGTAAGTCGTGCTGCATTCACGGTCATGCTGATGAATGCGCTGAAGCCTACAGATGAAGGGGACGGAGCTAAGCTTTAGCGATGCAGGGAGGATCGGCATATGGGCGAAGAAAACAGTCGCTCAGTCCGTAGAGGCGGGTATCGTGTCAGGCTATGAGGATGGAAGCTTCCATCCAGCAGCGAACATCCTTCGTGAAGAACGTCATCAGGTAGTCGTTGTCGTACAGCTTTCAAGTTCAACCTCTAACTCGTCCTTTAGCAGCAAGAAGTAGTCCTCGACCAGATCGAGAAGTACCGCCGGAAGTGCTTCTGCGCGGCGCAACACGTCAATATCCTGCTTTGTCTTGATGATTCGCATTCGAAATCCCTCCTGAAAAAGAAAATGACCCCTCTAAAAAGGGGTCTTGGTTCTGGATCATGAATATGATATATGTAAGAGATTGGGTTTAATTCGGTTAATTCCGGGGAATTCCAAGAGATCCCGAGAAAGTCAAAGGTTTTTAATCGGGCTTATCGTTTTGCAACCCAAAACGAGGAGGTACTTTATGAGTTCCATTCTAAACGTTATTGAAAAGTTAAAGCTGAACGTCTTGAATGTAGAAGATGTTCCAGAGTCATTTAGTTCTGATGTATACAAACTTACTCTCGCTAACGGAGAAAAAGTGTATGTAAAAATTCCATTTAACAAGGATAAACTATATCGTGAATTTCAGATGCTTGAAACATTGAAGGACATAATACCTGTTCCTAAAGTATTGGATTTTTGGGATGGGGATGAAATTACTACTGGAGCATTGCTTCTTTCGGCGATTCAAGGCATACCTTGTACAGAAGATATTGATGAGAAACTATCTTTTCAAATTGGCGTGTTTCATGCGATGCTTCATGAGGTTAAAACTCCAGGTTACGGTTACCATGTGACTGATGGATTTAAGATTTTTGACCAAAATAATTGGAGACTACATATCAAAGGTAATTTTGAAAAGTGGAAAGAGCCTTGCAAAGAGATTATCGATCCAGAGCTGTATGAAAGATGTATTCTTCACTTTGATGGCGTATTTTCAGCTTTACCAGAACCTGACGGGCCATGCATTGTTCATATGGATTTTAGACCTGGTAATATATTGGTAAATGATAACAAGGTCACTGGCATTATTGATTTCGAGAGTGCCCGTGGTGGATCCTCTGAAATAGACTTTACAAAAATCAATCGATATATTTGGGGAGTAAACCCGAGAACAAAGCTACCGTACATGGATGGGTATCGAACGATTCGCCCTATGGTGAATCTGGAGACAGTGTTACCATTCTATGATCTTTACGATGCTTTCAGTGCAATTATTTGGTGCAAAAACAGAGGTGTCGAAAAAAATCAGTCTTTTCTTCAGGAGAATATTGCCATCTTACAGAAATCAGTGGGGATTGAGCAGACACGTTATTAGATGTTCGATAAGATGCAATTAGAAAAGTCATCCGACAGGATGGCTTTCTTCAAAAACTTGCCGTTACAGACAGCGCGGAGAACCGTAACATAAATAAAAGTGATGGTCATTCCGCTAACGGATACTAAAGTTGAATAAGCATTAATGGACGAAGCTGCCACGATATTGGCAGCTTCGTTACGTTAACGGGAAGGGTAGTTCCAATTTGTGGTATATTTTATATAATGACATTTTCTAAGCGGAGGTGCTTATGAATCCTGCTTTTGACACCTATATCCACTCGATGGCCAATCGGGACGTGACCGTCATCGGTGCCGGCGTGAGCAATTCACCTTTGATCCGAATGCTGTGCTCGGCCGGGGCGCGAGTCACCTTGCGCGACCGCAATCCGGCCCTGCCCAGGGAGGAGTGGGACGATCTAGGCGTCGAGTTGCGTCTAGGGGAGAATTATTTGGATCGCGTTGGGGGCGACGTGGTGTTCCGCACTCCAGGCATGCGTCCAGACCATCCAGCGCTGGACTCGGCCCGCGCTAGCGGCAGCCGTGTGACCAGTGAGATGGAGGAGTTCTTTGCGCTTTGTCCTTGTCCCATTTTCGGCGTGACCGGTTCGGATGGTAAGACCACCACCACGGCGCTGATTGCAGACATGCTGGCTGACGGGGGACGTACGGTACATCTGGGCGGCAACATTGGTACGCCACTGCTGACGCGCGTGGGTGAGATGTCATCGCTGGATGCGTGCGCGGTCGAGCTGTCCAGTTTCCAGCTAATGGACATGACGCGCTCTCCCCATGTAGCGGTGATCACCAACCTCTCGCCCAATCACCTCGACTGGCACCGCGACATGGATGAATATATCTCCGCCAAGCGCCGCTTGCTGGATTTTCAAAGTGCTGACGACCTTGCCATCCTCAATGGCGACAATCCGGCGACCGCGGCACTGCGCGGTCGGGGGCGGACCAAATATTTCGACGGTCACACGATCTATAATGGCTTGATCGACGGTCTAGTACCTGTCAGTGACATTCGCTTGCCGGGGTGGTATAACGTGGAAAACGTCATGGCTGCCGTGACCGCTGTGCGGGGGACCGTGTCGGACGAGGCAATTCTGGAGACGGTGCGTACCTTTGTCAGCGTGGAGCACCGAAACCAGTGGGTGGCAACTGTGGGCGGCGTGCATTATTACAACAATTCCATCGGTTCCAGCCCCGCCCGTACCGTCGCCACACTGCATGCGCACTTGGGTTCAGTGCTGCTGATCGCCGGCGGGCGAGATAAAAAGGTGCCGTTTGACGAGATGGCCAAGTTGCTGCCCGATCATGTCAAGGTATTACTATTGATCGGCGAAGCGGCCAGTCAAATCGAGGCTGCGGCGCGCAGAGTGCCGAGTTGCCCGCCTATAGTCCGCTGCGAAGGCTTGGCCGAGGCAGTGACGCAGGCGAACAAGCTGGCCGCACCGGGCGACACTGTGCTGCTGAGTCCTGCCTGCACTGCATTTGACCAATACTGCAACTTTGAAGAGCGTGGGCGTCACTTTGTAGAGTTGGTCGGGGCACTGCGCCGGTCGGAGGGTAAGGATTGAACAAGTTTCAAAGAAGGTTCTTAAGAGGAACTGGTTAAATTGATTCATTTCACTAACGGGTAACTAGAGCTCAATAATACAAAATGACGAGGCTGCCGACGAATCGGGGCCTGTTGACAAATTACCTTTTTAAAGAAATTGACGTTTGAAAACCCGCATAAACACTGGGTTTCTAAAAGTCAATTTTCGCAAAATTGGCTTTTGTCAACAGGCCCGAATCGATCGCGGCCTCGCTCCGCTAACGGGCAGGTTTGCTCAACAAGATTTTAAGATAGCCACCAATTAATGCCCTTGCATATGGTAAAATGGGACGGTGCTGTAAAATGGACCGGATAGGAGTATGCCAGCCATGGACACGAGTAGACTTAAATCCTTGCGCGTGAAACAAATCACTTTCATCAATGCATGTGTTTGCATCGTCATCCCATTATCCGGCGGTCTCTTACTTGTTCTAGAGCCGTCGCCTTCGGACACTTATCTTGTAGGCGTTTTTTTGTTTGGGGCCTTGTTGCTTTTTGAATTTTGGAGCCTCTTTTTTCCGAAGCATTTGCTCTTCATGCACGGCCCTTGGTTTATGCGTGAAATTGCGGGATATGAACGGGAAAAGTTAGGCAAGAAGCAAGATCGAAAAGGGCGGATTGTGAGACTATTTGCCTTTACGTTCTTACTAGGGAATCAACTAGTGGCCTTTACTCGCATAAGGGATGACGATCCCATGCAAATTCGGGATGTATCTGGGTTTTGGACGATTATGGCTATTCTTGTTTTAATCTTTACCTTATTGGGCAACGCGGCCGTCCTATACCGCATTCACAAAATCGATAAAACAGAGCCGGGGCAACTCCGCTGGTTTACGCTTAAATCGTTGGCACTGGGAGTTATCCTAGGTCTGGTCTCCGTGGTCCTTTTGAGTGTGGGGTTCGGAATCGTGTTGAATTAGCGGAGAGTTATTACGCTAACGGATACGATAGTTGAATGAAACAGTAGTAGACTAGGACTTTATTTTCTTCGGACACTAAGGGCCGCAAAAAGGTGTCTGTATCAAAAGGGAGGAGCACTTCTATGCGATCGATCGAGCACG
>NZ_VDCQ01000133.1:250-7666 GCF_006265175.1 Paenibacillus hemerocallicola | reverse complement strand
TACGTACCAAGCGGGGACTTGGAACTCGTACAAATTCGAGCATGCGCTTTGGGGCGGAGGCTCGCTGTCGCAGGTCCACCAGGATTTCGTCCATGCGCTGCTGGCCGGCAAGCCGTTTGACATCGGAGGGGATGCGGGAAGCCGCGCCATCCGCGTAGTGGAAGCGACCCGGAAGGCCGCATTGACGGGAAAACGGCTGTCGGAAGGCATACAAGATCCGCTAACGGCGACGGCTTGGGCGCTTGAATCGGGCAAGGAGCAAGCCGTATGGGTAAGCTGCGATCTGATCCACATATCGGATGAACTGCTCGGAGCGGTTCGTACGCGACTGCGGAATCAGGCTGCCGATCTCGACCCGCTCAAGGTCGTGATGAATGCCACCCATACCCATACCGCGCCGCCGATAGGAAAGCATGTCTCCGCTGCCGATCACATTCCGGGAGGCAGGAGCAGAGTCGAGCTGACTGCGCTGTCCATAGAGGAATATGTATCGTGGGCGGCGGACCGAATTGCGCGAGCCGCAGCAAGAGCCTGGAGCACGCGAGCTCCCGGAGGCATCGGATTCGGGGAGGGGACGGCGGTAGTCGGCCACAACCGGAGATGGGTGAACGAGGACGGCCGAACGACCATGTACAGTTCGGACGCACAAGACAAACAACGCCGGAGCGCCAAAGCGATGTCAGACGACAGGAGCTTCTATCAAGTAGATCCGGAATCCGAATCTACATTCCGACACGTTGAAGGTTACGCGGATCACAGTGTCCAACTGCTTGCCACTTACGATGCTGACGGCAAATTGACAGGCTTGGTGACGAACGTGCCTTGCCCCGCTCAGGAAGGCGAAGACGGGTTTTCCGTCAGTGCGGACTGGTGGCATGAGACGCGTATGGAGCTGCGGCGGCGGTTCGGCGAAGGCTTATTCGTTCTTCCCCAGTGCAGCGCGGCCGGCGATATCTCGCCGCATTTGCTGTACGAGGCGTCTGCCCATGTACGCATGCTGGGATTGAAGGGCCGTACGGAACGCGAGGAGATCGCATGCCGGATAGCGGATGCCGCGTCGGATGTCCTGCCCTATATCCGTCAGGCGATCGATTGGAACCCGGTGCTCGGCCATAGCGTGGAGACGGTTGCGCTGCAGTCGAATATGTTGACGGAAGAGGAGGCAAGGGAAGCAGAGAACGAGGCCGAACGGTGGAAGGAGCAATGGGAGAAGGAAAGACGCAGACTGGAAGATGATCCGAAGTTGCAAGAGCAGCCCCGTTGGTACGTGGACCTCACATACGCTTATGGGCGCATGCATGCTATGAGGGGCATCGTCGACCGTTTCGGAAATCAGCATATCCGGTCCGCCTATTTGTCCGAGATCCACGCAGTGCGTCTGGGAGATGTTGCTTTCGCCACCCAACCGTTCGAATGTTACCTCGATTTCGGCGTCCAAATCAAGGTGCGCAGTCCGGCCGTACAAACCTTTTTGATTCAACTGGCAGGGGGCGGTACTTACTTGCCGAGTCCGCGTTCGGTACGGGGCGGCGGTTACGGATCGACTGCCGCCAGCAATCCGGTAGGGCCGGAGGGCGGGCAGCAGCTGGTGGAATTTACGGTGCAAAAGCTTCGTTCGATGTGGGAATGAGGCGCGGCGACGTCAATATTCCGGCAATACCAATGACGAGCGTGAAACCTGTATCCCGACTTTTCGTATTAATGGTCAAGAGGCTTAAAAAGCCTTCGCGAGCGAATGGAGGGAGTACGGATGCTCAAACGGATGCTGAAAAAGCTGCTCGAGTCGAAGTTGGGACACAAAGCGCGTTATTCCCGGTACAGCAGCAGCGATTCCCGCAGAGGTCGCGGCGGATATCCGCCGTCCAACCATAACCGGGATCAATACCATAACAATCAAGGCAGTTCCTATTACAGGCGCAAGCACAAAAGCCATTCCAGTTCCTGACCGGAAGTCCGTGCGCTTGCCCAGCTTGCCGGTTATTCCGGCAAGCTTTTTTCTTGACCGGTTTCGTCCGGCTGTTCAATGAACCGTTGCGATCAATTCGTCCAGTTCACCGCGCAGCGTCGCGATCGACTCATAAGGCCGATCGGTTTGGAGCAATTTGCGGATCATGCGTCGGACATCCGGATGAAGATGCAGCTCATCCTCCCAGCCGAGTTCGGATTGCCCCGGCTGATCTGCGTAGCCCGTATATAGCAAGAACAGCAAGCAATGGCCCAAGGCATAAAAATCGCTGGCAAATACCGGCTCGCGGCGGATCCGTTTCTCCTCGGCGTAATGCTCGTGCGCATCGTCCTCCTCGGGAGGGATCCGACCGTCCTCCGATACCGGACAAGCCAATCCGAAATCGATCAAAGCCACGTTGCCGTCCGGCTGCCATATCAGATTGGGAATTCTGACATCGCGATGAACGATCCGTTCGCCGTGTACGTACTCGAGTATAACGATAGCTTTCTTGATTATCAGTAGCGCATCCCGTACGGAGAAGACGACGCCGTCGGCAAATACGATATCTTCAAGGTTGCGGCCTTCCTTATGCTCCATACAAAGGAAAAGCTGCCTGCGCTCCTCGAACCGGTCCAGAAGCTTCGGAATGCCCGGATGATCGAGCTTGCGAAGCGTCGCCGCTTCCCGTTCGAAAACCGGCGACCCGCTTCTTCCCGCGCGCTTGCTCGGTTTTACCTGCTTCATCACGCACATTTGGCCGTTCGCCGCATCGTCGCACAAGTAACTGATTCCAAAGCTACCGATTCCGAGCACGCTACGCACCGTATAACGTCCCTTCACCACAATACCGGGCCGAAACGGCCGATCCAGCACGAGCTCGCGCAGCCTTTTGAGCCGGTATTCCGCGATCTTCCGATAGTGCAATAACAAGCGGCCTAACCGAAACCGCATCTTGTAACCACTCCTTCAAAGCGCCATATCCTATCTTATCTTAATACAAATGATCGTCCTTGGATATTTTTGAACGATCAAGAAAGTTACACTTCGCTAAAGTACTAATGCGAAACGAGGCTTTCTTTACCAAGAAAAACAAACGCTGAATCGCGGTCGCTCACCTTTGAAATACGTCGATGGACTTTTTTCTTATGAAAAAGAACTCCCCCTTACGGTGACCTATACATAAGTCTTATAATAAATGAAATGGGGAAGGAGGAACGAACGAGCTATGACTATGGAACGTCCCGGCATTTATCTGGTAACCGGCATTATGGCAAGCGGAAAATCGACGGTCGCGCAATTGCTTTCCGAACGATTCGAGAAATCGGTTCATTTAAGGGGAGATCTGTTTCGGAGAATGATCGTAAATAACCGGAAAGAAATAAATCCAAACCTCGGGAAGGTCGAGGCGGATCAACTATTGCTCCGTTATCGTCTGGCCGCACAGGCGGCGGATACATATGTTCAGGCCGGATTTACGGTCGTCGTGCAGGATGTCGTAATCGGACCGATGCTGCTTGACTTTATATCATATATCCATAGCCGTCCTCTCTATGTCGTCGTCCTTTGTCCGAATCCGACCGTCGTGGCCCGGAGGGAAGAGGCCCGCTCCAAAAAAGGATACGGCAATTGGACCGTGGAAGCGCTGGATGCCGTGCTGCGCAATGAAACCCCTCGAATCGGCATGTGGTTGGATTCTTCCGAATGGACGCCGGAACAAACGGTTGCGGAAATAATGGCGAAGTCGCATAAGGAAGCTCTATTAAAGTAAAGTCGAGAAGAGGCGGCTTGACCCATCCGCGCTGCCGATCGAATACAAGTCTTCAAAAAGCATCGTATGCCGGTGCTTTTTGTTTTTTAATGAAAATTATGCAACGATCGATTAAAGTTAACGGATAGCGGGTAATTGAAAACAAAGAACACCAGGTAGTCGCGGTGTTCTTTCACCAGTAGTATATAGAAAGAGTACTTTGAATCGATACAAGGGGTGCGGAATATGCCGGATACAGAGGTTTTAGGACACCAGGCTTTATTTGAGCACGTATATAAGAATGCTCCGATCGGTATAGCTTTAGTATCGATGGACCGTAAATGGATGAGTGTCAATCCCGCGGTGTGCAAAATATTCGGATATACGCCAGAAGAACTCATGGCTCTTTCGGCCGAAGACTTTACGTCTCCCGATCATTCCGATCATAAGGGTTTCAAAAAAGAGCTGCTCGATGGCACTATCACTTCTTACGAAATAGAAAAAAAGTATTTGCATAAAAATGGAAATCATATTTGGACGTCTATACATGTATCTCTTGTTCGCGATGAATTCGCTGGAAGTCCATTGTTCTTCATTACACAATTTATCGACATTACGAAAAGCAAAGCAGTGGAACTTAAGCTGCAGGATAGCATCGAACGGTATACTTCGCTTAAAAAGTACAATCACGACGCGATCATTTCATTTGGTTTGGACGGCAGCATTTTAAATGGAAATCAAGTGGCCGAATTGCTAACGGGATATCAGATCCAAGAACTGATCGGATCTAGTATCTCCGAACTGATCGGCGATAGCAATCTTGCACAGATCCTTTCCGTTTCAACGGATTACAGTGCCGTCGAGAAGTCGATCAATGTGATCAAAAACAAGGACGGACGGGAAATTGAAGTTTTGGCTACATTGGCGCCAATTATTATTCATAATAAAAATGCGGGATTTTATTTCATCGCCAAGGACATGACCGAACAAAAGAGGCTGCTTATCGAGAAAGAAGCCGCCGAAAAGACGAATAAAGCGAAGAGCGAATTTTTAGCGATGATGAGTCACGAGATCCGAACTCCGATGACCGGAGTGATCGGAATGACGGACCTGCTCTTGGCGACGACACTGGACGCGGAGCAGCATGAATATGTCGAAAATATTAAAAAAAGCGGCAATACGCTCCTGACGATCATCAACGACATTTTGGACTTCTCCAAAATCGAGTCGGGCAAAGCCGAAATCGTCCAAGAACAATTTAGCGTGAGAACCGTCGTATCGGAAACGTTGAACATTATGCTGCCAAAAGCGCTCGAGAAAAATTTGGAGATGACTGCATCCGTCTGTCCCAACGTACCTGCTCTGGTTCTGGGGGATGTCACGAAGCTGAGACAAGTACTTATGAATTTGCTCAGCAATGCCATCAAGTTTACTCCCGCCGGAGCCGTGGCAATTTCGGTCGAAAGTACGAAGCTAGAACGGGGTACGGCCTGTCTGCATTTTGAAATCCGGGATACGGGTATCGGAGTGCCCGAAGAGAAAGCGGTCCATTTGTTCGAGCCCTTTTATCAGGCGGATCATTTTATGACGCGCAAGACGGAAGGGACCGGATTGGGATTGGCGATATGCAGAAAGCTTGTTCATCTCATGGGCGGCGAGATCGGATATAAACCGTGTCGGGAGCAACCGGGCTCCACTTTTTGGTTCACTGCCGGCTTTTCGATTCAAGATCGTCCCAAATGCGCGCAAAAGGATAGCCCGGCTCAACAAGATAACCAGACAGAAAACCGGCTGAACATCTTGATAGCGGAAGATCATAACGTGAATCGATTCGTTTTAACAAAGATGGTCGAGAAGCTGGGTTACAGCGCTACGGTAGTCGAAAATGGAGAAGACGCCGTCGAAGCGGTGAAACGTTATCCGTATGACCTTATTTTTATGGATGTTCAAATGCCCAATATGGATGGAATACAAGCGACCAGGTTGATAAAAGGTTCGATGCCGTCCGAGAAAAGCATCTTTATCGTAGCTGTGACGGCACATGCGATGAAAGGCGATAGCGAAAAATATTTGGGCGCGGGGATGGATGAATATATAAGCAAGCCGGTCAGTATGGATGCGGTATCCGGAGCAATCGATAAATTCCTTAAATCCCGTGACATATCCTGAAGAGGCGAGATTCTACGGACCTGTTTAATTATTTTGAAGTCGTGCGCACCACGGCTTTTTTTGTTTTATGGGATAAAAATGGAAGGGATATGGCATTATAACGGACGGAGTTTGTCCGGGGAAACATTGTTTTACCGCTCAAAAAGATTTGTCGGATGCAAATAGGGTTAGCCCTCGCCAAGACTGTTTCTCTAGACCCACACGATATTCATCGGGTATTATGTTCAAAGTAAATCTTATGGAGTGGGAGAACGCCGAAATGGAAATGTACGATAAATTGCGGCAGGGGGAAAGAGGCGCATGGGTAAGTATAGCCGCCTATATTTGCCTATCCGTCCTCAAGCTGACGATCGGATATTTGTTTTATTCCGAGGCATTGCGGGCAGACGGATTGAACAATACGACAGACATCGTCGCTTCCGTCGCCGTGCTGATCGGTCTTCGAATATCAAGAAAGCCGCCGGATCATAATCATAAATACGGTCACTTCCGTGCGGAGACGATTGCTACGTTAATCGCATCGCTCATTATGGCGGCCGTCGGCATCCAAGTATTGTTTCAAGCCGTCATGACGTTTTTTGAAAGCTCCGTTCGTACGCCGGATCTGATTACGGCATGGACCGCGCTCTTCTGCGGATTTGTCATGTTCGGGGTATATCGATACAACCTAAGTTTGGCAAATAGGACCGATAGCAGCGCCGTGATGGCCGCCGCACAAGATAACCGTTCCGATGCATTCGTGAGCTTCGGGGCATTCATAGGCATAATCGGAGCTCAATTCGGGTTAAGCTGGCTTGATCCGCTGGCGGCGATGGCCGTCGGGTTCATCATTTGTAAAACGGCCTACGATATTTTCCACCAAGCGATCCACTCTTTGTCCGACGGATTTAATGAGAAAGAATTGTCCCAGTATAAAAAAACGATACGGAAGACGCCCGGCGTTCAGGTGTTGAAAGATATAAAAGCGAGAGTCCACGGAAACTATGTGTTGCTCGACGTTACAATATTGGTCGACGAGAACCTTAGCGTCGCAGAGAGCCATACGATTACGGAAGATATCGAGCGTCGCATGAAAGAGGATCACCTGATCGAGCATGTCCATATTCATATCGAGCCTGCTCCTTAGGCGGATCGAATATCGATTCAACTGTAAAAACCGTTTCTGCCGTCACTGGTCAAATATTTGCCTGCCGAAAAGTCGCCTAGCAGCGGCTTTTTTTCTTTTGCCGGGAGCCATCATTGTTGTGTGGCGTGGAAACCTCATGCACAAAAACTGGGTTGAAATGCACACTTCTTACATTATTTATGAGATGAAGAAACACAGTTTATTCAATCAGATAATAAATGACCGAAAACGCATAAATAATGTCGTTAGCGCGAGCGTGTTTATATGTATATTGGAATATAGCATTTAGGATTTTTGTTTCTTACTCGATCTGAAAGGGTGGATAAAAATGGTCAACAAAAGGGTGTCGAAATCGGTTCTGCCTTTCCTGTCGCTTGCTCTCATTCTGGGCGCTTGCAGCTCGGGAGGAGGAGGCGATGCGGCCAA
>NZ_VDCQ01000133.1:0-240 GCF_006265175.1 Paenibacillus hemerocallicola | reverse complement strand
ACGTTTTATAATCCGAACTCGGGAGACTTGAAGGACGACTGGATGGCGCAATACGGAAATGCGATTCAAAAGAAATTTCCTCATATCACGGTCAATTACGTGCAATCCCCGGATACGAATCCGGCAGGCCATCTGGCCAACATGCTGGCGGCGCAAGAGCCGATCGACGTAATCCTCAATGCGGATACGAATCATTACAGGCTGATCACGCCTTTCAAATTCGAGTACGATATGACCGAA
>NZ_VDCQ01000132.1:415-7743 GCF_006265175.1 Paenibacillus hemerocallicola | reverse complement strand
TCCTTGATGCGGATGGCGGAAATATATTCGGTCAGGGAAAACGGTTCGGCATAATGCTGGTTGAGATAGCGGATGATTTCCGTAACCTTTTTATGACGGGCCGCGTTCTTTTTGTCCACAGAGCCCGTGCTTTCCTCCATTTGCCGCAGGGCATCATCTCCAGCAGCAGCCCTAATGCAAGCGAGAAATTGCGTTCGTTTGTTCATCAGCTCGTTTTTCATTTTGTGAAACAGTCCCTCTATCAGCAGCCGGTCGTTGTCCTTAAGCGACAAAACCGGAGGTCTGCCCAAAAAAGGAGAGTTGTCGCCCGACAGCAGCGTCTGATGCTCGCTTCCGAACAGCTTCTTGTGAAAGCCGAGCACGTAGCTTTCATGACCGGGCACGCTGCCGGAAGTGGCTCGGTGCACGACATTTTCTTTGAGAAAGATGAGGCTTCCCGGCATGATATCCGGTACGAGCTGTCCTCGATGAAATACTTTCTCTCTCCGCGCCGCACATATATAGTTTCGTAGAAAGGATGAAGCTGCGCCGTAGGTTACGGGGTTTCACTCTTACGGCATAATTTTGCCCTCAATCCCTGCTGTTCAACATATCGCGAGGAGTTGTCGGGAGCCCCTCTAAGAGCGATAGTGGTCGAGGAACTTCCCCTCCTCGATCTTTTTTATTTTGAAAAAATAAAAGAGTCGACAGACTGGCAAAGTGTATTCCACTTAGGGGCTTGCCCCACACTTAGATTTGTGTTGGTTGTGAAACTTACCTTGAACTGCTTAATCAACACATTTTGCGGGTTAATAGGATAAAATGGCCACACCCGTTGACGTTGTCTTTACGCCTACCAGCTTCAAGTCTCTTTGATCCTGTTCCGTAAAGAGTCGTTTGCCCTTGCCTAATACTACCGGATGGACCATAAAGTGATACTCATCGATAAGATTGTGCTCCATCAAGGTAGCGAATCAATTGACCGCTGCCATAGATCGGAAATTGATGATCCGTTCCTGCTTAAGCTTGGTCACTTCTTCTATAATGTCGTTTTTGATGAAACTGGCGTTCCATTGAGGTTCTTCTAGCGTAGTGGTAACCACATACTTGGATATGGAATTCATCTCGTCGGCACCCTCCCCCTTCATCAAGGGCCACGCTGCGGCAAACCTTCGTAAGCAACTCGCCCCAGAACAAGGCGATTATATCCTTTTTTCTTGGGTATTCGGGATTTTATGGGAATAGGGCCTATAAGGAGCCCTCATCCAATTTCGCTATCAAACTGCTGGGGTTATTTTTTTAATTCGGCGGAGTAAATAGTGATCGGAACTTGTCCTGTGCTTACTTTTTCTCCGACAAATTCGTCATAAGTGGTATTAAGTTTTAAATCAATTAACTCATTTTTTAGCTGTTCCTTATCTTTATAATTTATATTTAAAAGCGTGAATCCCTCGTCCAGTAAAATGTAATCAGTATTCTTTTCAATCTTTTTTAATCTAGCAAATGCTTGAATTTTCTCCGTAGTTAAGTTTTCTTTTTCTGCGAATTCCAAGAGAACAGAATTAAAGAAAAAATTCAGTGATTGTATTTCTTTCATAGGAAGGATGTAATACGTTCTGTATGGTACGTTTTTCGGTTCAATAAAATAAGATTCATTAAAGTTGTATGTATCTTTATAATAATTAACAAATCGATTATATTCCTTCTCAATATTACTATATGTTTTATTTGTTACCATGTATTTAAGAAAAAAATAAAATGGGTCAATCATGTTGTTTGATTCAATTTTATTTGTAATTTCTTTTAATTTATTCTCATATTCTTCTCCAGAATAAACAGTACTATAATACCATGCGAGTCCTTTTTGGGCTCTAATGTAGTAATCACTACCTGTATCTATTTGTAAAAGGTACTTCCCAGGATTGTCTTTTGGAATCTCTGCAGATTTCATGGCTAATCGTCCTTTATAGTAAAGATACACATCTTGCAAACTACTATTATCTTTCACTTTCTGAAGCGTAGCTTCTAATGTGCGTAAATCGTTAGCCCCATCAGAGGTTTCTAACTGTTTTACTAGTTCTTCTCTATCAACGTTATTTGTAGTAATAATATAAGGAATGATGCCGAGGATTAGGCTGATTATCCCAATTATAAAACTGATATATGTAACTTTCCCGGGCATTGACCATTTCTTAAATTGCTTTTTTGTTGGAATTATCGCCTTAAACATACTCAACATTATTATCTCTCCTACAAATTAATTTACATTTTTATGCGGCTACAGGTGAGTATAATATGACAGCGGCAGTCTTGTCTTTTATTTTTTTAGTCTTTCAAGAAGGTCTGCTGCTTCGGAAAAGCTTTCGCTCGGCCAGAAGGGCCGGAGGTCGCGAGCTTTGGCGGCTTCCGGTCCTTCTGGCGCGACCATTGAGCCGATCCAAACCGCACCCGTAGGCTCGTTCCTATATTACCGGTACAGGAAGAGCTAATCTTGCCTAGCCGTCGCTCAAGCGGCGGTCACCGTTTTGTACGGGTACAACGTCAAAGCTAAACCGTAACCCGACTGAATTGGCAAAACGTTGGCCCTAGGCGGCAAAGCTTTATCCACTCGTCCGATTTACTATAAAGGTATACCGGCGGCCTGGAGGGTGCCGTGGGCGGGATAGGTCAAATCATTGTCGCCGCCCACCACGCATCGAACAAGCCGGTCAAAGGAGGTGGCCATCGATTGTCGCAACGGTCCGGCAGAAGTTGCGGATACGAACAAGCGAATTAATGTAAGCGCTATCATTTTATTGCTTTTGCGCTAATGCCAAGCAACGCTTTCATGGACCGGTCGGCGACCTGAATTAAAAAGCATTTTTCATCGTTCGACATCGCAGAACGAAACGCATGTACACAAGAAAACATTGGAGGGAAGATCATGTACGGGTCCAATTCGAGCTTTCTGAGGAAAATGGGACCGCTCGGCGCAAAGGCGGCTCTGATCGCCTGCCTGCTGTCGCTCCTGCTGCCCTTGCTCGTTCCGGCAGCCGTTCCGCTCGCTGTCGCGGCCGATATCGGCGACGATTTGATCCAAAACGGCGGATTCGAGCAAAGCGACGGCTCCGCTCCGCTGAACTGGATTCCTTTCCAGGGCTGGAGCAACCCGGAGCTGGCGCTCACGACCGACGCCGCCCGCACGGGAACGAACGGCTTCCGCATCCGGACACAGCAGCAGACGAAGCCGTGGATCGCTCAGGACATCCTCGTGGAGGAGGGCGTGACGTACGAGGTTTCCGCCTGGGTCAAAGGCTTTGACATGGAAGGAGGAGGCGCCGGCTACAAGCTGGAGTTTTACAAAAACGGTCAGCGCACGAGCGCCAATCATATACTCGGCTACGATTCGACGTACAAGTTTTTGCCGTCGGAAATAACCGGGGATTGGCAAAACCTGAAGCTTACGTTTACCGCTCCTCCGGAGGCGACGATATTGTGCCTCTTCGTCCGGCAGTACGGCACCGGCACCGTTTATTTCGACGATATCTCGATTGTGCTAAAGAAGCAACGGGCGATGATCGAGCTCACGACCGACGAGTCGTTCTATTACTCGGAGCTGACGGAAGGCCGGGTCGGCGCCTCGTTCTACTCGCGAGACGGACATCTGGAGAACAAGTCCGCGCAAGCGCGCATTTACCGCGAGTCGACCGGCGTTACGATCGCTACGTACAGTCTGGCCGGCGCGGATCAGCCGCTCGACTTCGCATTCGACCCGACATTGATGGTCAAGGACGAGCCCTACCGCGTAGAGGTCCGACTGCTGGACGGGGCCGGTGCGGAGCTGGAGAAAGCCGAGGAGACGGTGTTCCGGATCGACCGGCCGACGATGCTTCGCGAGGACGGCACGATTATGGTGGACGGCGAGCCCTTCTTTCCGGTCGCGGCCTATCACGTACGCCGGACCGATTACCCTTATGTCGGCTTGGCCGGGGTCAACACGGTGCAAGGCGGCGTCACCGATAAAGTCAGCGTCATGCGGGGCACGCTCGATGCCGCCCAGCAGAACGGCTTGAAGGTGCTCGTCCCGCTCTATGCCAACATGAACGTGAAGGAAAACGTTTATTTGACCCAAGATTTCGTTACCAATCTGAAAGACCATCCGGCCGTACTCGCCTGGATGATCATGGACGAGCCGATTCAGAACAACAAGACGAAGGAAGAGCTCGCCGATGCGTACCGGCTGATCCGCTCCCTCGACAGCAAGCATCCGACCTATATGGTCGAAGCGCCAGCAGCCGCCTACGAAACCGTATCCAAGCTGACGGATATTTTCGCCACCGACGTGTATCCGTTTCCTTACAACCCGATTTCCGCCGTCGGGGAGAGCGCCATCCGGGCCAAGCAAGCCGCCGGGAACCGCAAGCCCGTCTTGAACGTCCTTCAGGCGATGTACAATCCGCCGGTTTGGCCGCATTTGCCGACGATCGGGGAGCTGCGCAATATGGCTTACCAGTCGCTGCTGAACGGCGCTCAAGGCATGGCCTACTACTCCTTCAACGAGAACGGCTTCGAGCTGCGGCAATCCGCTCTATGGCCGGGTCTCGTCGAATTCCGCGAAGAGACGGAGCTTCTCGGCGGGCTGATTACGGGAGCTGAGCGCATCGGACACGGACAAGGGCAGGATACGTATTGGACGCTGTGGCAGGATGGCGACGAGCTCTACGTCGCCGCGGTCAATACGAGCGCACAAGCCCGCCAGGTTGCCGTTCCTCTCGGCATAACCGGGTACCGCGCCGAGCTGCTGTACGGCGATTCGCGTACTACCCGGGACGAGCAGGACGACGAGCTCGCGATCGGACTCGATCCGCTGCAGTCGCTCACGTACCGGATTACGCCCTTCCTAGCCTTGGCAACGCATGCATCCGACACGGTCGACGGGGCGGCCGAACTGTCGAGCGACACGTATTGGAGCACGAGAATAAGCCAGTTGGATAGCAAATTGGACGACATTGCCGATTCGCTGCAAGGTTCCGTACCGGATACAGCCTCTGCGTCGGAAGATGCCGTCGATGCTCTCGGCCTCGTCGGAGAGCTGACCGATTGGGCCGCACAGCTCCCCGACGGAAGTACGAAGCAGCAAATCGTCGCCGCATTGAAGCAAATCGGGCAATCCCTCTCGCCGATCGCGGGAGCGTACGTCAAGGCGGAGCTCGAGTTGGCGGGCGGCCGGATCGTCGGTCAGGAGCAGCCCAACGAGCTGACGGTCAGCCTCGACAATGGCGCTTCCGTCGATTTGCAGAACGTGCGGGTCACCGTAAACTATCCGGAACCGTTCGGCTCGGAGCCTGACGTCTGGACGATGTCCCAGCTCGGCGGCGGCTTGACCGACTCGGAGACGTTCGACTTCCGGATCGGCTCGCCCGTAACGCAAGGACGCTACAGCCTGAAGGCGAGCATCGCGTTCGAGTATGCGGACAAGCCGGGCATTCCGGTATCCGTCGAGCATTGGATTTCCTACGACTACATGGATTTGCTCGTTGCAGAATCGCTCACACCCGTCATCGAAGCGAATAAAGGCGGCGAATATCCGTTTACGGTGAGACTGTCCAGCAACGTTACCCGGGATCTGCAGGTTACGCTGGAGACGGAAGCTCCGCTCGGGATCACGATGCAGCTCCCCGCCGGGCTGACGCTTGCTTCCGGCCAGCAAACCTCGGTAACCGGAACGGTATATTTGCCGATGAGCGTCACCGACGGCGTATATGAAGCCACGATTCGCGTCAAAGCCGACGGCAAGCTGGTCCGTTCGCTGCCGCTGCAGATCGTCATCAATCAAAATTTGTTGCCCAATGCGGGCTTCGAAGAAGCTACCATACTTGGCACTGCACCGGACGGCTGGGGAATGCGTCAAGGCGTATGGACGCGGGATACGTCGCATGGAGGCGACTACTCCGTCTCTCTGCTGCCGGACCCGGCCAATGCTTGGAATGTCATCGCGTCGGGCGTAATCCCGATCCAGGCCGGCAACAAATATGCTTTGCGCGGATGGGTCAAAAACGGCTCTACGACGGGAGAGGTTGCGATCGGTCTCAGACAGAGCAACAACAGCGGCTCCTCCACGATCGGCTATACCTGGAAACCCGTGCTAACATCGTCGGATTGGACACGGTATGAGCTGGAAATCGTCCCCTCCCCGACCGTCCAATACGTTCAGGTGTTTCTGAAAATGGACCAACAGGCCAATGGCGCGGCCTGGTTCGACGATTTGTATGTCGAGGAGATCCCGTACGAGCCCGAGTACGCATTCGATGCCGAAGCGGTGCCCGCCACCGTTGTCGCAACCGAGGGAGGCCAGTTCCCGTTCTCCGTAAACGTGACGAGCAACGTGTCCCGCAGCTTGCAGGTGACGCTCGATGCGGATGCGCCTGCGGGTATGACCGTGCAGCTGCCTTCCCAGATTTCGTTGCCCGCCTACCAGCAGACGACCGTGAACGGCACCGTCTACGTGCCGTCAAGCGTAACCGGCAGCGTGTATCAGGCGACGATTCATCTGACGGCGGAAGGGCAGGTCGTCCGCTCCGTGCCGTTCGCGGTCCGGATCGACAGCAACCTGCTGAAAAATCCGGGCTTCGAGCAGCCGAACGCCCAGGCGACGGGACCCGCGAGCTGGCTGATGCGGGCCGGCTTGTGGACGCCGAGCGAGAAACATGGCGGCGGCTACTCCGCCTCCTTTGCGCCGGACCCGGCCAATGCTTGGAACATCATCGTATCCGACCTTATACCGACTCAGCCCGGAAGCAAATATGTCGTTCGCGGATGGGTGAAAAACGGCTCGACGACGGGGAGCGTATCTCTCGGTCTGAGACAAGTCAAGGAAGATATGGTCTCCACCGTCAAATATACGTGGCACGCTACGCAGAACAATACGGACTGGACGCAATATGAATTCGAGGTAACGCCGTCCGCTACGGCCAAGTATGTCCAGGTGTTTCTATGGTCGGACGCGGCTGCGAACGGAACGTCTTCGTTCGACGATCTGGTCGTGGAGCGTATTCCGCTTCCTTGACAAGCTAGCTGTCGCAACGACAAAAAAGCCGGCTGCCGATTCGAACGCAGCCGGTTTTTTGGACAGCAGCATCATTCGCTGCAGAAGGGCATGTCCCGCACGATCGGCGAAGGCAAGCGGCTTCGGCAGAGACTTGCGGAGCCGCGATTCCGTCAAATAGCGGAACTGGCGTATGTTATGAACCCGAATACCCGTGTCGATCGCAAAATTACGGAAAACCGTTCCGCTATTCCGCTGATTCCTCCCCTGATTCACCCCGAATGATCGAGTTAACGGAAGCCTGTTCCGTTATCCTCAAGAGTGT
>NZ_VDCQ01000132.1:0-405 GCF_006265175.1 Paenibacillus hemerocallicola | reverse complement strand
TAGTTGTCGCAGTTTACTGGCCGTCCCCGGCGACACTCCCCGTCCGCGACAGCACTCGCTCCAGCCGCTCCAGGAGCACATCCTCCGTTTCCAGTTCCGACCAGTACAGCCTTGCCTCCCTCTGGAACGTCTGAAGCTCCTCTATGCTCAGCTTCAAGGCGCTATACAGGGCAAAGGTAGGGATGATCTCGCGATACAGGTGAAACCGCGAAGGCCGATACATGATTTCGGTACCCGACCATTCCGCGGCCGGCTTCAGACTCGGGATGCTGAGCGTGTTTTGCCGGATCGTCAGCTGCGAGCGGTAGGAGACGAGGAAATCCAGCAGCAGCCTCGCGCTCTCCTTTCGTTCGGACCTGCGGCCGACAGCCAGACCGATGGCGAGCAGCAAAGTCCGATTTTCGT
>NZ_VDCQ01000131.1 GCF_006265175.1 Paenibacillus hemerocallicola | reverse complement strand
GGAGCGACGGGAGCAACGGGAGACGCAGGCCCGGCGGGAGCGACGGGAGCGACAGGAGATGCAGGCCCGGCAGGAGCGACGGGAGCGACTGGAGACGCAGGTCCGGCGGGAGCAACGGGAGCAACCGGCGACAGTGCGATCATTCCGTTCGCTTCCGGCGGTCCGGCGATTATGACGACCATAGCAGGTGGACTTATCGGTACCGCGAGCATTGTCGGCTTTGGCAGCTCGGCGACGGGCATCGACCTTGCGGGCGGCACGATCGATCTGACCGGTACGGCTTTGGGACCGATCATCAACTTTGCTTTCTCTATGCCTCGTGACGGCACAGTAACGGCGCTATCGGCTTATTTTAGCACGACGGTTGCACTGGCGCTCGTAGGTTCGACCGTAACGATTACGGCGCAGCTGTTCAGCTCGACCACGCCTGACAATACGTTCACTGCAATTCCGGGTGCGGTTGTATCGTTGGCTCCGCCTCTCACGGGCACTGTCGCATTGGGCACGATCAGCAGCGGAATCTTGACAGGCTTGAGCATTCCGGTTACGGCCGAAACGCGCCTACTGCTCGTATTCTCGGCAACGGCGGATGGGCTTTCCTTGCTCAATACGGTCACGGGATACGCAAGCGGAGGTCTTTCCATCAGCTAAGGAACGAAGCGGTCGACTCGTACAGTCGGCCGCTTTTCCTTGTGATTCAGCAAGTTTAACTAAATTGCGGTCGCTTATCCTCGAAATAAGTCGATAGACGTTTTTCTTATTATCGCATGATGATGGCTTCGGCGGGGAGAAGGGGCCGGACTGGGAACAGGTAGCTCGCACATAACGTTTCGGGATGGAAAACATACAGTTATTTTCGGATAATTGTCCGTTTTTCGTCCAATAGCTGGAAAACATGCAGTTGTTTGGACCGTAGGGGGTGTTTCGCAATCATAATGTTCAAATACCTGCATGTTTTCCAGTTAAATTCCCTTTCCGACCATCGATGTCGCAGATAGCTGTATGTTTTCCAGTTATTCGTCGGAGAGCGGGGAATCGCCCCGCCACCCTCGACCCTCGACACCAGCACACCCGATCGCCGAATCGGAGGCCCGGCCGCCGCACACCCGATCGCCGAATCGGAGGCCCGACCGCCGCTCACCCGATCGGCCGAACCGCCAGCGCATCCTCCA
Organism: Paenibacillus hemerocallicola; assembly: GCF_006265175.1. GTDB lineage: Bacteria > Bacillota > Bacilli > Paenibacillales > NBRC-103111 > Paenibacillus_AB > Paenibacillus_AB hemerocallicola. Next base: position 7,475 of record NZ_VDCQ01000131.1, on the reverse strand, counting down.
AGCCGCTGCAGCAGACGTCCAAATCCGTAACGCCCGCCCAATATAGCTTCAGCTCGCTGCGCATCCGTTTAAGAGCTTCGCCGGACAGCTGAAGATCGGAATGGAGCCGGAAGCTGCGTATAATTTCCCGATAGAGCATAAACCGCGACGGCTCGCACGCCAGAGCGGGATGCTCAGGATCGGCCCCCCGTTCGGCCGCTTTTTTGAGCGCCGGGATGCTTAACGTCCGGCGGCGGATCAGACTCTGATAGTCCAGCGAGGTCAGCTCGCGGACCAATTGCTTGGCCTCCTCCTTATGAGCCGATTTGGCCGATACCGCCAGGCCGACGACGAGGTTGAGCGTATAGTTCGTCCGAAGAGCGGGCAGCGGGGCGATATCGAACCGGAACGGGGCGTCCGTAAACAAGTTCAAGCCGAAATAGGTCGTCATGATCATCGTAATTTTCCCGTTGCGGAACAGCTCCTCCGCTTCCCCGTCGCTTTGGGACAAAAGCGAGGTCAAGCCTTGGTCGTTCAAAACGTCACGGCTCATGCGAATCGCTTCGCGAACCCCGGAGCCGGAGAAGTCGACATGACCGGCGTCTCCCGCCGACAACGGCTCCCCGCTCTGCAGCAGAAAGATCGGCCAACGGTTGTCGGACAGAGCATGATAATAAAAGCCGACCCGCTTGTTTTCCCGGCCGATTTCCGCCGCTACGCGTTGAAGATCGCTCCACGTCCAGCTGCTGTCGGGCTCCGGCAGGTCGTATTCCGCAAAGTGGTCCTTATTGTAACCGAGTACGACGGGAGAAAAGACGAAGGGCAGAGCATGGAGCAGCCCTTCCTCCCGAAATGCCGGCAGCAAAAACGGATACAATTCCTCGGACGGTTCCAGCGGCTCCAATAGCTCCTTCAGTTTGCCGGATTCCTGCAGCTCCCCGAAGCTGAGCTGGTTGAACATCGCGACGTCGATCATGCCCGAATCCAAATAGTGCTGCATCAAATGAAGATCGTCGAATTTGAACGGAATCGGGATCAGCTCCACGCCGATATCCGGATGCCGCTGCCGGTACAGCTTGACCAGCTCGGGCAGAGCGGCCTGCCTCCACATGGAAGGGTAATAGCCCAGACGAAGAACGGCTGCCGGCTTTTGCTCGGGCCGATTCGCCTTATTGCCGATCCTCGGGACCTTCAGCACGTAGCCTTGCTCGACCAGAAGGTCCAATCCTTTCCGGACGGAATGCTTGCTGATCTCGTACCGTTCCGCCAGTTCCAGCTCCGATGGCAGAAAATCCCCGTCGTTCAGCTGTCCGCTCGCGATTTGTTCCCGGATGCCGGTGACCATGTCGTCCAGCTTCGCCCGCAGTACAGATTGCCTCGTTTTCCGGCTCATCCCGGTTCCTCCTGATTCCCTAGTCCGTATCTGATTGAAAAAAGTCATATCGGATGATTCTGATCATAACGTTTATTATAAATAAAAATAAGCCGCCTGTCACTTGCCGCACAAATTGGAACAGTTAGGAGCAGTCGGATTTTACCTCAGCGGCGGCAAATGGGCTGAATACGCGAGCTGACGATTTTTCCGTTGACAGCGTTTACTTGATATCGTTATAATCCAATCAGATACGTACCACAAATGAGTATTAACATCGTTATTGTAATTTTGATTCGTTTGTGGTTAAAAAACATAAGATGGAGGGGAAACCATGCGTGTCATCGTTGCCAAAGGGGGAATGATCCTAACCGAAACCGAGCCCAAGCCGGCGCCGAAAGCGGGCCATGCGCTCATTCAAACCGTCTGCTCGGCCATCAGTCCGGGAACCGAGCTGATGATCGCGCGCAGACCGAACGAACGGCCGGCGGCACTCGGGTACAGCGCCGCCGGTTACGTGGCGGATCCGGGAGATTGCGGCGAATTTGCGGTGGGGCAAAGGGTCGCTTGCTATGGGGGCCCTTACGTAAGGCATGCCGAATGGCTGTCGGTGCCGCGTAATTTGGTCGTGCCGATTCCTGAATCGGTCGGCTTCGAGGAGGCATCCTTCGTCGGACTCGGGGCGATCGCGATCCATGCGCTTCGCAAGGCGGCGCTCCATTTCGGCGAGACGGTCGCGGTGGTCGGACTCGGCATCATCGGGCAGCTTGTTTGTCAAATCGCTCATGCAGCATCGTTCCAAGTCATAGCACATGACCTGATTCCGGAAAGAAGGCGGAAGCTGCAAGCGATGCTGCCCGCATGTACGGTCGTGGAGCGATTGGACGAAATGGGCGCAGTTGCGGGCGGGAGCACGGGAGGAGCGGGCGCGGATGCGGTTTTGCTCTGCGCGAACAGTGCCGACGGGAGCTTGATCGACCATGCCTTGCGCTGGGTCAGGGACCGCGGACATGTCGTAGTTGTCGGCGATATGAAGATGGATTTCAATCGCAGCTTGCTGTTTGCCAAGGAAGCGAACCTGACGGTATCCAAAGCGGGAGGTCCGGGCAGGGGCGATCCGGGCTACGAGCTCCACGGCAACGACTACCCGATCGGCTTCGTCCGCTGGACGGAAGGACGCAACATGGGAGAATACATCCGGCTGCTGGAGAACAGGGCCATCCGGATCGAACCGCTCATCTACGACCAATACCCGCTACAAGAAGTGTTGGGCGCATACGGGAAATACAAAGAGCTGCCGGAGCAAACGATGGGTATGGTGATCCGGTACGACCATACGAACCGATAAGGAGACTGATGCATTGAATCGAACAGCCATTGAACCCGTTGAAGTGAAACGGTCCGCCACATTTCCGTTCGGGACGGTCGAGGAATTGGGAGCGCCCATCCACAATTCCACCTCCCACGCCGCCGCCTTCGTGAAAACCGGGGAAGGCCGCACGATCATGTACTTGTCGCTGGACGGCGCGCAAGGAGAAGATGCCCGGCTCGGCATCGTCGATCTGGACGAAGAACGAATGCTTAAGGCGATTCGGCTTCCCGATGCGATGGGCGGATTTACGATGACGGTCGCGAACGATCGCAGCGTATATGTCGCTTCCCACAATAAAGGGAACGTGTATCGGTACACTCCGGCGGACGGCAAGCTGGAGACGTTGGGAAAGCCTACGCCGGAGACGACGTTCGGGTATTCGCTCATTCCGGCAGGGGATGACGCGGTGTACGGGGGGACGTACCCGGGAGCTGCGTTTTACGAGTACAGCCCGGCCGGGGGATTCCGGGTCCATGGACCGAAGCCGTTCGAGCCCGGCGAGCATTATGTGCGCAGTCTCGCGCATTGGTCGGAAGCCGGCGTCACGTATGTAGGGATCGGCTCCCACCCGCGCCTGAAACGTTACGAGCATGATGCCGGACATACCGAGGAGCTACTGCCGGAGTCGTATCGGAACGACGAGTTCGTATACGACTTGAACATCGAGGGTGGGAGGCTGTTCGTCCGGCTGAATCCGTCCAACCGGATGCTCGTATACCGGTTGGCTCTCGACGGCCAAGGCCGGGTAACGGAGGAACTGGAGCGGGAAGTGCCGAACGTCGGCAGTCTCGGCGTATCCGAGGAGTACGAGGGCTCCGTATACTATACCTCGTCGGGTACGATTCACCGGTATGATATCGGGACCGGAGAGTCGGTGTCGCTCGGGATCGATACGACTATAGCGCCGTTTAAGCTGAGCTTCGTACAACTGGCGGATCAAGAATCGTTTCCCGGGCGGACGTTGATCGGGGCAGGCTGCCGGATGGGCAAAACCCGCATATTCAAGTACAATCCGACGACCGGGGCGATCCGGATAACCGATCTGGACATCGAAGGCGTGCCGACTAACGTGCAGTGTGTCGTCGCCGGCTCCGACGGTCAAATCTACGCGGGGGCGTTTCTGGTCGGAGGCACCTCCATATTCGACCCGTCTACCGGACTTTTTACGGAACATAAGGGAGTCGGGCAGACGGAAAATATCGCCGAGGTCGGCGGCAAAATGTATTTCAGCGTGTATCCGCATGCAAAGCTGTTCGAATACGACCCGGCGCAGCCTTGGACGATGGCCCAGGGGGGAAGCAATCCGCGTCAATTGTTCAATTTGTCCGCCGAGGAGCAGGACCGGCCGTACGGTCTGACGGTAGGGGGCGATGTGCTGTACATCGGCACCATATGCGGCTACGGCAAGCTTGGAGGCTCCATTACGGCTTTCGAGCCGCGGTCGGGTGCGCGCAAAGTGTATCGCAACCCGCTGCCGGAGCTCAGTATCGTAACGCTCGTCTATCGCGGCGGCAAGCTGTACGGAGGGACGAACGTCTGGGGAGGGCTCGGCATCAAGCCTGCCCGGAGCGAAGCGGAATTGCTCGTATTCGACGTGTTCACTGAGGAAGCCAGGGGCATTCCGTTGCCGGCGCCCGGACTGAAAGCGATTACGGCATTGACGTTCGGAACGGACGGCTTGCTGTGGGGCATGTCGGAAGGCTACGTGTTCGCCTTTGACCCGGCCGATGAGACCTATGTGCATTTGGCGCATCTGTTCCCGGAGCTCCGCTATGGCGAGCAGTCGATATGGAGAGACGCCTCCCTGCGTTTCGGCAGAGACGGCGCCCTTTACGGAACGGTGCAAGGAATGCATTTATTCCGTTACGATCCGGCGACCGTTTCTCTGGAAAGGCTCGTGGAGGACGGAGCGCGGTTTCTGGCCGAGGATCGCGAAGGACGGCTTTATTTCTCGGACGGGAAGACGAGGCTGCGGCGGTATACGCTTCCGGGCTGACGGCATAAGGAAGCTTCAACCTATGAAGGGAAGGGAGATCTTCAAATGAAACTTTCCAAAAAAATGGGCACCTGCTTGCTGGTCTTTATGCTGGGACTCAGTACGACGGCGACGGGGCCGAAGCCGGTCGACGCGCAGGATGCCGTACCCGGCGCATACGAGATGCTCGGGACGCCGCTCAAGCGGGTAGTCGGCGTCGGAGGCGCGCCATTCGACGGTCCCGACGGGACGCCTTACATCAGCGCCTCCGTTAACGGCTCGCCTGCGCAATTCGTCTCCGTTCACGCGCTCACGCTCCAAGTGGACAAAGTGATCGAAATACCCGGAACGTCCAGCGCTCCGTCCATGATAACCGGGGCTGACGGGAACGTATACATCGGAACGACCGGATCGGCCGAATTGTTCCGCTACGTACCGGGAACCGCCGAATTGGAGCCGCTGGGCAAACCGATCGCGGGCGAGACTTATGTTTACGGCCTGACGAACGGTCCGGACGGCAAGCTGTACGGAGGGACTTATCCGGGGGGCAAGATGTTCGAGTACGACCCGGCGACCGGCGCCTACCGCAATTTCGGCACTCTCGTGCCGGGCGAGAAATATATTAGGGCGACCGCTTACGATGCCGAACGCGGACTGTTCTACGTCGGGACGGGAACGGGCAACAAGCTGGTCGAATTCGATCCCGCGACCGGCGCGGTATCCGCGAACGGGATGCCGGCGTCTCTGTCCGTCGAGGAATACCCGAACAGCATCGATCTGATCGGAGGCAAGCTGTTCATCCAACTGAACAAGACGTCCACGCTGATCGTGATGGATAAGCTGACGAAGGCGATCGAATATACGCGTGCAGGCGTATCGTCCCAGGTTATTCCTTCCGCGGACGGAACGAAGGCGTACCTGTTCACTCCGGGTGACGCTTACGTGCATGCATACAACTTTGCCACGAAGCAAACCGAGTCCGTCTTCCGGTTCGGCAAATATAACGGCTGGAAATCCGCGCGAATGATTCAAACGGGGACTCCGCAATCGCCGGCCTACACATTGTCCGCATGGGCGGGCTACAATGCCGCGGTTACGTACGATTTCGCGGCGGGGAAGCAGCGCGGCCAAACGATCGACGTGCCGGGTCAGCCGATCGAGATTCGCTCGATCGCGGGCGGACCGGACGGACGAGTGTATGCCTCGGGGACGCAGGGCGGAGTCGGGATTTATGATCCGGCAACAGGCGTCATGGAACCGGGATCCCTCGGAATCAGCCAAGCCGAGGGCATAACGGCCATCGGAGACGTGCTCTACTTCGGAATATATCCGCAAGCGCGGCTGGCGATGTTTGACACGTCGCGGCCTGCAGGAACGGGGAATCCCGCCGAAATCGCCAAGCTGCCGGCCGACAGCCTGCAGGATCGCCCGTTCGGCATGGTCGCATCGGAGGAGCTCGGCAAGCTGTTTATGGGTACCGTCCCCCAATACGGCCAGCTGGGCGGAGCTTTCGCCGTCTATGATCCGGCTACGAAATCGTTGCAGACGTACCGAAATCTGGTGCAGGATCAAAGCATCATCACGCTTGCCTACAAGGACGGCAAAGTGTACGGCGGCACATCGATTTGGGGCGCTTACGGCGCGCCGGCTCCGACGGCGAAGGAAGGAAAGCTGTTCGTATGGGATGCGGCGACCGGTCAAAAGGAGCTGGAAATCGTCCCCGTAACCGGAAAGCAGGCCGTCACGTCGCTTATCGTCGGTCCGGACGGCAACATATGGGGCTTTGACGAGGGAGTCCTGTTTATTTTCGATCCCGCTGCCCGAACGGTGACGGAAACGCACGAGGTCATGCCGATCCGCTATGCCGGTACGGTATGGACGGACGCGTTCATGGCGACAGGCAAGGACGGCAACGTATACGGAACGGCGCGCGGCGTGTTTTTCCGCATCGACGGGGAGACGAAGCAAGTGGCGATTCTGGACAATACCCGCCAATTCTCCAATCTGACGGTAGACCGGAATGGCGATCTGTACATGCGCTCGGGTATCGAAGGCAAAAGGCACGAGCTGTGGAGGTACACGAACCCCGATCTGGCGCTGGCCGGCATGATGGAGCGTATCGACGATTCGGCTGCCGACGGAAGCATGGGGCAGCCGCTATACAAGCAGACGAGCAACGATTTGCGGCAAGCGGTTCACCATTGGCAGGCCGGACGCCGGGATCAAGCCGTGCACTTCCTGAACAAGGTCGTCGATTCGTTGGAGACGGGAGATAAATGGGCGAGCGAACCGGTGCGCAGCGGGCTTCAGGCCGGGCTGAACGAAATCATCGGGCTTATGCAACGTATACCGGGGAATTGAACTTTACCGAAGGGGAGATAAAGATGGTCAATAAAAGGGTGTCGAAAGCGGTTTTGCCTTTCCTGTCGTTTGCTCTCATTTTGGGCGCTTGCGGCTCGGGAGGAGGAGGCGATGCGGCCAAAAATTCGGATCCGGCGCAGCCGCCGGCGGATAAGCCGAAAGAGCCGGTAACGCTTACGTTTTATAATCCGAACTCGGGAGACTTGAAGGACGACTGGATGGCGCAATACGGAAATGCGATTCAAAAGAAATTTCCTCATATCACGGTCAATTACGTGCAATCCCCGGATACGAATCCGGCGGGCCATCTCGCCAACCTGCTGGCGGCGCAAGAGCCGATCGACGTGATCCTCAATGCGGATACGAATCATTACCGGCTGATCACGCCTTTCAAATTCGAGTACGATATGACCGAA
>NZ_VDCQ01000130.1 GCF_006265175.1 Paenibacillus hemerocallicola | reverse complement strand
CAAGTTTAATCGAGATTGTCGATACTCCCCTCGCCTCCATTTTGATTGTGAGAGAGAGCACCAATTTCCGTGGTCTTTTTCGTTTATCAGGTTGTTTCTCACTATACATGGAGGATGATTTCTGCACCATTGTGCGCTTTCTCCGTAGTGCTAGACTCGAATCCGAGAATATCTCTCATGTTATACATACTTACATCATTAAGGCCTCCGTGAAATGAGAAGGCAATGATCATTAATAAATGTAAAGCTCAGCCTTCGAGGAACATAGGGTAATCAGTATATAGTGGATATTGAGAAGGAGAATTAAGATTCAAAACAGAATTAAACTATAATTTGGAAAATCGTGGTGTTGCATGATTAACTTTAAGAGCATGAGTGTAAAAGACAAGATTCTGTTTGCCGTTAGTCCGACGACTTTGGACCTCTGTCAAGATAGTAGACACAGAATTTAGTGATTTAACGAATTAAAGTGGTATTGGCGTTCAAAGTCAGATGGCTTGCGGTAGCCGATCGACGAATGAATGCGTTCATTATTGTAGAAAACTTCGATGTACTCGAAATGCTTTTCTCAGCTTCCGCACGGGTCTCGTACTTGTTCAGATAAATCAGTTCTTTCTTGATGATACCGTGAAAGGATTCGATGCAGGCATTATCGTAGCAGTTGCCCTTGCGGCTCATGCTGCCGATCATGGAGTAGACCTTGAGCTGCTCTTGATAATCGTGTGAGGCGTACTGGCTACCGCGGTCAGAATGGTGCAGCACTTCACCCTCGGGTCACTAACGGCCGTTAGCCTGCCTGACGGGAAAGAAAAGCTTAGGGTGTCCTATGGCGATGTATATGCGCACTTGAATAATGATCAGATTATTATGTTCAATATTTCGGCATACGATAGCAGTGATTTGTATAATACGACAAGTGTGAAGAGTAGGGAAGTCAGAGCGCTCGGGGATCAATATAGGGGTAACTGGGACTCGCTGCGTGCATTGAAATATCTAATAGAGTAGATCTTCAATTAGAATCATTGAGTTTTTCTAAATAAGCGCTTAAAATAGCTTGTTGACAAGGGAGTTATAGATTTAAAACAAAAGAATCCTAAGCCACTAAGCATCCGTTGTGATGCTTTTTTTGTTAAATGCAGGAAAACGTCGTTTAATATCGAACTAGTTCTAAAGTCATGCTTTTAAATATGAACATATGGGTAGTGATTTGAGTGAGTGGGGGAATAATTCCTTTTTTAAAGTGGGCTGGAGGGAAGCGGTGGTTCACCAAGAAGTTTGGTGAAATTTTCCCACAGAGATATAACACATATATTGAACCATTTATTGGAGGGGGCTCGGTGTTTTTTTATTTAAAGCCTAACCGCGCCATTATTGGAGACATAAACGAGGAGTTAGTTCTAACATATCGCTCGATTAAGGAGAATTGGGCTAAAGTAAATGAATTGCTCGAGGTTCATCAAAGAAACCATAGTAATGACTATTATTATTTAGTTCGGGAATCAATTCCCCATGACCAATATGAGAAGGCTGCGCGTCTAATTTATCTTAATAGGACATGTTTCAATGGAATATATCGAGTGAACCTTCAAGGTGTTTTTAATGTGCCTAAGGGTACCAAGGACAGTGTAATATTAGATTCTGATAATTTTGAAGGTATATCACAGTTATTAACAAACACTCAAATTTGGAATGCAGATTTTGAATTTCTAATAAATAACGCAAACCAAGATGATCTAGTGTTCGCTGATCCTCCCTACACGGTTAGGCACAATCAAAATGGCTTCATCAAATATAATGAAAATCTTTTTTCTTGGAACGATCAACTGAGGCTTGCGGACGCACTACTCAGAGCTAAACAAAGAGGAGCGATTGTGATAGCGACAAACGCTAATCACCAATTGCTAAGAGAGCTTTATCAAGAGCGAGGTTTTGAAATTAATACTGTATCCCGCTATAGTTCAATATCTGCAGATCCAAAAAAGAGAAATCAGTATGAGGAAATAATAGTCCATACAAATTTAGAAGGGGGAAGATTAATATGACTCAAGTTGGACTTGGTAATTTGGTAACAAAAACTACTACGCAGGATAATCCACTTTTTTCTCTACGTACTTTTTTAGAGCAAGAGGCGAGGATGGAACAAGCACGTCAATTAGATAAAATGAGATTTGTAGGTTATGTTTTGGAATTAGGCTATGAAAAGGCAAAAATTATTACCTCGGACCCATACAAGATAGCTGTTGGTGGAATACCACGGGGTTCGTTTTTAATTATGACCCCAAACAACTTAGGGAATTTACCTCCTCATTTTACTTTGCTAAGAGTTACGGGCGTGACAACAACACCATTGAGTAATCAGGTTCAGCAAACATACTTTGAGCTTCATAAAAAGTCTATGCCAGAACTTGATGTTTGGACGCAAGGGGAACTACAGTGGGGAGCGCTGGAATGTGATGTGCTTGGAATGTTCTATCCCTCTCCAACAGATCAAAAACAGTTAGCATTCTCAGGAGATGTTAACAACGTGGTTAGCGCCCATCGTTATAAGGTTTACTCACCAGATGAGACCTTATTGAACCTTATAGTTAATGGAATGGTGAAATCTGAACATCAATTTGAATTGGGAACACTAAGAACGATGGAAAACCAACTTGCTAATAATGAAGGTAATAGAATTTCGGTGAAAATATCAATGAAAGATTTTAAGGGCTCCAGAACGTCTATGTTTGGGAAAACCAGACTAGGTAAGTCAAACGTTGTAAAGTTAATTGCTCAAGGAATTATTGAGGCAACTGCAAATGATAATAGTGTGGGCCAAGTAATATTTGATATTAATGGAGAGTATGCAAATGATAATCCTCAGGATGGGAATAAATCTATTCGCTCTGCATATACAGAACGTTGTGAAGTTTATGCCTTGACAGAAAGGCCCAATACGCCATCTAAACCACTCAGATTAAACTTTTATGAACAACCAGACTCATGTATGAATGTATTGGCATCAATGCTCCAACAGGATAGTCAATCGTCGAATTATATCAAAGCATTTTATAGTGTCCAACTGCCGAGTGTAGAATCTATTTCAAAGCTGGGTTTCAACGAAAAAACCAGACCAATTAGAAAAATTCAGTATTACTGGGCTGTATTGAAGAAGGCAGGCTTCCCTGTTGATGAACAACGGCTGCTTTCTCTTGGGCTCAATAGTAAAAACACTAAAAAATTTGATCCACACTTTACAGATATTTTGAGGGAAGATGTTTATAAAGGAAAAAAGAAACCTGATCGACCATCAACCTTAGACGAGCTTGTCAAAGAGCTTCAGGCTGTTACTGAATACAGACGTAATAACCCAACAAGTGAACATTTAACATCTTCAAGCGGAAATGCTTTATTTGATGCCGATGATATTGCACTACTTGACTTCTTGAGCCCTGCTACTGGTTCTGGGCCAAGCGTTTTGAGAGATTATATTAAATACCATTCACCTAGAGCTGGCGACTTTTTAAAAGAAATATTAGCACTTCTAGATATGGGAAAAACAATTATTCTTGACTTAGGAAATGCTACTGATGAGATCAGGAGATACTTCTCAGATATGCTGTCTAGGGCTATTTTTGCTCATCAGGAACAGAAATTTGTAACAAACTCACTAAATAATCACTATATTCAGATATATTTTGAAGAGGCACACAATTTATTCCCGACTAACGATAAAGATCTAACTGGTGTCTATTCGCGATTTGCAAAAGAGGGGGCTAAGTTTCATATTGGGATGGTTTACTCGACTCAGTCCCCTTCTACCATTAATAAGGAACTTCTGGCTCAGACTGAAAATTTCTTTGTGGGACATTTATCATCGATTGATGAAACCAAGGCACTGTCAAAAGTGCAGATTGCATTCCTAGGTATTGAGGAAGATATCCTACGATCTAAGACACCAGGATATATGCGGATGTTAACTATATCTCACCGATTTGTTATTCCAGTACAAGCCAATCGATTTGAAGCTGCAGCATTTTCAGATTAGAAGGGAAGAGTTATTGTGCCATATAGTCAAGGAACGCGGTTACCAGGTGAATCTGCTTCTAAGCTGGGGCATTTAAGTGTCATTGAAAGCGAATGGGTAAATTCACTTATCAATGATTTCGAATATCCTAAAGCCCAAATTGCTGATCCTAGTAATACCCTTTGGACTGAATTTAATTCTCTATCCGCTGAACCGTTACGTAATGTATGGGCAGTAGATGGATCCTTTGTGAGCGTATCATCTGATGGCTTTCCCAGCAGAGAGTTATCGTTCGTAAAAACGGCGTTATTGACAATGGATCGTGCAAAAATTGATACAATAGATAAAGAACATCCGCATCCACTCCATCTTCAGGACGTCATGACAGGAAGTGCAATATTTCACGCAACTGTCTTTCCGCTACGAAATATCAGAACAAGTCTAGGCAGTAATTATGAAGCTATAAGGAATATAATTAAAGATTCTGTTAAAGTGGATGAAAATGGCATTTTTTATGAAACACTTAAATGGATTGTATATCAGAAGTGGAGTAGTGTTCCCACAAATTCTCCCTCCTTTGGGTGCCCTCATTGCATGGCTGATATTCAAGGATTACCAGTAGATGCTGACCGTGGACACTGTGGTGAGTGTCATAAAGAAGTATTCCTTACTGATATGATAGGCTTTCATTTAGATATGGACGAAGACAGTGCTCCAGAGAGTGTACCATCTGCTTATATGTTAATTATGGAGTTATTAATGCTTTTTACAGTAATTAGACTTCTATGGCACCATACAGATAAAAGCCAATTAAGTGACACGTTATTTATAAAAGATGGACCACTTACATTAAGAAGTCAGTATTCAAAGCTAGTGCCCTCTTTGAGAGACTTTCTTGAGCACGCTAAAAACGTAGGAAGACCAATACATATTATTGGGCAAGAAAAGAGTGGTGTCTTCTTTGATCATCTCTCAACAATTGCCCGATTTACATCTCCAAAGGAACGTAATGATAAACTTCATTATGCAGTTTTATCCCATGATTACGTTAGGAAAGAAGTTTATCGTATGCCCGACCTTTCTCATCCTTATGGTAAGAGAACAAACTGGGGAGAAAAAATGTATGTTAAGTTTGATCCTCATACTTATATGGTATTAAACATCCCCACAGGAGCTTACAATGAAGAAAATAGCTTTCCTTCTTCTGAGGATTTAATTGGACTGGAACGTATACTAACTACGTTGCCCAGTCTAATTAGTCATAAACATGAGGGGGCATTATTTCCGATTGAACTTGCAAACGGAATTGCATCAATGTCTAGCTATCCCTCATCAAAAATATTGCAAAAGTTTTCTCAATTTCCAGATGGAAAATAAACATTGCACTAGTATGCTTTAAGACAACATAGATGTAAGGAGAATATTATTGTGAAAACTCAAGTGTTAGTAATACCTGGAATTATGGGGAGCACGCTTCAAAAGCATTCTCTAAATGTTTGGCCTCGCATACTACAGCCCCAAATGCGTAAATTTTATAACGAGCATTTGACACTAAATGAAGAAAATGATGGAGAATTTTATAGACCGATAAGCATCTTAGATTTCACGTATAAGTCTTTATTAGAATTTCTTAGGGCCAAACCATTTAAAGTTACTCCTGTCCCATATGACTGGCGGAAAAACATACTGGAACAGAAAAAAACGATTGATGATTACATTGATGATGATTGTGACAACATTATTTTCATTGCTCATAGCATGGGAGGAATAATAACAAAGTTATATCTTAACCAAATTAAACATGAGAACCCGATTACTTATAATAAAGTAAGCAAGGTTATTACACTGGGCACTCCATGGCATGGGGCAATGGATGCCTATAAAACCATAAATTTTGGTAAATCAATCCCAGAACGTTACAAGCGTTTTATTACAGGAGTAGTTATAAATAAAGAAACAACGAAAGATGTATGCCCTACTTTTCCAAGTGTATATCAATTATTGCCTTCGAAAAACTATTATCAGAAAGCAATTGAAAGCGAGAATAACTTTGTTCCTTTTCGATCTGCTCAAACAAATTATTATGCACAAGAAGACTTTTTTAGAGATGTCATGCAACCCATATTTGAACAATATGGTCATGACTATGACTCTGTAATCAAGGATTTGCATGACGAACTTGACCAAGATTTCGAGCAAGAACACCATGAAATAATAGGTTTTGGTGAATTAACTTTAGCAGGAGTTGAAATTAACCAATTAGAAGAGGTTTTTGGTGACTATCGCAATGGAGATGCCACAGTTCCACTGTTTAGCGCAATGTCACCTTCTTCTGAAAAATATTTTGTTAAAAATGCTAAGCATGATGGTTTACCGTCAGATGAAAGTGTGTTAAGTATTATTGAGTCTATATTCTCTAATCAGGAAATTACTGAGACCGAGAGAATAAAGAGAGATTACAATTTAGTGAAAGATCAAGGTTTTACAGGAAAGCTTATTAAGGTTGCATGTCCTGTAATGATATCTCTAGTAAATGAACAAGGTGATTATATTTATGGTCATGTTGAAGCTATTGATGAAATTAGCTTAGAACGACTAGGAGCGACGTCCGTAAATGTTTTAGAACTAGGCGGCACTTATTATGTGTATTATGAAAGTAATGAACAAGATAAGGACTCAGACCAGGAAATAAGTAAAGTGGTAGTTGAAGCTTATGGAGAAGGTCCTACCTCTATTTCGGTAGATAGTTATATCGGAGGTAAGGTAGCCGAGACAGCAAGCTTTTCGACGTTTAATATCACACCAGACAAACGAGTCGAAGTCATACTTGAAGATAGTGATGATTTAAGGCTCGTAATATCTGATGGTGTTGATGGTGAACATGTAGAATATCCTTTGAAAGATGGACCCAATAATGAAAGTATGCCTCCTGTAACAAGTATAAGGATAAATTCAAATGGTCCCATCTGGAGTGAAGAGAATATTTATGTGCTGGAGGGAGTAGTGAAACTTCATCTTGATAGCATTCAGGGTGAAATTGAATCCATCTTCTATAAAGTTCAAGGTCAAGGTAATGGATATTCTCTCTTTCAAGGAGAAGAAATTAATGCGGATTTAGAGTATGGAGAAAATACCATATCCTATTTCTCACGCAATAAGTATGGTGTTACTGAACCCATTAATACAATTACTATATATAGAATTAGAAGTGTAAAACCGCTTGTCGAATTCACATTCTACTCTCATATGTATGAGTTAAAGACAAGTCCAAACGAAGAGCTGGAGTTTTTGGCCTCAAAATATGGCTTCCCGCTTGGACAAATAACATCTGTAATTAGTAAACGCGAGAAATTGGATGAAGAAATTATATTTAATAATACGGTTCTTTACGTCAAGGATCCCCAACAGCGTGAAATAGTAATTAGTTATGAAACGGAGATGGGATTTAATTATACCGAGGTTTTTAATATTGATGAGAATGATATAGTCGGACTTTTTGAAGGTGTAGTAGAAGACCAAAATGTGATACGCTTTTTTAGTAGCTTGCACTTGGACAATCCTAAACGTGTTAGGATTAAAAAGAAATTTGGTGCAAGTCATCCAAGTAGAACGCTAACAGCCAAAAATATTAAAGAAGCAAGCTATATTGAGGTATCAAACGAGTATATAAAGGCATACTTTATGATGGATACTGATTTTACGGTATCATTTCAAGATCTAATGGAAGATATTACTTTGCCTTCTGGACCGAATAGTCGATATGAGTTTAGCTTTAAGTTGATGGATGATCTTGGGAACTATATCCGTACATTGGAATGTAATGCCTTATTGACCTTAAAGGTGGGGTCTGAAACCTATCTGGAGGATGTAGAAGTTGATTATAATGATGAATCTTCTTGTTATGAGGGCTCCTTTAAAGAAAGTTGGATTGTGGAGCACTTAAAGGATTATTGGAGTAATGTTACTATACATCCACTCGAGATAAGCATCAGGGAGAATAGAACAAATAATGTTTTGAGGATCCATGAAATTAAGATTAGAAAGAAAAAGTAGTATGCCTACGAAAGGAGGGGGAAGAGTGATTCCGATATTAATTAACCTGATCTTGATAATAGGTGTTATTGGCTACTATTCTATAATTAAGAATCAAATTCGTAGAGGTTTGTTTTTTGATGTGACTCTACTTAATAAACTGAAATACCTCATTCTCCCTCTTTTTATGGCTATAGGAAACTTAATATTATCTTTGATCTACGGTATATTTTATTTAATACTTACCTTTGTCTTTGGGTTAATTCCTGTAGTAGCCTACTTTTATGAAAAACGGATTACCTCCGTAAATATTCGATCTAAAAACGAACTAACTATCCAAATATCACCTATGATTCAGGCTAAAGCCAGTCAAGTTGGAGTTAACATACATGTAGATGATATTAATGTTATTTTTGATTATAAGTCCAAAACTTTACACGTTTATGTTAAAGTACCGTCAAGGTCCAATGGCCTTAAAAAATATCTAAATCAACTTATCGAAGATACTTACCAAGGCTATAATACAAGGGTATTTCTTGAGGAGGAACCACAAAAAAAAAGTAATTTGGCTTTTATATAGTGTCAATTTTCGAAGCAAATTTAACTTGCATGCATTAATTCATGTGTTTGAAATCTCCGCCTGCGGCTAGCTGAAGAAGATAATCAGGCTGACCCAAAGGGTAGTCGGTTACAGGAAGACTCTAGGGTGACATCAAAGCTGTCACTACACCCGTAGAAGCTGATGTGGCGTTATCTTCGGACAGGGGTTCAAATCCCCTCGCCTCCATACCAAACAAGAGCACCCGTAAGGATGCTTTTTTGTTCGGTATGGAAGTAGGGGAAGAGAACCCCT
>NZ_VDCQ01000013.1 GCF_006265175.1 Paenibacillus hemerocallicola | reverse complement strand
ATTTTTTAACCTCCCGTGTCTCAACCTATGGGAGCATTATATTTGTCCGCAGGCTGCCAAGGCGATTGCGGTGGCAAGGATGGATCCCGTTTTAAAATAGGTTGAAGTTTTCATATGCGCTCCTCTTCCGCTTTAATATTTTGCTCGAATTTGTTTGTTTTTACGCAATATATCTTATAATTTGCTAACTATTACAGTCAATATGTTTACAAATTAATAATATTGAGTGAATATGAACAAATATACGGTATTTTCGCGCGATACCTGACTTGCTTTGCTAAGAAACCACCATAGCAATATCCCAGACGTTCAAGAGAGGCTTCGACTGCATTGTTGCGATCAGCCCTGCTTCCCACTAAAATGATTCAATGGGTTTCCGCCATCCTTAAAATAAAAAATCCGCGATCTACGCGGATTCCAAGCATATAAGTTCTTGTCCCTCGACACCAACTACAATAATTGACGCAAATGTGCATAAAACATTATCCGAGTTCAGGTGCGAAAGACTCCCCCGAATCTTGAGAACGTCGCCCCCAAATCTTTTCCGCAGAATGGGACAACGCAAACGCAGCAACAGCCTCCCCCAGCAGAAAGCGGTTGAGCACAGCTGTCGATTCCGAATCAGAGGAAGCCGCCAAATAACAGGGTAGCCAAGGACCAGCCAATAGCACTCCCCGGCTGCTGGAGCAAACCAAATGTCCGGCCAGCAGTTCGACTGCCGACTGGGCATCCCTACCAGCGTCACGTTCCGTCCTCTGTTCCGTTGCAAGCAACCGGCCAATGGGGGCATCACCCTCGAAAAAGCCTTCTTCCAGTTGAAATCCAGGCAACCTCCAGGCTTCCTCGGCCAAATAAATTACTTTGGCGTCTGCTCCGCCTTCGACCTGTTCACGGATAAGCCGAATTACCTGGTCAATCATCGCGAAGTAATCATGGTTCGCATTTACCGTGGCGTTGGCCTTCAGTTCGATATCCACCCGTGCCTGATTGGACGATAACGGACGAAGGATCAGCCTGTTGCCGGCGGGCAGCCGCATTTCCTTCATCCCGTTCAACGCAACAGCGCCAAGCAGCAACGAGCGTACGACCGGCTGCGAGATCTGCCTGCGGATATAACCCATATCGATGAGCCGGCCTGGTTCGTCGGTTTCAATCACTAGAGGAGCCTTCAATAGTCGGTAGCCTTCCCTCGTCCCTACGTACAGACCACCCATTTTCCCGTTTTCCTCGGCGATCCGTGCGGCCCAGCCGTGAAACAGAACATCTACCTTCGCATCCATCACCCAGCGATCGAAGATCAGTTCGGCAACCGGCGCATGAAACCCTTTCTTCTGACCCGGCCTGTCATCCATACAATTCAGAAACTCCCGTACATAAGGAGAAGCCGCATGCTCCTGATCCCGCTCGTCAAACAGTCGGCGTGCGCGCCCGATCTCCCAGCCGAGCGCATTTCTTCTTTCCACCAGCGCCACGCGTTTTCCCGCGCGAGCCATAGCCGTTGCGCTAACAAGCCCAATGAGTCCGCCACCCGATACAATAACATCATACTCGCCATAAACCGCCTTGTCTGCTTTTGTCGAATTTCTTGCATGCATCAATGTTGAACCTCCATCCTCTCGTCTTGGGGCACGGCCTTCTGCAGCAGGCGCACCTTCAACCGATGGGCCATATTCCGCGCATAGGCGCGCCCGTCCGTCATGTAGCCGTCCAGTATGACATAACCGTTGTCCTCTCCGAGCAGCACAAGCAAATAAGCAGCCGTCATCTCGATATTCCAGCGGATCGAATTATCCAGCTCCATGTTGACTTGCCAATCTTCCCCCAGACCGGGCTCGGCAAGCAACTGATACACTGCCTGCTTCACCTTAGCCAGTGTATCCGGGGGGATCTGCTCGCTTACCGCGATCAGATAGTGCAGCACGTGCAAAATTTGTGAAAATGCCGGTAGGCGCGCCGTCGGATTTCTCCGCTGCAAACGATCAAGCATCACCTCAAGGCAAGACGCCTCCTGAAGCTCCTTAAGCAAAATGAGACAGGCAATCCACCGCGGGGGAATAAAGCGCTCAAACCCGGGCGGAGCATCCAAAGCCTCTTCCTCTACCGCCCGGACCAGACAGGCCGCTCCGGCGCGGTCCCCCAGCAGAGCAAGCGCCATCGCAACGCCTCTCTGCTGCTTGCCTTCCGACTTGGTCAACGTCTCCTTGAGCAGCGGAATCGTTTTTTCTCCCGATTTCCATAACCACCATATGGCCGGTCCTTCCTGCTCAGTACCCAGTGCCTCGATCAGTCGGCGCTGCACCTCTGGCCGCCTCACCGTTTCCACTGTCCAGTTACGCTGCTCTCGCGTATCGTCGTCCAGCGTCAGCCAAGGGGCGCTCTGCCTGACAAGCTCCCCCTCCTTCAGCACGCCGCGGTTGATCAGTCGCCGCTGCAGGGCGGACACCTCGAGATCGCGCGGGAGACAGCCGGTTTGCACGCAGAGAGCCGCCGCTGTTCCGGCCACTTCGCCGACGCAGTGCATATCCGGCTGCATGCGGAAGGCCGTCGATGTGTCATGGTCCATCGACAACGCCCGGCAAGCGATCAGCAGCCCGTCCGTTTCAACTGGAACAAAGCTGCGGTAAGGCACATCGCATCCGATGCGATCCTTCCACGCGCCGATCACGCCTTCCCATATTTGCGCAAACCGACTTTCATTGGCGAGGTCCATTGCATGATTATCATAGTGGGAGTAACATCTCATTACGACATCAGCAAATCGGCGGTCCAATGCCAGGTCCTCCAGCGTCAGGACATACTGTCCGACAATGCGCCTGCCTTCGCGCACGCCAAGCTGCGAGCCGACGGCAATCAAACGATCGCCGCCCAGCTCCGGCAAATCCCAGAGCAGCTTGCGAGCTTCCAGCAAAGCGCGGGAAACATCCCTGGCGCTCGATGAGTCCACCCACCCCACGTCAAAGTTCAGAAAATCGGCGATCTCCGCTTCTTCCTTTAGATAGCGAGGGGGTAGCGAGTACGCATGCATCACGCCATCCCATTCCCGTCCGCTCTCAAAAGGGGCGTCGGCCAGCGCGCAAATATCACCGTTGCCCGTACAGTCGAGAACGACTTTCGCCCGGACACTGAGAACCTCATACGGCGACTCAAACACCACACCGGTCACTCGTTTGCCCTCCAAGATCACTTGTACCGCGAGATGATCGTACAGAATTGTCACACCGTTTTGCGCAAGCCGTTCTTCCAGGCGAATTTTTTTCGCCTCAGGATGGAAGCCTTTTACTTTACCTCCCAAATTCCCGGCAACCTCCTGGATCTCTTTATCCAGCTTCCTCTGCATGCCGGTATGGGTACCCAAATAGTAGACATGAACACCGGTATGGGTGCCCACGCCTCCGACACCGCTGCCGATTTCTGCGAGACATACCGTTGCTCCCTCTTCGGCAGCAGCAAGAGCTGCCGATACGCCTGCTGTACCTCCACCGACAACAAGTACCTCAACGTTTACTTCCTTCATGCTGTGCATGACCTCCTGTCTATCTTCAAACCTTCGTTCACTAATTTTAACTAAACTCACGATATATTTAACTTTTGTTTATCAAAATTATAATTCAATGTCGTTGAAAACTCAATAAGAAAATCGATTAACAACCTAATTAATTGAACTCGTTAACCTTGCAAGACACACTTGAACACAAAAAAGGAAGGCCTGTTCTCAAACAGAACAGGCCTTCCTTAGATTTCTCCAACGACTGAGGGTTAACAGTATTTAACGATTTACCTTGAGAGGCGCGTGCAGCGACCGGCACGAGGCTCTCTCGATTAGCCGCCCCGATATCGCCACTCGTCCAGGCAGCGGTAACACCTCACCCACTACATCCAGCAGCATCTTGACCGCGTACGTGCCGAGCGATTCCAAATCCTGCTTCATCACGGTAATGGGAGGGCTCTCTATCTGGAATGACTCCGAATCGTCAAAAACGATCATGGAAATATCATCCGGAATCTGTTTTCCAAGAAATCGCAAATGCTGCAAAACCATCAGACCGGCCAAGGAAGAAGTAGCAAAGATCGCGGTAAACTCCTGCTCTCCCAGCATTCGCAATCGGCCGTCATTCTTCTCATAGGGCGGCGACACGATCATCATATGCTTATCGCTGACGTTATGCCCAGCAGTCCGCATTGCCGAAAAATACCCGTTTATTCGCTCCGTGCTTGTCGGACTGGTGACCAGCGCAATTCGGGAATGACCCAAGCCAAGCAAGTATTCCGTCGCCTCCCTGCCGCCATCATGATTGTTCGTCATGACAGTGTGCAACTTGACGTCGCGGTCCGCAATTGTGTGATCCCCGACAAACACTAGCGGAAACTGCTGGTCAATCAGTGTATTGAACCCGTGCAGTTCCTTGCGGAAGCAGATAACAACAGCGCCCTCAACGCCGGAGTTGTATATCTTCTCGCACAATTCGTCCTCCGTGATTTGCCCGTTAGAAGCGTTTACCTCGATCATGACGACATTGCAGTTGCTTCGTGAAGCTTCCTGAATAATGCTCAATAAGGTCTCGCGGAAAAAGCCCTGACCGATGCTCTTCTGCGCGTCCTCCCCGATATAAAGCACGCCGATCGACCTTCTGCTGGCGGCTGGCTTGCTTGCAACGTCATTATCCGGTTCGGCCGGCAAATACCCAAGTTCTATCGCGACTTTGCGAATCCTGGCTTTCGTGCTTTCCGCTATGCGCGGATGATTGGACAAGGCCAGCGAAACCGTTGCCTTGGAGCATTGGGCAATATTGGCGATATCCTGCAATGTAGGCATCCATTTCGACTCCTTGCGTGTCCAGATACCTTCATTTTATGCGATTTCAGGTTAACAATCAAATGCTCCCATTGCATTTCCGGTAAACAGACAAATGGACGGTCCGGTAAGCCAAGCCACCGCTTATTGGACCTGTACAGCCATCACATCGCTGGAAGCGATGCCTGCATAATTAACAAGTTCGCCTCGATACAGGTAAGTGCCTGGCTTTCGATCCCGGAGCATCGTCACCGCAGTTTGGGCATTCGGCGAATCATCCGCAAAAACTTGATTATCAATGCGCACGCCGTTCTCATATAGATTATACGTTGTACCGTTCGTTCCCCACCACATATTCATACTGACGTCGAAGCTTCGGCGACCATCCCAGTTATTATGGGACAGGACAGGCTTGGCCGGAGTTGCTTGCGCAACGACAACGGTCAGTACATCGCTTCCGGTTGTACCGAAGGCATTAATAAGTTCGGCATAATATCGGTAAGTTCCGTTCTGCTTGTAAACCATCGAAGTGACGGCGGATTGCGCATCCGGCGAATGATCGGCAAAAATTCGGGTATCGACAAGCACCTCATTTTCGTAAAGCTTGTAAAGACTGCCGTTATTTCCCCACCACATATCCATTTTCACCGCATAATTGCCATCGGCAATCCCAGTTCCGTTAACGTTGTCCTCTGACAATACGGGCTTGCCCGGGACACCGTTGCTTTTTAGTGCAATCGTGTTTACGGTAGCCGTGGCTGTGCCCGGATTGCCTGCATCATCCACAAATTCGAATGACTTGCTGCCATTCGCAAGGAACGTATATTGGCTCAGTCCGCCGTTATTCGTCACCGTCACCGCTTCGTCGGGAACAAGAGTCGCCACGACGGGAAAATCGCTTCCATCGTTTGGATAGCTGTATGCAACCGTTGCAGTTGGCGGGGTCCTGTCGATCCGAAAGGATACCGTATTCGCAGCTTCAACATTGCCAGCGTGATCTGTCGAGCGATAATCCACCGCATAGCTCCCGCTTTGACTAAAAGTTAACGGATGGGTATACACCTGCCAAGTTGCTCCATGATCCAGGCTATACACCGACTGGACCACGCCTGGCTTGTTGTCGCCGGCACTCAGGCTTAAGGTCACAGGATTCACATACCATCCGTTCATGCCGTCAGGAACTGCAGGGCTCAGAAGAACCTCTGTTGTCGGAGCTTCATCATCTCTGTTCACATACACCGTATATGTTTTTTGCCAACCGATTTCCGATGTAACCACAATCTCGATTTGATCCGGTTCGCCGGCCATCGGGGTTAGTGAAATCGGGTAAGAGCCGCCATTCCCGCTCATTTCCGCCCCATTTCGTTTTACCACGATACTGGCCGTTCCATCGTCGAGAGTCGGGATCACGGTCAGCGTATACACCTGGCTTCCGACCGTCGCTTCATAATTGATTTGATCGGGATCAAAATCAAGCTCGATATCGCTAATCTCCAAAGCCGACAGATCTGCATTCACACTTCTTCCATCTGGTTTTATCGTTAATACTGCCGGGTAAACGGAGACAATTCCAAATTGGCCCTCTTCCGGAATGGAACCGACCTGATCCAAATAATCAAAAATCGTATTCCCGTCTATCTTCACCAGGATCCGAACGCCGTCCTCTGTATCCAACGTCCCGAATTGCACCCGATGCTCGGTGCCCGAGTCGATGATCGTGTTGGGGATCGTGATAACGCCTTCCGAAAACGACCCTGAAGGACCGAATCTTTGCAGCTCAAACTGATTGCTTTTTACAACAAACAGGTAGCTTGTCGTGCTCCAAGGTACAGTAGACGTACTTTTCGCGCGCAGCGTAAACCCCTGCCACGCATTTTGCGAAAAGTCAAACCCCGCCCGGAAACTCCAAATCGCATGATTGGATATTTTGGATTTATAACCGGCTGTAATACTGCCGCTTGGCGGAGCAAACGTAAGCACATGACTCGGACTAACGCTAATATAGTTAGGATCCGCCGCAACCCAGTTGGAGCCCTCCTTCAACAGCTCCCCCAAATCTACGATACCTTGAACCTGCCTGGATCGAAACATCTTCATTCCCTGTTTTAAACCGGCAAGGGCAATGTCTACTTGTTCCTGTGAAACTTCCGTGTCATTTGCAATGTTTTCCGCGATCAAAATCTCATACTCAAACTCGTCCATCGCCTCAGCCGGGTATTGCCCCGAATTGCTCCCGATATTGGCGCCGAGAACAAGAGACTTCGCTTCATCAATCGTATTTTGAAGTTCGTATTTGTTAGCTTCTTCCGTCATTGCGGTTCTAAAGCTGGATACTCCACCGTGATTGATCCGGACATCCGGATTCAATAGGGAATCGCTAATCGCCTCTACCTTCCAGAAGTAGTCGTATCCACCGTATTCCAGCGTATTGACAGCAATACGGTTATGATCCGCTTCGCCCTGAAATACCAGATCGGTAAGCTGTTCATCCGTCGCGACCGTCACGACGTATCGGTTGGCTCCGATCGCAGGCTCCCATGCCAACACCGTTCCGTATCCGGGAATATCAGACGACTCATTTCCGGGATAGGTCAGCTTGAAGTCCTGTATAGGCGGCATCGCTGTTCGAAGCGAATTCAGCTTAAGCCCCATTTGCCCGAAATCCGGCGGCACAAACCCGGGGATCCCGGAATTACGAGTCAATCTGAAATCATTGTGCTCCGCATCCTGGAACAGAGTCGCGTCTGTGATCTGCGTATTGCCGGAAAATACACCGGTCGGAAGCGCGGTGGCGGGCACAGTGAAATCATTCGTTTGGTAAAACAAATTATTCGTTATCGTATTGTATTTCGGCAAATGAGGCTCATCCGAAAACAAGTTTTCAAGCGTAGGAAATCTTGCCTTCCACAAATCGCTTGAGACGGGCATTTCCATGTAGGTGGTTCTTAACGTCCCGCTGGGACCAAGCAAAGCGGAACCTCCGCCTCCGCTTAAATTGACAATACCTATCGATTCCTTGGATTTAGCAATCAGATTACTGTCGACCACATGGTCTCTCCCGCCATGAATAAACACGGCGCGGTTCAGGTTGAAGAAGACATTGCTCTTGATGGTTGTCCCGCTCAGGGCATCGTCCATATAGATGGCGTGCGCGCCCTGCTTCTCATCCCCATAGACGTCATGGATCACATTATTTCGGATCATATTGCCTTGATTGGTATAATTGCGTCCGCTATAGATCGCCCCGGCATCTCTCGTTTCTTTGACAACCGCAAAGATCTCATTATTCTCGACGATGTTGTCGTTGCCGTCTATGGAAATCGCCAAATGAGGCGCCTCCGATATCGCATTATTGCTGACCGTAATCCCCACGCCGCGAGCGGAAACGGCAGGAGCGCTGGTTCTGCTGACTATACTGTACCTTGTGAAATAGTTGTTAGCGATCGTGTGATGAGCCGGAGCCAGTGTCGGACGATAACCTGCGCCGGATACAATTACGCCGCCTTTTCCGAGATTGTAGAAATCGTTGTCGGTAATGCGATTATCAAGCCCGCCCGTCATTCGGATCGCCGCACCGCCGATATTTCTGAATGTATTTCCGGTAATACGCACTTGATTGGCTGAGGTTACGCTCAATGCCGTCTGGTTCGTTTCTTCAAAGGTCATCCCTGTTAGGGTCACATTCTCGCTATTTTCTATGTTTATCAGGGGGACGTTCAATGTTGAAAATTGTATTTTCTTGTTCGAGAGATCATCAGTCGGATACACGTAGAGGAGTCCTGTATTCCGATCAAGAAACCATTCTCCCGGCAAGTCGATCTCTTCGAGCAAGTTAAAGACATAGTACCTTTTGCCGCTAGCCACCCCATAAGGAGTCGTCTCTTTCACTGTAATGGTCCGGGACTCCGTATCTATCCGGTCGACTTGCATGGAGTCGCTGTACCAGTCCCAAAACCAAAATCCTTCTACCCAAAGTTGATCCGCAAGCGTCCACTCATTCGGATCGCTCGCACTATATTGCCATGTAGCCCCGCGGATCGACGCCCCGCTCTCCTGCACGTCTCCTGTCAACGCAAAGCCTGCATTCGGCCATCTGGCAATCGTCTGCTTCACGCCATCGATGTACAGGGCCGGATTATCCGGATTCATGCTTGTATTCGGGTTGGTTCGTTGAATCTTCCCATAATCGACAATGCCCAGCGTCTTTAAATCAGCTTGCAGGATTTTATCGGCCACGCCGTCCTTCAGCCTGTTTCTGGTCGCCGGGTCCGTTACAGCCGAAAAGGTTTGAGAAGGGATGCTTTCGGCGCCTGACAAGTTCACCTGTTGCCCCGGATAGGCCCTGAAGGTTATAGGCGCGCTCGCTCGGCCGGAATCAGACGCCTGGAGCGTAAAGGTCCCATTGAAACGGTAATCGCCGCCCATTGCATAGACCGTAATGCCGCCCACAGGGAGTCCCTTGTCGCTTTTGAGTGCACGCAAATAATTTCTCGCGGCTTCGAACGTTTGAAACGGCGCATCGTACGTCCCCGGATTGGCATCGCTTCCTTGCTGGGATATATACACCCCGAATGTACGCTCCAGTCGTTGAACCAACTGCGCATCCGCTGAAGTGAACAATGGTTCTATATCGCTTACCGCTATCAGATTCCCATTGCTCCAGAGCTTTTTGTCCAGCGCAACAGCTACAGCCTGCAAAGAGACATATTCCATCCCGTTGATTTGAAGGGTCGGAACCGAAGGGTTCCCCAGGTATTGGATCACGAACTGTTCAGGAACGAGCACTTCGCTTCCCTGTTTGACAGGGAGTATCGTATCATCATCAGAATCCAGCCGGACCCGGGTACCATCCACATATACGGCTGAAGAATGGTTGGAAAATATAATCCCGTTCGGCACATTGGCTTGCAGATCGTCCAGATAATCGATTTTATTCAACTCGTTTTGTGTGAGAAGCTGTTGAAAGCTTGCCATGGCTTCCGTACTGTACTCTTCAATCGTCAAATCGTCCAGAAACATACTGCTTGCCGTATCATTTCCGGGCCCGTCAAAATGAAAAACAATCCCTTCGATTTGTTGCGCTGAATAGGTCAAGGGCTGCCCGGATACGACAATTGAAGTGCCGTCGTCGTTTCCAACATAAATATCCTGCTTGGCATCCATTAAATCAATGACCATACCGATGAAATATTCCTTGCCGCTCTCCAAAAAAAACGGCAGGGGCGTAGTGGTCCCGTCTCCCAGCAGCTCTACTTGTCCCGAAGGACTTAGCTTTAGCTGTGAAACCGGATTTTCCTCCGCACTAGAGTCGATAATTGCGGGAAACGCATCGCTGGTACCCATAGTAGACTGGATATCCAGTTTGTATCTGATCAGCACCTTGGTGTTTTGATAGGGACTTGAAAGGAATTTCTTTAAATAGAAGACATTTTGCCCCGTGCCCGCAGACTCAATATGCAATCTTTGACCGAAGACCTCCGCTTTATATCCAGCGCCGAGAGCAGCCGCATTGCTTTCCCAGCCGTCAGCATCTTCAGGCACCTCCCAACCATCCGTATAGATAAAAGCTTCATTCAGCTTGTTTGGATCCCACTTGGGCACATCGAAAGTCCAATTGGACAAATCTCCGCTTAGCAAATGGTCTGCTATCACATTATCGTTGCTGTCGGTAATCCGGATATCCGCGACGGCAAGCGTCCAACTGCTGTTGTCGTAGTATCCGGCGACGCTGACGCCAACCTTTCCGCTTGTATATTTCGTGTCAGTGACCGAAATGACCTCCGCCTCATCAACATATACCTGGATGAAACCGTTCTTCGCGGCAATCCTGTAGTCTACAGTCGTTCCAATTGCCGGTTTTGGAACAACGGCCGTCCTCAAGGCTGTGTAGCCCCCATTTATTTTTTTGTATAAGTTTAACGCGCCCGTACCGCTGTGCAGACTCAAATAATAAGTATTATTTTTGTCCTGGTAGCCAAAATAGATTTCGTAGCGTGCCCAGTTTTTGATAGCTTCCGGCTTTACCTTTAACTCCAAAACCATGTCCGACAGGGAAAAGGGGTCGTTATAAACGCCGGTCGCGCTTGCTTTCCCTACAGAATCGAGCACTAGCCACTCCTTTTGGTTCTCATCCGTCGTTTTATGCCACATACTCTTTTCCGCTGCCCATACGTTCATGGAAACGGGAGAAGAAAAATGAATCTCCTTCTCTCCGTCCTTCTATTTCACGGATTCCATTTCTTTCAACCGGAGAAAACGACCGGCTTTTTCTGTCTCGCTGCCTCATACGCAGCAAGCGCCACAACGGTTGCTTTCAGGCCGTCCTCACCGTTAATCGGCACATCCTCTTGTGCCAACAAGGCGCGAACAAAGTCCTGAATCATCAGATCATCCGAGGAATCTCCCCAATAGCTCCACTGCGCCTTCATTTTGTCATCACCGTAAATGTGATTGACCTGGCCAAATCCGTCAACCGAGAGAACACCCGACGAACCTGTGATTTCCATAACGACATCCCAACCCATAGGGGCAGATTTCGTGCGCGACCAACTCGTATCGATAATGCCAATAACGCCATTTGCAAACTTGACATGAACAAGTCCGGCATCCTCTACCTGAATGTCGTGGAACAGCGTTCCCGCCTCGCCGTACACTTCTGTCACATCGCTGTCTACGAACCAGTTCATCAAGTCCATGACATGAACGGTATGGTCCATTATCGCTCCGCCTCCGGACAAGGCCGGATCGATAAACCACCCACCCGGCATCGTGCCCCGGTTCATGCCCTTAATGGCAAGAATATCCCCGATGGCACCTGCTTCAATTGCTTTTTTGGCTTCGACGACAGGGGACAAATACCGGCAAGGAAATGCCGTCATCAGTTGTACCCCGTGCTCCCGACAAACCCGGACCATCTGTTCCATCTCCGCTCTGCTCACCCCGAGCGGCTTCTCGCACAGGACATGCTTGCCGGAACGGGCGGCTTCGATCGTGAGCGCGGCGTGGCGGGAATTTTCCGCACAGATGACAACTGCGTCAATGTCCGTGCCGAGCAACTCGCGATAATCGTCGTAATACGTTATGCCATCCTGCCGCACAATCCGCTCCACCCTACTTCTCTCCTCGTCAAACAGACCGGTGACTGCAACCTGCGGGATCGCTTTCAGCGCGTTCAAATAACTATAGGCATGACCATGGGCAAATCCGACCATCCCGACCCGAAGTGTACTCACGTTCCGCTCCCCCTCTCTTCCAACTGAACAGGCATTCCGGAGCGAATCGATTCTATAGCCGCCATAGCGACCTCCATCGCTTTCAAGCCATCCTCGGCAGTAACGATCGCTTCCTTGCCCTGTTGGATGCACTCGATAAAATGCAGCAGTTCTTCATAATAAGGGTCATGTACGGCCGGACTCTCGTGGATGGAAACATTTTGGTAACCCGCAGTGGGTGGATTCGTATTTTTCCAGATCTTTAGAGGGGATGCCTCTCCCGTATGAAAACGAATCATTCCTTTCCTCCCGGTTGCTTCGATCGCCGTCGTGAAGGGACCCGGATATCCCCAATGGCCCTCAAGGTTAGCGATTACCCCATTGTTGAACCGCAAGGTTACCAGCGCATAGTCTTTGTTTTCCGTCCTCCGGCCCATGGCGAATACGGTGGAGACATCGCCAGCCAGACCGCGAACATAATCGATATCATGGATCAGCAAATCCATGATAACCCCGCCGCTCTTGACCGGGTCCGCGTACCATCCGCCGGGATACGTTCCGAAACGTTTGGTATGGATCAAGCCCAGACTCCCGATAACACCAGCATCCACATTCCTTTTGATATCCCGATAGCTGGGAAAGAAACGTACGACATGGGCAATGAAGAGCCGGACGCCATGCTGCCGGCATGTCTCGATCATCTCCTGCGCATCCGCCAGGCTGGAAGCGGCCGGCTTCTCGCAAATGACATGGATGCCCAGGCTGGCTGCCTTTACGACAAAGGCTTTATGTAAGTGTGTCGGGAGGCACACACTGACCACATCCGGCTTTACTTTTGCAACCATCTCATCAAACGAGGTAAAAGCTGTTGTTTCTCCAATATCCGCAACCGGATTCGCCAGTTCGGGCTGAATATCGCACACGCCTACCAGGTTCACGTGGGGCATTCGGGTATAGTTGCGGACATACAGTCTCCCCAATCCCCCGCATCCGACAACAGCCATTCTCATAGTACGGGTCTCCCCCATTCTCTCCACTCCTCGTACACCAGCTACTTAACCAGCTTGGCTATCTCGGTATTAATGATTTCTTCCGCATCGCGCAATGCCGTATTCACATCTTTATGTCCCTTTTGGTATTCCTCCAACTGCTTGAACAACAGGTTGGCGGCTGTACTGTCGTAACGGGTATAGGGCTGCGGCTTCGCAATCGTATCCTTGAAGAACGCCTGCAAATTGTTGTCTCTCAATTCAGGGTAAGCGCTGCCTAATGCCTTTTCCGCCTTTTCGCTCTGAATGACAGGAATGGAGCCTATCGCTGCAAGGTTCGTTTGTACCTCCTCCGACAACAGCACGGAAAGAAACTGGAACGCTTCATCCTTGTGTTCGCTGGTAGGCGGGATGGCAAAGTAAGGCGCATTCATTTGTGTGCCGGCTCCCTTCATCCCATCAAAATCGGGCAAAGAAACGATCCCCCATTGCAGCCCATTTTTCATCGCGTCCGGCAACAAGGTCAGAAGTGATGGTCCGGTATACATCGCCAAGGTTTGATCCTTCAGAAACAGATTTTGTCCATTGCCCGGCTTGTTTCCTTCGACAAAAGAGAACTCGCCCATCGTTCTCATCCATTTCGCCCATTGATCCGTGTTGACAATCGCTTTATTCGTTTTGCGGTCCACAAATGCAAGAGCCATCTGGTTCTTGTAGGTCATGTTCTGTTGGTTAAATTGAAATCCGTAGTACTGAATGCCATTATGGAAACGCGTCAATTTCTTGTTCAGCTCGCTTACGTCACTCCAGGTCATCCCATCCTTCGGATACGAAAGGCCAAAGAGATCGAAGATGCCTTTGTTGTAATAAACGACGTTATTGCTCATGTAGAAGGGCATTGTCGTAAATTCGCCTGTTTGCGAATAGGAGCGAACCGTCGCTTCCATTCCCGGTCTCAGCCGCGTCAAATCAAATTGATGTTTTTTGATCAGCGGCGTCATATCCGAGAGCAAGCCGAGATCGATAAATTGACCGACGGAGGCGATGCTGCAGCAGACTAGGTCCGGCTTTTCCCCTGAAGCCAGCGCTGTCTCAAACGTAAGATCAGGCGCTTTAATCTGGATAAATTTCAGCGATATGTGCGGGTACTTCGCCTTGAGATGCTTTTCAAGCTCCAGCTTTTCCAGAATAGCCGGGTCCAACGTGGCCATAATCGTGAGTGTTACCGGTTTGGGCGGTTCCTCGGCGTCGTTCTGTCTGGATTGATTCCCCGCTTTACCGCACGCTGTTGCCAGAAGCGCGACAAGCAGCAGAAGCAATAAAGGCTTCAGCATCCAAAAGCGTGTTCCAGGTTTTACAATGTTCATAGTCCCCCTTTTCCTCCCCGTACGTTGATTAATTTGCATTTCCCTTGCCCTTCTCGCCAAAACCGTTTTGGCAACTTTCAAAATCAATCATGCATGCAGGGCCCTTCATCGTGATAACGCTTTCAGAACAACCCCTTTTGTTGCACCCCCCTTCCATTAAACACCTTTAACTAATGTTAAACATATAAGTTAATATATTTAAACTGTTTTGACTAAATTATAGCCTGATTTGTTTTTCGAGTCAAGATTTAAATAGCTATTTTTAAAACCTCCCGCCGAAAAGGTTAACTAATTAAACAATGTTAAACAGATGCAAACCGATCCTGCTCCAATTGATTCTCGAACCCTTACAAGGACGCTGTGATTGATTTTATTTATCAAAGACTACAAACCCGACGGCCAGTTGATCGTGCTCCCTTATGCGATTAATTTCTCCGCACTTTTCTACAACAAAGATATATTGCCTCCTCGCTATACTTCGTGGGGGTGGTCTATGAATAAGAGAAGATGTCAATACTGCCAAGTAAAAACCCGATAGAAACACCGGTGTTGAAGATGTTGACTTGGAATGGCCAAGAAGAGGAAAAGATGAGGAGGTTGTTTGAGATCACCCTTCAAGTGGAGGCACCCTTCCGGCACAGAAAGAAACCTTGAATAACTCGAAGGATTGCGAGCTAGATACGGCTAAAGCTTACCGAATGCGAGGAAAACTAGATTTTTCCCTGAAACGTTAAAAAGAACGAGTAGCAGTCTGGAGCCGACGTATCGCTCGCAACTGAACGCATTCCCTTGTCCGATTTTCAAAGATTTACTAGTAGTCCTACAAGAGCAGCTCCATTCGGCTCCATAAGCATTGATCTTCCGGGGCGCCTTCCCAAGGCTCAAAATGCGGCTGCATGACAGCATGCCAACTGCCAGGAGACAACTTCGTTTCCAACTTCCCTATTCGCTTAGGATCGTTGACGCTGGCCGGCAGCTCGTAGTAAGAAAATAATAACCTGCTTAACAGGCCTATCATATAAGTGCTGTTAAAGCTGTCGGGAGACTCTTCCTGTGTTTGGTAATGGTAATAAATATAGCTCGATACCCAATCGGGCTTCAAACGAGCTATTGAGCCAATCCGTTCTTCCACAGCGCGGTTGCAACGCCAGGATGCCGCGTCATTCGGGATTCCGTCGTGGAAGATATCGATCATTGGCATGGCAAGCTCTCTCCCCGCATGACTGCCTTGCTGGCGAGGATCATTTTATCCCTCTTCCCCTGCGAGGCCTTGCCAATGCGGCGCTCGCTTTCTCCTCTTCCATAAAGCGGGGCTGTGTCAATAAAATTGATACCCAGCTCCAATGCCCGATCAATCAATTCCACGACTTGCTCATCTGTAACCGGACAGAAATCGCCGCCAAGCGGAGCACCGCCCAGACCTAGCTTGGAAACCCGAAACCCTGTTTTGCCAAAAGTTGTATACTCCAAAATTTCACATCCTCTTAGTTTCTCGAATCTAATATGGTCATTTTATAACATATCGACACCTCAAAAGTTTAGCAGCATTTCACTAAATTGTTGTTATCGTGCACAAACCGAAAATGTGTTAGAATATCACCAACTAAGTATCATGGAATCGGAGTTGCGCATTAATGAAACGCACAGAGAACATCAATTAATCCTCTACGCCCTATAGATTAAGCTACCGGCATTTTACGGACCGGGATTACACTGGATATTATCATTGTCATTTAGGAATGGAGTTCTTGTATATCCATCAAGGACACGGGCATATTACGGTTGGCGATCAGGTAATCGATGTGAATCCGGGAACTTTATTTTACTTTCAACCCTTTCAACTGCATCGAGTTCAAATGAATGTCTCTCTGAGTCAGCCCTACGAAAGAACAATCATCTCTTTTGAACCCTCTGTATTTACATCTTATATAGATCCGTTTGCGCACCTGGCTGATTATTATAATCAGCTTTGGCACGGTGAACTTCCCAATCAATCCATTCAAGAATTGACCGAGGATAGTGAGCTATGCCGCATGTACGAGTTCTTTGCTCGGCGTTTAGCACAATGCAAAAAGACTGAATCGCAACATGAGTTCGGGATTCTAGTCCTTAGACTTCTACAAGCCCTGTATGATATCGGCTTTACGGACACGAAATCAATAGCCACTGCCGAATCTTCAAGATTAAAAAGGCATTCCGAGTCCATCATGGCTTGGATTGAGGTGCATTATCATGAGACCTTTACACTATCACAAATCTCTGAAGAACTGCACCTGACGAAAACCTATATATCCCGTATTTTCCGTGAAGAAACCGGTACCAGCTTGATGGGATTTGTAACGGCGAGGAGAATTCGTCAAGCCAGTTTATTGCTTTATGAGACCGACCTCAGCATAGAGCAAATTGGAGAAAAAGTAGGCTTCCCCAACTTTTCGTACTTTTGCCAAGTGTTCAAAAAACATGTTGGCCTCTCACCTAATCAATTGCGCAAAACGTAGTTACGTAAAAGCCGGCAGCTAGCTTTTCAACGAACTATATGGGGAATTGAATCGTTGAAAAAAAATGACCACTGTTCCATACGAGGCCACTGAAAAAGTCCGGTTTACAAAAAGAGTTGATTGAGAATCTAATGGGGAATCGATTCCTAAAATACACTTATAACGAGGCCGGAAAACGCATCTAATTATTAAGCTCCCTCGGATAACGATAGCATCATGACACCAGGCTGCCAGTGAACGGCAGCCTGGTTGAGCGAATGGACAGGATGTTTATCCATTTTACGGAAACAATAATATAATGTATGAAAATTGAAAATAATCTATTATATAGTAATCCCATAAAAATTTTGATTGCATGCCATAGCTCTATTAATTCTCACTTCACCGGGGACTGCGCGGGAACGGCGTCGAATAACGACAGCGAAACGACACGGCCGCGCTGCATAAAATTGATGTTCCTTCTTTACAACGCGAAGCCTTGTGCCCTCATCTCCTGGGCGCAAGGCTTCGCGTTGTACAATTCCTTATCGTTTTACCCGGCATGGTGGACACTTCGCAAATCCAGCATGATATGTCCGATCTGGCGAAAAGCTGCTTTACGAGATGAGCAGTGCGTCCGAGTAGTTTCCTGCCCCGACAAACCCTTCATGCGGCTTTGTTGGATCAAACAAGTTGCTCGCCGTATTTCCAGTTGCGCGTGCCAGACATTCGCGGTCGATCCATGCTCCTTTCATTTTGAGCACAGCATCCGGCCGATTCAACTGCATATTGTTGTTGAAGACGACAAGCGCTGAAGGACCTGCCATATACAAACGGACCGAGCGGCCAGCAGTTGCATTATTCGATTCAGCCACGCTGTCCGCAAACAAATTGTTTGTAATGACAACGGATCGGATGTTGTTCTCGATGTTCGGCGAGTTATATCCGCCTGAGATCGCATAGTCGAGGTTGCGGATAAACTGGTTTTGTGTCACGATCACACCATCGATATGATACAGCATAATCAGACCAATGCTGGAGTTATCTACGAACAAGTTGCCGCTGATAATATCGACATTGCGGGCAACCATCCGCATGCCGTTTACATTATTGCTGAACGTATTGTCCGAGACAACAACATTCTTGTTCATCGGCGCATTCGCATTGTTGTTCAAGTTCAAGCCAGTCGTGTGCCCCATAATCCGGTTGCCCTCGATGCGCACATTCTCACTGCCGCTGCCGCCAACCGAAACCCCGTTCGTACCTGCGTTATTCTCGACGGTATTGTTTTGCAGCACGATGTTTTTGCTAGTCCCGAACCAGCCTTTGTTTGGCTCGACATCGATCCCGGAACGGGGCGAAATACCTTGAATCGTCCCCGCCTCGCTGATCCGGCAGTTGGAGACGCGTGCGCCGTCTGCGCCGACGATGGAAATATTGTTGCGGCGGCAGCGCAGCATCTGACAGTTGTTGATGACAATATTTTTGCTGACCAATGCTGTTCTTGGCGGCGAACCTGGCGGGTTGTAGATTGCTCCGACATAAATGCCATCCGTCATCCCTTCGATAAAATGACAATTCTCAATGACCACGTCTTCGCAATTCTGCATATTAAGGCAGCAGTGAAAGCTTTCCTGCGTCGGAACGGCAACGCGCTGTGATAAGTTGCCGTGCAAAATGAGCCCCTCCATCACGACCCAGCGGCTGCTTAGCATGCGCAAAATGCTCAGTTTCCTCTGCTGATCAATGACATCCGGCGTATTCGCCTTGAACTTGATCGTCGTGCCCTCACCCACAAGCCGAACGTTTTGTTTGTTTTCCAGCAACAGCCCCTGGCTCTCCAACGCATAAAATTGGCTTGTTTGCGGGAAAAGCAATGTCGCTCCGCCCGCAGGAATGGCATCGATTGCTGCCTGAATCGCAGCGCCGTCGTCGTGAACGCCATCTCCTATTGCCCCAAACCAGCGTACGTTGAAGATCCGGTCTGGCACGTCACGCTTGAAGCGCGCGCCTTTGCTCGATACGACAATTGTCCCAGTATTGTCTGCCGACGAAACATCTGCTGCATCGTATTGGAAATGCCCTTCTTTCCCTTCATCGGTCACATAGTACACATCTGTGAGGTTCGGAAACGGCATGCTGCGCAGCTGTGCGAGCGTCACCTCGAACACCGGCTTCATAAAACTGTTGCCGATGCCAAAGCTGTTGCCATATACATCATTCGTTACACCGCCGGGCTCGCCGAATGCGAGTTTCGGCACTCCTAACAACTGCGTTATGGAAAACGTTGCACCTGCCGCTCCGATCGAAGTAAGCAATGTTCTGCGACTCATTTGGCTGTCCTTTTTTTCCGTCATTATCACATTCCTCCTATGAAATTGGAATGAATAGCTCGCTTTTGTTCCCCTTTCATCATTGTATTTCCCTCTCATGAAGGGTTAACAGTACTATACCATCTTACTTCTCGTTAAAATACAAACGAAACAGTCCTATATAATTAAAATCCGAACCTCATTTGCCACAGTTAAGAGGCCAATGAAAAACTAGCTAATACTTCTCAAATGTTTAGCGAATGGCGATGGTCCTGGTATACGGATCGATGGACATCTTCAACCGAAGCGGCTTGCGGATCCCATTGTTGCTCTCATCGTATACCTCATTTCCTTCCCTGCCGACAACGCTTCGCTACTATTCGTCGGCTTCACTCCGGATTTCGAATAACTCAAGGCAGAAGCTTCATAGTATTCAAAGGCTCGCAGCAGCAGTTCAGCGCGCGCCTTCTGCTCCACCGTAACGGCCTTGGCCAAGGCCGATTCGAGCAGTTGTCTGCTATGGGCCATGTCCTGGTTGGTGGCCGTACCTAAATAATCTCCTGAAAAAAAGTTGAAATAAACAAGATCCTTGCGATCTTAAAACCAGTCTGAATCCTGAATCCGCACCGTCCAAAAATGTTCCCAATAATCGTCATACGCCTTCAGATCGACTGCCGCAGCCGGTCCGACCATCCGTTCGTACCATTCTTGGAGGAGCGCATCTTCATCCTGGAACGGATCCCACAGCAGACGGGTCGTTCCGCCCAATCCACCGCAAACTGGTTTTGGCCCGGACCGGGAATATTCGGATTATCCAGATTGAATATGTGACGCGACACAAAGGTCGGCTCCTGGGTCACTCTTTCCATTGGAACGCTCAAATTCGCATGCTGAGGGACATCCTCTCTAGGGTCCGGGCATGAGCCATCTTACTCCCAAGTATCGTTCGAGAAACTCATCTACAGGACTCGGGCCGAGGCGAGCCGAAGGAGGCGAGTATAAACTGAATGTCCGAATGCGGAAAGCCACAGTCATGCTCGAAGCGGAAGGAAAGGTGTACGAGGCGGCATCGACAACAAGAGGAAATCACCGCGAAGAAGGACAGACGGGCACGCGAATCGGCTAGCGATACGGCAGCCATGGTCATTTCCCGCGGCGATATAACAAACTGCTAATTCCTTAGAACGTGGAGATCGCCTGTCATTAGAAACGACGAATTAAACAACTGTTCCTGTTGAATCTACCCACGATGTAGCATTCCACGAAATAGGTTTATTCAGAGTCGTATCGAAATAGGTAAACCCTACTTCCTTAGGATCACTAGGGCGATTGGCGGTTGGGCCAAAATGGGAAGGCTTAAATGCTTCTGCATACGTGTCCGGAACATTTCCTTGTGTTCTAATTGTATTTATCGACGCACCGTTTCTAATAATAAAATGAGATGTCGCAGTACCTGTTACCAATTTGTTTTTGGTTGCTTCGACAAAACCCGTACAACTATCCCTGAAATCGTACAAATAAGACACGCTTGTTAACTGAACTAAATTCATTTCATTTTCTTCGAGCTTGATATCGGAACAAACAGAAAATGTATTTCCTTTTTGCGAATTAACCATTCTGTTTTTCCTTATGATCAATCCATCAACATAAAGTGGCGATAAACTTCTTTCGCACGTTCCGCCATCAAGACTATTGAATGTATTTCCTTCAATTTTCATATTTTTAATTTGGAATCGATTCGTTCCTGTCTGATACGTGTAAACCCATGAGCCGGATGCTTTTACATTGTTGTTATAAATGTTAATATTTTCGACAACTTCTGCTCCTGTCGTGTTTGTGCTATTTGAAAATACTACAAATCCACCGTTTCCGCCTATGTCATAAAGTGCTCGTGTGATTGCTTTATTATCTCGAATCTCAACATCTTTCATATCTTTCCCGACAACGACAAATCTGCATATTTTATAAGAATCGACTACAACATTGTTGATTATTCTGAGCCTGTCTATTCGATTCAGAGAATAAGCAAATGTAACATCTGCTCCGATAATCGTGTTCCCTTCGATCGTTACATCTTCACAATTCCCTGTATTGATTCCCCTTGAGAATCCTGTCGCATTGATAAAATTATTGCGTATTTTAACATTTCTGTTAAGCTGGTGTGCATCATCCGGACCGATCACGTTAATGCAACCGGTTACATTGTTGTTTTCAAACAACACATTTTCTTGTACAAACAACCCGCCCAACGTAATGTCTTTTGCTTCGTTTCCAAAATCGATAGATGTACCGCCTTGAATGATATTGTTTTGTATTCTGACATTTTTCGAGTAGATGTTCAGTACACTGCCTGCATTGCTTCCCCTGTTGACATCTTCCCGAATATCTGAATTGGAAAGCACAAATCCATCGCAATACCATGCATTGATTGGCGTTGATACTCGCGTGTTTTGGGAAAAGAACTTATCGAAAGTCAGATTTTTCGTCTTGTATCCGGTAATGCCTTCCAAGTATGAATTGACGAATTGACCGCCTTCAAAATGCACTCCATCACATTGTTCAAATGCGGCTAAATGCCAACGAACAAAGTCTCCCGGTACCCTTACGCCCGCATTGATGGTGTTACTGACAAAACGGGTGAATGTACAGTTTTCAAATCTGATATTTT
Organism: Paenibacillus hemerocallicola; assembly: GCF_006265175.1. Classification (GTDB taxonomy): domain Bacteria; phylum Bacillota; class Bacilli; order Paenibacillales; family NBRC-103111; genus Paenibacillus_AB; species Paenibacillus_AB hemerocallicola. Next base: position 134,358 of record NZ_VDCQ01000013.1, on the reverse strand, counting down.
TGCTTTGTCTGAACCTCAACAGATTCCGGACTTTCGTTTTATCGTCTGTTGCTACATAAGCCGATGAAGTAATTCCACCATCAAAAGTAATCCCTTTGAACATAATATTTTCTTTACTCTGAATATCAAATAGCGTATCCACATATTGTCCAACATCATTGTACTTTATTGCTTTTAGAACACTTAAACCCTGTATTCCGCTAATTATCGAACCGGATGGAATGTCCATATTTTTAACCACAAACTGTCCGGGCGGAACGAATACATGCACATGATCTATTAAAGCTTGATTGAGAATAGCGCTATTATCTGTTATTCCATCATCGACAGCACCGAGACTTTTGAAATTTACTCCTCTTTCCTTAAACTCGCGAACAGTTAGTGCCAGCAGCTCGGAACATTGCTGCTCACATTCCTGATTCCCATATACATCGCCCGTCACCGTATTGGCATGGCCGGTCAGTCCCTTGACACTTTGGGGAAATAAAATTCCCGCAACAGCGGCCGTACCGGCGGCACTCAATAACTTTCTTCTGCTCAACTGCTTCATTTTTTTATACCCCTTCCTTTCGCTCATCCATCTCAGGATTTATCCGCCATCATTTCAGTTCTTGCATGGCTTTATTGGCCCTTTCTTCCTGTTCACGCAATGCGGTATTCATATCCTTCTTCTGTAAAGCCATTTCCTGAGCGACTGCATTTATAAATGTATCCGTTGCAGATTTCCATCTGGAGTAATCAGGTAACGGAGCAGGGGATACTTTGAAAATAGCTTGCAAATTTTTACCATTATAGATTTGGGAATCCTGCGCATAGGTCATTTTCAAGCTCTGATCTTTTAATGCCGTAATCTGACCACTTTTGTTGAGCCGCTGCTGTACTTCATCGGAAATCATCGTCATCAATACCCGGTATGCCGCTTCCTTATGTTTACTCGCCTTAGAAACAATGAGCATAGGGAAGTCTACAGAGTTTCCATAATTGGGGTTCTCCTTGAATACCGGATAAGCAGATAGATCCCAATCGAATGGGGGGCCGGCACTAACAAGATTTGTGGTCGCCATAATCCAGCCCGCCTGCATAGCAATCGTACCTCCAGCCATGTTCGTAGGGCGCCAAATATTACCATTGATAAACCCGGGAATATGAAACAGTTTCTCTTGTAATGAATAGACATACTTATGTTTATCATCAGTGAGTACAGCCTTTTCATCTTTTTCATCGAAATTAGATGCTCCATACTGCCTTAACCAATTAACTGGAGTAGGAGCTGCACTGCCAATATATTGAACTTCCCCATCCTTGCGGGTCAATTTGTTGGTTAGTTCGATAAACGTATCCCACGTAATGACGTCATCAGGATACCTGACACCGAATTTGTCGAATATATCCTTGTTATATAGCAAAGATCCATAATTCATGCCGAAAGGCAAACCATAGATCCCCTTCTTTCGACCTAACCCTTGTAGAGTTTCGACTATAGCCGGTTCAAATCGAGTAAGATCGACATTGAATTTTTTAATCATAGGATTTAAATCCTCGGCATAATCAATGTCCAAATATTTATTCAAGCCCGTATTACTATCTGCGACTATATCCGGGATCGTTCCGGCCGCGATTAAAGCTTCAATATCATCTTTTGCAGGGCTCGTTACTTTTAGCAGCTTTAGACTAATCGTAGGATGTTTGGCTTTAACGGGTTTGACAAAGTGTTCCTCGAATTTTTCTTCTGTAATTCCTGTATTTGCATCCAAAAAGAGAAGTTCAACCGGTGGACCGGTATACTCATCGATCATCTTAACATCCGAATCTTTATCGTCTTGTTCATTGGCATCCCGTTTTTCATTCATTCCACCTCCACACCCGGATAATATACTTGCAGAAATCAATGCGGTCGAAACCAAACTTATAAAATAGCTCTTTTTACTAACCATTACATTTCCCCTCCAAAGTAATCGCCAAAATAAATGGTTCCATCGTAACAGCACAGGTCTCCCGGACTTCTCACACGAGAAGCTCTTTCTCAATTCCCTCAAAATTGTATGCGATTACATCTTGATCCTCCCCTTCACTCCTACATGTACAAATCCAGGAATGCCGCGTCAGCGTTCGACGGAGACGGGTGAAACGTTCACATTCGCGTCGCAGCAGGTAAGAATTCGATTACTGTACATGTAAAATCAGCCGACTTGATAACTTGATTAACAACCACATTATATTATCCAACTTTATTAATTGCAATATATTATTGTAATATGAAATTAAAATTCATTTTATTCATGATTGCATAACAGCTTAAAAAACCGCTTCCAGCAGCGACTACACGCCTGCATCTGGATCGGCTTTCAAGTTTCCCGTTTTTATCGCGATGCATGTTCAAGTTGTTTTCACTGGAGTTATATCCACTCTTTCCGCTGAAACGATCAGCCTTTGTTTGTTGGAACGAAACGGATGGCAGGTGATTAAAGTCAACATCGTCCTGCCGGGTACCGGCTCGACCACATGTACGTCGGTCGGTTTCACGACTTGCTTGTCCGTAACCTCGTACATGTAGACAGTAATTGGCAATAATAGACTTTTGCCCACGTATCAGAACAAGAATCCGTATCCTAACTAAAAACAAAAAGTCCGCAGTTTACGCGGACTCCTAAACATTCAAGTTCTCGTCCCTCGACGTGCTGGCTGTCGGAGGATTTGAACATATATTTTTCAAAGACAAGAACATATCCGAATAAGGCGCGCTCAAAAAATGGCGAACCTCATGTTGTCCGATTATTCGTGTCGCTACGCTTTTTTCGGACAACCAATTGGTCTATTATTTTTTGATCGCGCCTAAGGAACCAAACGTATTTCGTCCCTCGGGCGATTCACCGTTTCTATACCCGCGCCGATGAGCCGTTGCCGGAACCAACCAACTTTATTGCGACCTGGCCGGCTGAACCTGAACCGCCTCGGCTGCCCCTCCAGACGCGGCGTCCGGGGCGAACGCCTGCTGTGGCGCGCGCTCTCCTTTTTGCAGCTGATACATTTTGTAATACCGGCCCTCGAGCTTCATCAGCTCCTCGTGGTTGCCCCGTTCGACGATTTCGCCACGGTGCAACACGAGAATTTGATCGGCGTCGCGAATCGTCGACAACCGGTGCGCGATAACGAGCGTCGTCCGGCCTTCACTGACGACTTTCAGCGCCCGCTGGATGAGCCCTTCCGTTTCGCTGTCGATACTCGCCGTCGCTTCGTCCAAAATGAGGATTGCTGGATCGAACGCAAGCGCCCGGGCGAACGAAATGAGCTGCCGCTGGCCGGACGACAGCGTGCTTCCCCGCTCGATCACCGGCTCGTCATAGCCGCCGGGCAGCCGTTCGACAAACGGCGCCGCCCCAACGTCTTGGAGCGATTGCTTCACTTTGTCCAGCGTAATGTCCGGATTGTACAGGCTCACGTTAAACTTGATGTCCCCGGCGAACAAATACGGGTCCTGCAGCACGATGCCCATATGCTTGCGCAGCTCCTGCTTGGACATCGCCGCGATGTCGCGCCCGTCGATAGTAATACTCCCTTCGCCCGGCTCGTAGAAGCCGAGCAGCAAGTTCATGATGGAGCTTTTGCCCGAACCGGTATGCCCGACGAGCGCGATCGTTTCCCCTTTGCGGGCTTCGAACGAAATCCGCTTCAAGACGGGCTCGCCTTCCTTGTACGCGAACGTCACGTTGTCGAACTTCACGTTGCCTTCGGGGCGGTGAGCCCCTTCCACTCGCTCGACTTCCGCGCCGTCGATATCCATGATCGCGAACACTTTATCGGCGGACACGAACGCCCGCTGTGCATTCGTCAACTGGTCGAAAATACCGATTATCGGCTGAAAAATACGTCCCAAATAGTCGATAAACGCATAAAACACGCCGAACGAAATCGCCGTTTGCAGCGACTCCCGGCCGAAATACCAGACAACCGCGGCCGTCACGAGGCTGCCTATCGTCCCTACGATATTGCGCGAGGAGAGCGAAAAGATGCGGAACTGCTTGATTTGGTTCACATAGCGGTCGTTGTTCAGCGTCTCGAATTCGTCCAGCGTCGTCTTCTCCCGGCGAAACGCCTGAATAATCGGCATGACCGTAATCGACTCGTTGATCATCGCGTTCATGTCGCTGAGCCTGGCGCGCATAATCGAAATGAACACCTTCGAATATTTCAGATGGATGGCCATAATGAGCGCGAACAACGGCGGCAGCAGCAGACAAAACAGGGCGAGCCGCACGTCCAGGAGGAACAAGGCGACGTAAATGCCGAGCAGCTGCACGAAGCTGACGACGAACGTCGCCATGAAGCTCATGAACAAGTCGCGAACCGCCTCCGTATCGTTGGCGATACGTGAAACGACTTGCCCGATCGGCGTATTGTCGAAATAGCGCAGAGGAATGCGCTGGATGTGCTTCATCAAGTCCATGCGGATGTTTTTGATAATGCGCAGCGCCGTCGATTGCAAGATGAACGCCTGCGAAAAGTTGCCGATCCCGGCAGCCAGAAGCAGCGCCATGTACAACGCGATGAGTCCGAATACGGAGGACAGGTCGCCGGCGCTGCCGGACAAATGCCGGTCGATGATCGTTTTCGTAATATACGGTCCGCCCAGCTCGGCGCCAACGGCAAAGCACAACACGAGAAGCGCGCCGATAATTCTGAATTTATAGACAAGCGCGTACCCGATCAGTCTTCTCGTCGTGGATGGCTTCGGCATGATACGGCTCCTTTCATTGGTCCAGGCTCGATTCCATTTGCTGGCGGTCCCACTGTTCCTTGTACCAGCCGCCCAGAAGCATAAGCTGATCGTGAGTGCCCGCCTCCTGAATCCGCCCTTCGTTCAGGACGATAATCCAATTCGCGTGGCTGACGGCGGACAGGCGATGCGTGGCGATGAGTGTCGTCTTGCCCGCGCGCTCGCTGCGAATATTGTGCAAAATGCGGCTTTCCGTACGGGCGTCGACGGCGGACAGCGCATCGTCCAGCAACAAAATATCCGAGTCGACGATGAGCGCCCGGGCGATCGCGAGCCGCTGCTTTTGCCCGCCCGACAGCATGACGCCCCGCTCCCCGACGACCGTCTCGAGACCTTCGGGCATCGCCGCGATATCGTCCGCGAAGGAAGCCAGCCTCACCGCCTCCGCGATTTCCTCCGGCGCCGCATCCGGCTTGCCGAGCGCGATATTGTCGCGTATCGACTTGGACAGCAGCAAATGCTCCTGCGGCACGTACGCGATCCATCGCTTGACCCGCTCCAACTCGATGCGCTCGATCGGCACATCACCGATAAACAAAGCTTCCGTCTTAACCGGGTATTGACGGAGCAGCTGCTTCAGCAGCGTGCTTTTGCCGCTGCCCGTTTTGCCAACAATGCCGAGCGTCTCGCCCCGCTCCAGAACGAACGAAATATCGGCCAAGCTCGGCTGCGCCGCGGTCGGGTATGCGAAGCCCAGCTTCCGCATCTCGATCCGGGTCGGAGTTTCGACCGCAATCGGGGCGTCCGTGTCCGGCACGTCGGTTTTCTCGCCAAGCGACGTTTCGAGACGGTCGCTCGAAGCGGTACCACGCTGCAGGATATTAATGAATTCACCGAACGCAATCATCGGCCAGATGAGCATGCCGAGGTAAATGTTGAACGAGATCAGCTGTCCGAGCGTAATTTCGCTGTTCAGCACCATATAAGAGCCGTAGCCGATGCCGATCGAATAGCTAACGCCGACGATGAACGAGATGGTCGGCTGAAACAGCGCATTCAAAATCGCCACCCGCTTGTTTTTGTTCATCACGTCCGTCACGACGCCATCGAACGCGTTCAAATCGCGCTCCTCCTGCACGTAGGAACGGATGACGCGGATGCCGGAAATCGACTCTAGCGCATGGTCGTTCATTTTACCGAAGGACGACTGCGCTTCCAGGAAGCGGCTGCGCACCTGTTTGCCCAGCTTGCTGATGACGACGGCCAGAAAAGGCAGCGGAACGAGCGCCGCCAACATCAGTTTGAAGCTGATTGCCGAAATCATCGTCACGATGACGACGGACGCCCCGACAACCGTATTTACGAGTGTCATGACGCCGAATCCCGCCGTTTGACCGATCGCCAAAATGTCGTTCGTCGCCAGGGCCATCAATTGCCCGGTGCTGTTCCGCTGGAAAAAGCCCGGAGTCATTTTCGTCAAATGGGCCAGCAGCTTGCCCCGCAGCAGCTTCTCGATCAACGCCGAATTGCCGAACAGCGTCGTAATCCAGACGTAGACCATGACGTACAGCAGCAGCGACAGCCCGACTAGCAGGGCGACTGTCGCGCTTAAACCGGATGCGGTCAAGTCGCCATCCCGGATATGGTCGATCGTATTTCCGATCAGCTTCGGCGGCACGGTCGTCAGCAGGCTGACGGTCGCCATCAGTCCGATCGCAAGAGCGTAGTAGCCCCATCGCTTTTTGAAAAACCACATTAATCGACTTACGAAAGACAAACCGTTCACCTCTCCTCGCATCCGTTACAACATTCATTATAGCACATATGTTCGCCTGTGAATCAAGCGATTCCGCAGGCAAACCCAACTTTTCTATCGTATCATATACGCTTGCCCTACAGTTTTTTTTAATTAATTTCTACCGCAAAGGCAAGCCAAAACAAGGCACGAACCCCGCTTGCCGATACAGCGGGGTAGTGCCTTGTTTGTCCGGAAGCCGCGAGTTGGGGTCGGCATCCGGAATCCGTCGCCTTGAGCCACAGCTAGTTGAACGTTTCGCAAGTTCGTCTCTTACAGTCGGCTCGGCTGAGGTACAAGGAGCGCTAAGCCGGGCAGGGGGCGAGCGGTCGCGGAACAAAAAGTTCCTCTATTCTGCAAAACGACAACGAAACATCGGCTTAGCGGAACAACGAGTTCCTCTATTGGCGTCTCAATGCCCGTGAAACCGTTTTTTTCATAGAATAGAGGAAAAAATCGTTCCGCTGATGCCCTTTTGGCTGCCTTCGGAGGCGATTAGCGGAACTTTTTGTTCCGTTTCGCCCCCGTCTTTTCCGGCTTCCCTGACCTGTGCTGCCGCGCTGTGTTTCCTTCGGCTTCTCGATGGCGAGCTTGAGGAACGAATTTCTGAAACGCTACTAGTTGAACCGGATCAGGGACACTTCAGCAGAGATCGAAGCGGTGTAATGTCTTGATCCTTCACACTTTGCGCGACCAAACCTGCCAGCTCCAGCGCTCCGATCGTCTGGAAATGCGTATTGTCTTCTTTTCCATCGGGATAGTTGGGACTGTCCCCCGGCTCCAGGAATAAAAACAGCTGTTTGGAGCCTTCCACTCCCCATGCCTCATACAGCGCCGCACTTTGGGCAGCCAAATCGATGACAGGCACATCCATCTCGTCTCCCAGTTGCTTCATGGCCGTCGGATATTGCTTATGGGAAGGGGTAATCGTTCCTTCACTGTTGAAACGCCGCCGTTCCGCAGAGGTAACCAGCACCGGAAATACGCCCTTCGCCCGCGCCTCGGTGATATACTGGCCCAAATACGCCTTGTAGGTCGTAAACGGATCGGTATGCCAGGTCGGATCCGACTTCTGGTCATTGTGCCCGAATTGAATGAACAGATAATCTCCGCTCTGCATCTTGCCCAGCGTGGTCGCCCAGTAGCCAGCATCTACAAAGCTTTTGGAGCTTGTTCCGGAAACGGCATCGTTCTCGACCGCGACTCCTTCTTTGAGGAAGGAACCGATTACCTGGCCCCATCCGGTTAAAGGTGCTTTGTTCGCCGGATAACTTGCAACGGTAGAATCGCCGATCAGAAAAACGGTCCCCTCTTCATCGCCGCCTGTATCCAACGCCCCTTCACCTTCGCCACTTGCCGTATATTGGAATAAGAACACTGCTGCAATGAGAAGCATTGCCGGAAGCACCCAAAGCGTTTAGCTCGTATCGCCATCGCACATTCCCTTCCTTCTTAATGTTCTACGCCAAGTAAAACTTCCGCTAAATCGCGGTCGCTCCTCCTTGGAGTACGTCGATAGACGTTTTTCTTAAGATATCAGAACGTATAAACTTCGTTGGTGGAGCTTCCTGATATCGCATGAAAAGCAACCTCTTACGCCGGGTCATGGGTCGTGGAAAAGGCTTCGTTTAGAAGCTTTTCTTAACGTTAAAGAAAGTTTAACTTCGCTAAAGCGTTAAAGCGATGGGCGACTTTCTTTACCAAGAAAAGCAACCTCTTACGCCGGGTCATGCGTCGTGGAAAAGGCTTCGATTAGAAGCTTTTCTTAACGCTAAAGAAAGTTTAACTTCGCTAAAGCGTTAAAGCGGAGGGCGACTTTCTTTACCAAGAAAAACTTCCGCTAAATCGCGGTCGCTCCTCCTTGGAGTACGTCGATAGACGTTTTTCTTATTTGCTTTTAAACGCGGCAATTTTTTTCTGTCCTTCTTCTTCCGCTTGGCGCAGTGCGCTGTTCATATCCATTTTATCGAAGGCAATCTGATTTCCCGCCTTGACGTATTCGTTAACCAGCCCGGCGTCGTAGTCCGCTTTCGGCGGAATCGGGGCAAACCGGTTATAGAAGACAGCTTTCCAGTTTTTATCCTTGTAAATCGAATCCTGACCGAGTTCCTTTTGAATCGCGTCGTTTTTCAGCACAGGCATAATGCCCTTACGCGCCATTGCCGCTTGGAACTCATCCGATATCAGATAGTTGAGCGCTTCCATTGACGCTTCCTTGTTCCGAGCCATAGCAGTCAGGCCGAAATAGGTCGGGTACGATTGCGAGCCTACGCCTTTTTGGCTGTCCAGTGTAGGCAGAGCGACCATATCCCAATCGACGCCTTTAAACTGCTCTTCCCAGACGTAGACCAGACTGGACAAATAAGCGAACATCCCGACTGTTTTGTCCTTGACGAACATGTTATGGTCCGGAATTTTATTCAGCTTCTGAATCCCCTCCAAATACCCTTGGCCACGCATCGGGTCCAGATAGAATGCCTGATAAAACTGCTTCCAGCGCTCATCCTTGTTGATCGTCGGCGTAACCTGCTGCAGATCGGCGTTCGGAATCGATAGCGGATTGAGCCGAACCGTGTGCGTCGGGGAATGCGAAAAACCGTAGTACTGCACACCGCCTTCATTGCGGGTGAGCTTCTTCGCAATGTCGATCATTTCCTCCCAGCGCATCCCGTCTTTCGGATACGTGACACCGAACTTGTCAAAGATCGTTTTGTTGTAGTAAAGTACCAAATTGTTCGTGAAAACGGGGATGCCGTAAAGCTTCCCTCCCGATGCTTGCTTGACCGCATCGACAACCGTCGCGTCGAGCCGGCTCAGGTCCATCCCCTGACGTTTGATCAGCTCCGTCATATCGTACTGAATGCCGGCCGGGAACGCCTGCGCCTCAAAATTGCCGATCGACTGGAAGAAGATATCAAATCTTGTACCTGCCGAAAGCAGGTCGGGCAAATCCGTCCCGGCACCCTCACGCTGAATGTACGTAATCGTCCAGTTTGGAAACTTCTTGCGCAACGCGACTCCAAAGCGGTAATCAAAGCTTTCCGCCGAATCGCCGTTGTTTGAATAAAAGACGACTTCCGCCGCCTCCTGGGCAATGGATTTCACCGGAGCTTGACTGTCGTTAGGGTCAGCAGTTGTCCCGTTATCGGTTTTGCCGCATGCTGTCAATGTCAGGGCGACTGCGAGCATACCGCCCAACGTCCATTGAGCCGCCTTTTTTTTCATCCTGCTGTTCCCCCCCCATAACCTAATAAGAGACCGATTTCTGATCTTGCAGCGGAAAGAATCAGACCGGCAGCGCGATAAACACGTTCGTATTATGCGAAGTGATTCCTGTTGTCCCATTCAGCTCACACGTACCGCTGATTGTCGATTCCAATGCATCTGCATTGTAGCCGCTTGTGTATGCGTTTTTAATATAACGGGCTGCCATATCAGCTTGAGAAGGATTGGAACTGCGCATGATGAACGTGTTGCGATGCACGACGACTTTTGTCAGCAAGGAGGGGCGAAACAGCGTAATCCCCGATTTATCGCGAGCCCGGCATAGAAAGGTATTGCCTTCGATCACAATGTTGATCAGATCGCCAACATCGTCGCAATCCAGATAAACGCCGTATGCGCTTGTTGGACCGGAATAATTTTTGATGGTGTTGCCGCGAATCACAATATGATTCTGATCGCCCCGAATCGAAATGGCGCGGTTGAATCCCTTGATCATATTGCCCTGGATCGTCACATCAAACGTCGTACGCCGCTGTCCTTCCTTGACGACAGAGGTAATCACATTAACGCCAATTTGTCCCTGCGTGCTTTCAAGCCAGTTGTTCGCAATGAGTCCGCTATTGGATTGGCTGGACAGGAGGATGCCCGGGCCGTTCGGCTCCTTGATGACATTGCTCTCAATGATAAAATCTTGCGTTCGCTGCGTCACGTTCCGGCCGTCGCCGAAGCCTTGAATATTGAACCCGTCCAGACTGCTCTCTGCCGTGTTCCCAATCGCTATCGGCTTTCTGGCGCCGCATAAGCGCACCGCATGCTGCGAACAATCCTTGATATAGTTGCCGATCATCAGACAATCCTCTCCGCGGATCACTTCAATGCCGGCGCCTTCCGACGTATTTTTCACCATGTTGTGCAGCAGCCGCGTCCCCGACGACAGAGTCGTCCCTGTATAGCCGACCCGTATTCCGCTGTCGTCGCAGTTGTCAAGCCAGCAATGTTCCACCGTCGTTCCTTGCGCGCCAAGGATATTAATCCCGTGAACCTCTGTGTCACTGCCGTTGTAATAGGCATCGGGCGCGCATATATTTTTCAATTGCAGCTGTCCGATATAAACGTGATGGCTTTCTTTGGCCACAACCATTCCCGGCTTTTGCAGCATTTGAAACTGCAAAATGGTGGATTGCTTGCCGGCGCCTCTGACCGCCGTGCTCGCCGGCACTTGCAAGGAATTGCTCAACAGATAGGTGCCCTCGGGAATGTCCAGGACTTTTCCCGCTGCCGCCGCCAACGCTTGCGACAGCGCCGCCGTGTCGTCATGTCCCACGTAGACGTCGCTTGTCGCACGCAGGGCAGTTGTCTGCAACGTAATCGTGTTTCCGTTTATCGCGGTAATCGTCGTGACCATGCTCGCGCCGTACTGGACAACCTCCATCCGCCCGGTTACGCCTGTTGAACCAAACTGGACCTCCGCATGCTCTCCCCCCATCGCCCCTTGGTTTTTGGCAATGAAAAAGACGACGTTGGATTTGTTATAGCCGCCTGTCTTCCAGTTCTGAAACGACTTGCTTTTCAACTGCGCCGCAATGTCCCGCTTCGTAGTCCGTGCTCCCTTTACAGCCTGCAAGCCGATTTGTACGCCGGTGCCTTGCGCATAAAAGAACGAATCATTTCGCATGCCCGGCGTCTCATACGTCAATGTCACTGTATCCGTTCCACTCGAGCCCGATATGGCCCAACGCTCAAAAAACGATTCCCGAATGCGATCTGCGATTTGTACAGCCGTCTCCCCGGCCTCGACCGGCAGCAAAAACTCCACCTGATCCAATACGAGCGCGATTTGTCCGGACTGCGAGCATCCTGTTGTCACGGTCAGCTCGATCGTTTCGTGCACGGCTGTCACATCTACGCTTTGGACAGCTTCTCCGGGAAGCTGAACCTGCACCGCGCCTGTATGCCATGCGTCCTCTTCAATCACAAGCGTAATGACTTCCTTAAGCTGGACATTGCCGGCGCCTGCGATCAAAATCCCCTGCCCCACTTCAAAGTCAGCAGGATCTGCAACCGTAAGCTGTTGGCTGCCTGCTGGGATGCTGCCAGTCGTGGCTTGAGCGGAGCCCGATGCATTGTACTGCTTCGCATGCACCTCCGTTTGAAACGGACTTGGAAGATGTTTGAATCGGTGTCCGGAATCGCTGACGATCGTATGGCGCCCATTATCGGTTGACGTCGTATCGCCGGGATCGAAATAATAGTGCGCGCCCAACTCCCGGTTCAAGTACACATGCTCCTCATCCGGGGAAGCCTCTGCTCGCAGTTCAGCCGAAGTTGCAACCCGCACCCCTTCGCACTCCTTCTCGGACGTCCTGTTTTCCGCCCTTGACGTGTGATGAAAGACTCCCCCGGCTATTCCCGCCACTCCCAATGAAGTCAGGGCAATCATTTGCCGCCGGCTCATTCTTGCGGCATTTTGCATATTCGTCATCTCTTCACTCCTCCTAATTGGTCAAGACTGTTGCATGGCAGCATTTCATTCCAAAATGCCTCTTTTTTTCCTGACTGCAATCCGGTATGGTAAGCATATATCCGTATTGGGTGGTGATTCCAGCATGCAAAGCTACCGTCCCAGAGAGCTGACTCCGGTTGTCCATATCGTGACGCGCTGGGAACAAAAAGCACAATTTGTTAAGGAGAGGGACCGCTGCCCGATGTGGGTCCTGTTCATCGTAGCAGGCGGAAGCTTCCGATTTCGGATTGGAAAGAATGAAGGCATCGCCGAGAAAGGCGATCTTGTGCTTTGTCCGCCAGATACAGTGCTGTACCGCGAAATGCTTTCACCGGCTACGTTCGTAGTCATGTATTTCTCCTGGTATGCGGCAGGTCAGGAGCTGGCCTCCGCGGACCGGCTGCACCCAAGTCCCGTTGGCAAGAGTACCATTCGGGACAAGCACCGTTTTGTCTCTACCTACGGGTACATCGCCATGCTCGCAAGACGCCGTACCCCGCTCATCATCGTCCGCAGAAATTTCCTGCTGCAGGAATTGTGGGAGCAGCTGGAATGGGAACGGGAGCGGGGAGCCCAACAGCGCGCCGCGCGCCGCGCCGCGGACGATCCCTTGATGAGCAAAGCGGAGTCCCTTTTGAAAGAAAGTGCTTTCGAAATAGTTGTGCTCAGTGAGCTGGCAGCCCGTCTCGGTCTGAGCACCGTGCAGTTCAGCCGCCGTTTTCGCCGCAAATTCGGCGTAAATCCAAGCGAGTATGTCAGCGAACTGCGTCTGGACAAGGCAAGCTCCCTTCTGCGGGAAACCAAGCTGACCTTGGACGAAATTGCTCCGCAATGCGGGTATAGCAACGGTTTTTACTTCAGTCGGGTTTTTTCTCAAAAAATGCAGATCAGTCCATCGGAATATCGGCAGGCCTACCGTATGTAACGCGGGTTGCACCACATTTCCTTCCCGACTTGCTTTTCATTCTAGCACTCGCCTCCTTCCAGCGACATACAGCAATCGCACAAGTGGCTTATACTTTTCTTCACTTTCGGCGACGCTTGCCGCAAGCATTCAGGAAGCGAATAGCTCTGCTGCGTGAGCAGAAAGGCCTTCGCTCGCTGTTGTTTCCAGCAAAACTTGAGCAGTCCCGCTTCTATAAGCAGATACAAGCCACGACCCCCTCTTATCGCGATCGGGGTTCGTGGCTTATATTTGTTGAATGACTTTCAAATCCAACCTGCGTTGACTAAAATCCCCTATGGATTCGATGCTATACTCGGCATCGATTTTTTCTGACCTTTCCTTCTCATAGTCGACCAGTGCGGTATAAGCGGTTCGTCTGGCGTCCTCTTCGTATTTGGTCGAAGTCTGCGGCGGGGCGCTTTTATTTTTAAGGCTATGTTAAATCCTGATGTTGATCTTTACGATAAGAAAACCGCCTCGTTATAGAGGCGGCTTATTGAGCTATCGTACTTCGTTAGTTCAAAAATGGAAGCCGCTCATAACTTCCGGCTTCGTAATTTCACTTGATTATAGTAAGTCCGAAAGCGTATCTCCAGTACGGGATTTTACAGCGTACTTCCCAAATCGCACAACAGAATGGTTTTTGCAATGTGGGGAAACGAGTCCCTCTTTATGCTTCTGCTCTTGAATTTCATCAATCGCTCGAACTGGAACCGCCAAACCCTTGGTTCGGGACTGCAAAAAGTAGATAAGCTCTCGCTTACCATTATCGTCCGATGTATCAGCAAGTCTCTTCAGTTCCTTTATATCCATGGGTAAATCATCTCCGAACAGTGATATTAATTATAGAACATTAGTTCGTATATATCAAATATCAACAACAAAGTTTAACATAGCCATTTTAAAAATAACTGCCATATTTTTTGTTTTGAGCGTAGGCTGGTCGGCCATAAATTGTTCCCGGATAGCCGGATTTATCAATGGAGTGGCTCTCTACCGATTTGCCGGGTCATGATCGCTTGCACATCTTCATGGTACAATGTACGGTTCATCTCCAATTTAAAAATTGATCGTTCCTAAATATGCTTTGCAGTTCGTGTAATTGTATGGATTACTCCGCTTGAAACAAGTCAAATTGATTACCGTACAAATCCTCAAAACCAACTCCTTTTCCTCCCGGAACTAGGGTTGGTTCTCCGTGGAACACGACACCACGTTCTTTCATTTCAAAGTAGTCGCCTTCGATATCATCTGTTTCAAACATGATCAGGACTTGATTAGCGCTCTGTTTACCTATCAAAGCTATTTGGTCGGGCGTGTCCGCCTTTACCAGTTCAAATAACGTTTCATTACTCTCTCTCGGAGCAACCGCTAGATATCGCGATCCCGGAGCAAATTCCATATCCGAGATTACAACAAACCCAAGTCTTTCCGAATAAAATTGTTTGGCCTCCTCCTGTTCTTTCACTAGAATCGTAAGTTGGGCCGCTTTAAGAATCATGTCCCCAGTCCCTTCTTTTTTTGACAGTTCGAAATCAAACTTTTATGAATAAATTATACCTTCTACAGAAGAAATGGGGTTCTTATCGATTGCGAACCTGTTCTTTCACCGAAATTAACATTCAACTATGCTGCCCATTACTTCAATGAAAAATGGGAGCAGCTGCCGCAGCGATCCGCTCCCATCTAATTCCACTATCGTTCGCCATTAGCAAGCGGCAGCCGTTGTAACTTGACTGTAGTTCCCTGTTAACACGGTTATGTGTTCTCGTCGATGCCTAGCGGTACGCCCGTTTCTTTGGCGAGCTCTTTGACCGCCTCTACAAATGTGTACCCTTCAACCCCCATAGGATATTGAATTGCATTGCCGCCGGCACGGCAGCCATAACATTTGTAAATTTGCTTCTCCGGCGCAATATTGAACGACGGCGTCTTCTCCAAATGGAACGGACTTAAGCCCTGCAAATAGTGGCCTTGCTTGGTCAAATGGACATAACGTCCCGACCCAAAAAAACGAAACCTCTTCAGGGTTTGTCTCTTCAAGTCATGGTAACTGATCTTACTCACGAAACAAGCACATAGGCCCTCTCACATTACGCAAAGCTTTGGCGGGGAGGATACGGCCGCTCCAGATCACCATACACGTCAACCAGTTTCATCAGCAGCTCGGTTTTCAAGCACGAATATTCCGGGTGGTCGTAAAGATTGACAAATTCATGCGGATCTTCCGCCAAATCGTACAGCTCGCCTTCATTACGGCCAAGGAAATAATTCAATTTATAGCGCTCCGTTATCAGTGTCTTCACATAAAAGGTCGGCTCCGCCCTGTTTTCCACTAGGCACCAATCCCGTTTGGACGAATGCGGCTGTTGCAAGGTCGCCCATTGGCTTACGCCCTGCATCGACCCAGGGGCTTCGATTCCGCACGCCTCCAGGATGGTCGGAGCAAGATCGACGAGACTCATTAACGAATTCGTCTTGACCCCTGTCGGGAGCGTTCCCTTCCAGCGAACGAGAAAAGGCACGCGTATAATGTCTTCATAGTGGATAGGGCCTTTCAGCCATAACCCATGATTCCCCGCATAGTCGCCGTGATCCGAAGTGAAGATGATCAAGGTTTCGTCGGCGATATCCAATTGCTCAAGCTTTTCCATAATACGTCCGATATGGTAGTCGATGAGGCTGACCATCGCATAGTACGAGGATAGCCATTTTCGCGCGCGCTCCCGACCGATCTTTTCATTCGTAAGGCCGAGACATTGAATGCCGCCCGTATCATGGCCCGGGTCTGCCGTTACGTTAACATCCAGCTCCTTCATCCGGTCCTCGATCAAGCACTGATGAATGCGGGGCTTGTCGGCCATTTCGCCTTCGCGCTCGTGGAAGGGAGGCATATCGGCGGGATCATACATGCTATTCCATGGCTCGGGGCATAAAAATGCATTGTGCGGGTCCTGAAAGCTGCACCAAGCCATAAATGGCTGGTCCTTCTCCTGCGAATCACGCCCGCCTTCCGCTGCGGCCTCGATAAAGTCGATGGTGCGGTCGGCGGTCCACCGCGTATAATGCAGCTGCTCGGGCAAATCCCACGAGCCTTCGCGATGTCCGCCCTTGGGGCCGAAATATCGGGCGGGATCTATCCCCTGATCGACAAGCCACGCTCCGTAATGCATGCCATGGGAGGAAGCCTCGTCGGCGTGCCCGTGCACCATGGCAACCTGATCGAAGCCGTAGTAAGGACCGCTCCAGTTTCGCCAAAACTCGCGATTATGGATATGAGGTGGCGCCTCGAAGCTTCCCTTATTCAAGACCGGCTGGAAATGCGCCTTCCCGAACAGCCCTGTCGCGTAGCCCTGCTCCTTCAGCAACTGGCCTAATGTTGTACGGTGTTGGTCGAGGGCAACCCCGATATTCCAGCAGCCGTGCCGGGACGGATATTCCCCGGTGATGATCGTCGATCGGCTGGGCGAGCACACCGGATTCGCGACATAAGCCCGTTCGAAGGCGATGCCGTCCTGCACGATTTTATCGAGATTGGGGGTGCGGATCGTTTCGTTGCCAAGAGCATGAATCGTATTAAAATGCTGCTGATCGGTCGTAATGATTAAAATATTCGGCTTCTTATTCGGCAATAGTTTCGCCTCCAGACCTTTTATCCAAGATTAACCTCCTGAATTTTCGAGATCGGAACCTTCGGTTTTCGCTCTTCGGTCAACAGACCGTTCACCTCTTGCTGAACGTCCGTCAGCTGTGTGTAGCAATACCCTACGATGTACTCGGTCTGCTTGATCGCTTCATGGATACCGCGAAACCGTTCCAGGAAATCTTGCTCCGAGGCGACTTGCTTCCCATAGCCCCAACCTTTTTCGGACTCGAAGGCGACGCCGCCGAACTCGCTCACGATGATCGGCTGTCCTTTGTAGCTGTAGCCGTCGGCGAACGCATATTTCCGCTTGTTGAACGCCTTCTCGTTGTTTACGATTTCGTCCTTGCTGGCCAAGTGCTTGAGAAGCACATCCTTCGTCTCCGCATAATCGTGCAGCGTCAAAATATCGGACACTGTATGCTCCCAGCCGTCGTTCGTCACGACCGGACGATTCGGATCGAACGCCTTCGTCAAATGATAGATCGATTCGGTCCATTGCTGCTGCCGGCCATCCTTGAAAATGTTCATAAGGCCCCACGATTCGTTGAACGGCACCCACGTAATGATGGAAGGATGATTATACTGCTGCCGGACAATGTCCATCCATTCCGCTGTGAATTGTTGGATCGCCTGATCGTTGAACTCGAAGGTAGCCGCCATTTCGGACCATACGAGCACGCCTTTTACATCGCACCAATACAGAAATCGCGCGTCCTCAATCTTCATGTGTTTCCGTACGCCGTTATAACCCATTTGCATCAGAAGGTCGATATCCGCGATCAGCGCTTCCTCCGAAGGAGGGGTCAAATGGCTGTCCGGCCAATAGCCTTGATCCAGGATCAAACGCTGGTAGATCGGCATATTGTTAAGCAGCACTTGGCCTTTCTCGATCGAAATCTTTCTCATGCCGAAGTAGGAATACACCTGATCGATCAATACATCGTCACGGTACAGCCTAAACTCCACATCGTATAGGTTCGGGTGTCCGGGCGCCCAGTAGCGGCGCTTCCACGGTCCGTTCATTTCGTGAACGAGATCGACTTCCAACCGCAGCCAAGGGCGGTCGATCTTCAGACTCGTCTGCTTGACCTGACGGCCCTTCATCGTAATGATCGTCTCCAGACGAAGGTTGCTGTCCGCGTTAACCTCGCCTTTAACCTGGTATTCAAAGCGAACTGTCGCGGCATCGAGGTCCGGCGTTATTTTCACTGCGTCAACATAGTCCCGCTCGACATATTCGAGCCACACGGACTGCCAAATCCCTGTCGTCTGCACATAGAAGCATTCGAAGTTGTCGTCTACCCAGCGCTGCTTGCCGCGCGGCTGCGTAGCGTCTTTACTGTCGATCACTTTAACTGTAAGCTCGTTCGCGGATTCGAACCGTACGTAAGGCGCAATATCGAACGAAAAAGCCGAATAGCCGCCCTGATGGCTTCCGACATATTCGCCGTTGATCCATACCTTCGCGATATAGTCGACCGCTTGAAAATGCAGAAAAACACGCTTGCCCCGGGCTTCCGCGGGAATGTCCAGCTTTCGGTTATACCAAACGCATGGATGGTGAGCTTCCTCGCCGATCCCGCTTTTCTTCGTTTCATAAGTAAAGGGAACGACAATGGTGTGGTCTCCTTTAAAGCTTTGCTGCCACCCCGCGGCTTCTCCGACGTTGGCATCGTCGAAAGCGAAGCCCCACTCTCCGTTCAAATCAATCCAGTGGTCTCTCACAAACTGCGGTCTCGGGTAGTTTTTTATATATTTCATGGTTGCCATACGGTTCCACACTCCTATTTCATGCTGTATTTTTATTGCTAAAGAAAGTTTAAATTGGGTAAAGCGTTAAAGCGAAACGAAGTGCGACTTTCTTTACCAAGAAAAGCTACCACTTACGCCGGGTTATTCATCGTGGAAAGGCTTCGTTTAGAAGCTTTTCTTATTTGGCTGTAGCAGTAAAGGGCGAAATCGTCCAAGCCGCCGATGTGCCTCGCAATCCTACGCGGCCAAGCAGAAAAGCAGTAGTGTCCGTCCAGCGTACGAGGGGCATCTTGTCCTCGTCAGCGGGTGATTTCTAATGCGTAAATGGACGATGCCTGCAGATGACAGGTCACATGACTGTCCGAAAACGAAACCATGCGGGTTTCGCACCCGACGTTATTCGGATGATTTGTGCTATTGATGCACTCAAAATGGTCCGCCGTAATTTCCTGCAAACGAGCGGTCCCCGACACGGCGAAGCCGCCCAGGTGGATCTCGATTTCTGTTGCTTCAAGGCTCCGGTTAACGATAAACAGTGTCAATGTATTCCCATCGGCGTTCAGACAAGCGACGACGTCCAGATTAGGCAGGTCATTCAACTGCGGCGCATTGGGCATCGGGCTGTTGACTGAGAAGCTGCCGCACTCCGTATGACTTTCCACCACATAACTCAAGTCTTTGTTCGCGTACAGCTTCATGACGTGATAGGAAGGCGTGCCGTAAACCGTTAAGGAGCTGCCGCTCCCGCCCGGGACTTTGCCGCGAAACTGATCCGCAAGGAAATCCCCTACCCGTATACACCCGCCGAGCCAGCCGTTGACAAGATCGGAGAAGCTGCCGATTTCTAGCAAATCGCAATTCCGAATAAATTCGTTTAAATTTGCTGCGTTCGCGACGGCTGCTTCCAGGGTATGCTCGTTAGGGAGCCCCTTACGGATCGTATTAGGGAAGTACATCGTGTTGTACTCCGTAACGGCCAGCTTCAGGTGGGCGTAACGCTCGGATGAGCCGAACAGCTCTCTGAGCTGACCGATCGATTTTCTCGTCCATTCCGGGTAGGAGACGATCGCCTTGAAGCGCTCTTCTTTAGGCGTCTGACGGTTCATGCCGAAGCGGGCATAGCCGTGATACAGGTGCAAGGTTACGTAATCGATATGTTCGGCGGCTCGCTCCAGCAACGCTTCGTTCCATTCCATACGGGTGTCCCCGCATGCGAGCAGCACAATACCGGGATCGGTACGCTTCATCGATTGGGCAAATCGCGCACAGCGTTCCGCGAATTGCTCGGCGCTGCAATGGCCGACCTGCCAAGGCCCCCAAACCTCGTTGCCAATCTCCCAGTACTTTACATTATAGGGCTCGACATGCCCGTTCGCGGCCCTCAGTCTGCCCATCGGCGTATTCGCATCGCCGTTGCAATATTCCACCCACTCGGCGGCCTCCTCCGGCGTTCCCGAGCCGTCGTTGACACAAATCAGCGGCTCCACCTGCAGCTCGCGGCAAAATCGAATATATTCGTCCGTGCCGAAATATTTGCTCGTCCATCCGCCCCATGCTTCATTGATGATGCAGGGCCGCTCCAGAACGGGCCCGATTGCTTGCCGCCAATGGTAGGCGCTGATATAATTTCCCGCCAGCCGCATCATGCCGGCGTTTAAGTCTTTTGTCATATCCATTACTTCTTTGCGCACATTCCCCGCGCTATCCGAGGGCAGCAATGAAATGTGGTCAAGCCAAAGCATCCCCGTAGATACATGATCCAGCCAGCGCTCATGCTCGGAAGGCACGTATATTCGGAACTCCGCCTCCTCGCAATCCCGTTGTACGACAAGACTAGACTCGTATTGTTTCCAGTTATGACTGACCAGGTCGATTCTAGTGAAACCGAGCACCTCTTTGCTCATGCGATCGACAATTTCAGCAATGACATACTTGATCTCAATCGAAGCTCTAGCGTATACCTGCAAATCATAGCCGATCCGATCCTGCTTTACGGCAATGGTTTGACTTATACCCGCATAGGCTTCGTCATCGCTTGCCATCCGTACCAGCTGGCTATGTCCGGAATGTCTCGCCGCCGCAGGCTCAAGGGCGTAGGTCGTGCTTTTCCCGTTCGTATAAGGCCGCCAGCTGCCGGAAAGCCCGCGATACGCATTGTCCATGCTTTCAAAATCCATATCCGCCAGAGGATAGGCTAACATCGCAGACATATGATCGCGAATATCTTCTACAAAATGTCCAAACAAATAAGGGTGTATTTTGCCTTTTCCGACTTGCTCCGTTTGTACTTGTACCTTCGCCTTGGATGATGCCATCGAAATCACGATCCTTTCTTTCCCAGAGGCAATCCCGCTCATTGCTTCACGTAAAATGAATTACATTTAACAATTATTGAACCAATAGTCATAAAATTGGGGCCTGCATGCAGCCCCAGCAAAAATCATTATTCGCTTCTCGGCTGATAGCTCGATTCGGGTAAGCTCACGGTTGTTCGGGCAAAGATTTAATAATGAACCTCTCGAAAAACGCAGTCGCATTCGCCATGGATCTGACGCCGACTTTTCCGGTAGTAAACGCATCGCTGTCCGTATACTGAAGGACGGGTTTCGGGCTGTTTTCGAGATAAACCCGAATCGTGCTTCCTTCCGCTTGAATCTTGACGCGGACCTTTTTATCCTTTTGAAAGCTGAAATTGGCTCGTTCAAGCACCGTAGCGTTATAGTTTAACTTCTTCAGAGCCACCGAGCCGGATGCAAATGAGATATAATATCCCATTAAGGCATCTGACACTTGGTCTTTATGCGTCGATTCGTTGGAAGCGCGGATTACAATACCGACATCATCCTGCAAGGAAGCTTTGGATACGATCAGATCTGCCTCGACTTCATAATCGCTCCAGGTTGTTTCTCCTGTAAATGCCATGCTGTTAACGCCGGGGGCGGATGTTAAACCTTGATTCGATATGGACCAATTGCCCGTATAAGTCCAATCGCTATATAACCCGTCGGCTCGATTCCCAACCTTGGTCAGTTCGACAGACCGATACGGCATCTCCATGCCCAACTTATACATGTTAAAATCCAACAATTTGATTTCACCGCTCTTCACCTTAAGCTTCAAGGTGTGCAAATCGGCATGAAGAGGAATGCTTCCGATTCCTTTCACTTTCACCCAGCCGTTACGCGGATCATCTTCGGTTGGAGGCACTACAATCGTGGCGATCCGCTTATCATCCGCATAAACTTCCAATTCCGCGGCTTTGTTCTGACCCCTAACTCTGAAATCGATCCCATAAGTCGCATCTTCTTGGACGTTGATGTTATATTGGAGCCAATCTCCTTTATGATTCAGATGAACCAGGTAGCTGTTGCCATCCGTTTTATCGATTCTAATGCCATCTTCAGGACGGAAAGGATTTTCAGCTTCCGGTTTCTGCTTCGCGGAGTAGCCGCGCCCGTTGCCTTTCAAATAATGGACCGCCTCGATGCTTCCCGGAACAGGCTTGTAGGCATCGAAATCGCTCGAACCATTTACCTCATCGCTGAATGCGGTATAGTCCGGCATTAAAACACAATCTTCGTAAACGTATCCGATACGGCCTGCCGCCAAGTCGTTCATTTCGGCATCCAATTTGTGCATGCCGTCAAAATAAACGGTTACCTTTTGACGATCCTTTTCAATCCGAATGGTATGCAGCTTAGTCAGGTCCATATCTTCAGGCAACGATGCGACGGCAATGGAACGACTTTCGTTATGGATTACGCTTGCAAGCTCCAGCTTCTTCTCAAGTACATGGACGGAAACCATGCCGTAATGGGATTCATTCTCATAAGAAAATAATACGCCAGTAAGCGGTTTCCCACCCTCAGTGGGCTTAGATTCCCAAGCCGCCTTAAAGTTGAACTCTGCCGTATAGCTTTCCAGCGTTCCCGTTTTGCTGACCATCATAGTCGATTTTCCTTGCGTCAGCTTGTCAAAATGCCGTTCAACCCCGTCCCGTTGGATCCACGTATAAAAGGATGCCCGGTTCGGCACAACTTGCGGAAAGTTGGTTGGCCCGAGAACGTCCATTTTATCCCCGTTAAACACGAGCTTGTCAATATTAAAATACCTGTCATGACCGATTCCCGGCGCTACGGGATTTTTGTTATTGTGGTACACGATGTAATACGAGTCCAGATCGGGACCCAATACGGTGGAGCTATGCCCTAAGCCGTGAAACCCGTTATCCGTGTTAATGATAATCGGATTATTGTAAGGCGTGACGAATTTGCCAAGCGGTCCATCCTTCGATACGGAATAATTGATCCGGTACCCTTTGCTCATCAGATGATTGCCGGTTTGCGTCATGAAATAAGTACCGTTTCTTTTGAGCAGGAATGGCCCTTCCGTCCAATGATTCATGCTTGTTCCTGGCAAAATGCGTTCTGTTCCGAACGTTAGCGGGGTAGTCATTTCCCGCCCGCGAATGCCGTTCCGACCCGAATAGTAAAAGTACCATTTGCCGTCATCATCGATAAAAATGGAACCGTCGATACTCATGCCAACATTAGTTGTCTCCACGGTGAAGGGACCTGTGGGACGATCGCTTTTCAAAACATAATGTCCGTTTCCTCCCGGTGAGGTAACCATATAGAAATAACCGTTCCAATAAGTAACCTCGGGGGCGTAAGCCATCTTCAAGCGATCGTCCTGCGCCACGATGCCTTCATAGTTCCAATGGATCAAATCCTCCGAGCTCCACGCCCTGATGTCGGATAAATTGAAATGCGTACTCGGATATAAATAGTAAATACCGTTATGTTTCATGACGAATGGGTCGCCGCCTGGATAATTTTTTCCATTGAGAGCGTCGTCCTCGTATCCCGCTTTCTTGTCCACGGTCAAACTCATCCAGTTTTTATAGGTTTCCCGGTCTTTCAATTTCTGTGTCATACCGGTTCCCTCCATATTGATGGTCCCCCTATCGTTTGTCTCTCGAAACAACACGGCATAAACAATAACGACAAGGACTGAAATCGATAAACCAATCCATACAAAGCGAGCTTTATTCATTCGAATATCCCCCTGCCACATGAGCATGATCCTGGAAGTAGGAACACTCGTACCGATCCGTTTATTGTTGTTTCAACTCGGCGATTTTTTTGTCTGCTTCTTCTTTGGCTTTCCGCAATGCCGAATTGATATCCGATTTCCCTTCGAATACGTCATTAAACGCCGCGTTAATCGCAGTCGAAACCGCACCATTATATTTGGATTGGAAAATCATGTTGGAGGCCTGACCCTTAAAAATACCTTTCAGGTTTTTGCCTTTGACAAAATCAAGATCTTGCGCGAACTGATCGACAATGCTCTGATTCGTAAGTACGGTTTCTTTCCCCTGCCGGGCAGCCTTCGCCTGAACTTCGTCCGATACGGTCACCTTCAACACTTCCATGACATCATCGAGATGTTTGGTTGTTTTGCTGACGACAAATTGATGGTAATCGACCTGATAATATTTATTAGGCGCTTCTGCAAAGTACGGTACTTGCACAACATCCCAGTTCAGGTCCTTCGCATCTTTTAAATATCCGAGCATGCCACCGGTCCAATACGGCGCCATGGCGAGTGTCTGATCCCTTACGAACAGCTGTACATTGCTTGCATTCAACTTGAGGGGGCGATTATCGACAATATCGTAAAGCGCTTTCCCTTTGGCGAAAACGGCATTCCATTTGTCCGAAATAAGCGCGGTTAATGTTTTCGAATCGATAAGTTCGAGGGACAGTGAAGAGGCAAACGTCGAAATTCCGCCATGGGTAGCAACCAACCCGCGATACTGCACGCCGTTTTCCTGCCGGGCCAGCTTTTTGCTCAGCTCAATCGCCTGATCCCAGGTCATGCCGTCCGTCGGGTAAGCGCTGCCAAATCGATCAAAAAGACTTTTGTTGTACCACATGGCGAACGATTGGCTCATATACGGAAGGGAATAAATTTCTCCTTTCGTGCCGAAGCTTTTGATCGCATTCATAACAACCGGATTAAACCGGGCAGTATCAATTTGATGTTTCTTCAACGGCTCTGTCAGATCAAGCGCAATATCGCTATCGAGCATGGTCTGAATATACGGAGTGGTATAAATGAAGTCGGGAATATCTCCGGCGGCTATCATTTCATTCAGCCCGTAGGTGGTTTGAAATTCGACCATCTCAAAAGAGATATGCGGATGCAGCTTCTTTACTGGCTCGGCGATGAGTTCCTGAAAAATCTCCTTTGTCATCCCTGGGTTCGCAAAAAGCACTTTCAGCGTGACCGGATCTTTTGGCTTATTGTCTTTTGCCGGGTCTGTTGCAGACGGCTGGCCCCCGCCGCCTGAACAACCTGCCGCGAGCGACAGCAACAAAGGATAAACCAACAGATGCTTCCTGGACCGTTTCATAACCGGGAACTGTTTCATATTCATGACCCTCCCATAAGTATTGGTTCGTCTGTTTCATCACAAATTATACAGTATGAAAATATATATTAATATACTTAATTTAGTATAAATACTTAATCTAGTATAAAAAATTAATCTGGTATAAATACTTATTCAGATGATGATTGTGTTCCCTTGATCAGGTTAACCGGCACGACTTCTCTTCTCGGTTCATAGACGCCCTGCATTTGTTCGATAAGAAGTTGAAGCGTTTGCCTGCACATCTCCTGTTCATTTTGTTGAATCCAGGAAACGTGATCCAGATCCGGGAAATCGAACGTGACCAGTTTAATGGGATCCGGAATGGTCCGCCCCAGCCGGTTTAGCGCCTTGTACGTAAGCTGCGCAAGCACGGTATTGACGGTAAACACTGCAGTAATATCGGGATTTTGTTGCAAAAATTCAAAGATTTGTTCGTAGGCTCCTTCTGAATAAAACGTTCTGAGAGGGATGACGCACCATAATCTTTTATGAATCGGGACTCCCCTCTGCTGAAACGCTTTTTCAAATCCTTGCGCTCGTTCATCCGTCGCGCTGTTCGTATTTTCCAAGGTTATATAGGCGATTGCTTGATGTCCTTCTTCCAACAATTCATCTACAGCGGTACAGGCGCCGTTAACATTATCAGAACTTACGCTGTACGTGCGAATTTCTTTCAAATATCGATCCAGCAGCACCAACGGCTTCTTCTCCAGTGATAACCGCAATATCGACTCGTTATAGCTTTCCTGCTCCACAGGGAAGATGATCATGCCTTGAACCCCTTTGCGCAAGAAGGCTTCGATTGCTTTCGTCTCTTCTTCCGCGGACTCCCTCGTAATTCTTAACATGAGGTCGTAGCCTGCCTCGTTCGAATAGTACTCGATCCAATTCACAAACTGTTGCCCCACCCTGTTGCCCAAGAGCGGCATGATGAGTCCTATGGTTCCTCTTCCCTGCGACTGCTCGGCGCTGCAGCCGGCGAGCAGATTGTGCTGATATGCTCCGCCCTTTATGAATGTGCCCTTTCCTTTGATGCGCACGACAAAGCCTTCCTCCATAAGACCGATCAAGGCGTTCTTGCTCGTAATCTGGCTTACCTTGTATTGATCGGCCAGTTCTTTCTCGGAAGGGATGCGGTCGCCATCGCGAAGTTTCCCTTCCGCATACATTTTCTTAATATCGTTTTGTATTTGTTTGTATAAAGGCATGCTAGGCACGGAACACACATCCTTAGTTATATACTATTGACGATACTTTTATATTATTTATAATAAATTAAGTATAACTTATCTGTGCCGATATGAAAAGTAATCGGATGGTCTAAACAACGTAGACGGGAGGCTTTTCGGTTGATTATTCATACCAACGCTGGCAAGGTACGAGGCGTACGGGAAGGCAACCTTTATATTTTTCGCGGAATTCCATACGCCGAGGCGCCAATCGCCGAACGCCGATTTTTGCCGCCGCTTCCCAAACTGCCTTGGGATGGAACATATGAGGCTAACCGGTTCGGTCCCAAGTCGTACCAGCCCGTTAAGGATCCAAACGTGATTCTCAAGGGACAATCCGAGGATTGCTTAAGTCTCAATATCTGGACGTCTGGCGTAGAGCAAGCGAACCGTCCCGTTCTGGTCAACATCCATGGAGGCGGATTTGTGAATGGAGCCGGCGCTGATTTTGCTGGCATAACTTTTGCCGAGCGGGATAACATCGTATGCGTGTCCCTTAACTACAGACTGGGGGCGCTCGGCTTTCTGTATTTGGGCGATTTGTTGGGCGATGCTTATCAGACCTCCGGAAACAACGGGATACTGGATATCATCGCTGCGCTAAAGTGGGTTAAAGAAAATATAGCAAACTTCGGAGGCGATCCCGACCGAATCACCGTTTCGGGCGCGTCGGCCGGAGCCAAATGCGCAAGCACACTCTTGACTGTACCTGCTGCGCAACGATTATTTCACCAGCTCATAGCCAGAAGCGGCGCAACGCAAGCAATCCGCGATACACAAACTGCGACCCGAGTTTCTCTTGGGCTTCTGGATAAGCTGGGCATTCCGCATAAGGAAGCGCACCGGTTGCTGACACTTCCTGCACAAACGATTATGGAGGCTCAAGATAACAGGCTTCATACTTTTGGTCCTGTACGCGACGGGATCACGATCCCGCTGGAACCTGTTTCCGAGGTTCTCGGCAAGCTTACCTGCAAAGTACCGTTGCTTATAGGGACGAATAAAGATGAAGCCGTGTCATTCATCTCGGGCTCGCCAGGACTGGAAGCGCGGAACGAAGAGGAGTTGCAAGCCTTATTCGGAAACAACAGCGGACTCGTCCTGGATGCTTATCGCAAAGCGGCTTTCCTGAAGCCTGACGAAGAAGCATGGAAAGACACGCTGACGGACTGCTTCTATCGTATTGCGACAGTTCGTCTCGCAGAGATGGCGGCACAACAGGGGCAATCTGTCTGGCTTTACCGTTTCGAATATGCGGGTACACGGGGGGCGGTTCACGGGGCGGAAAGTCCATATGTCAACGATGATAACACAGCGGAAGGAATGGAGCTTGCAGGTCGGATGCATGCGGCATGGGCTGCTTTTATTCGTTCGGGTAAGCCTGAAGCGGAGGGGCTGCCCGAATGGCTTAAGTTCAACCTATCTGAACGTTCGATGATGATTCTGAATGAGGAGTGCAGGCTGGAACAAGAAGCCGACTTGAGCGGGAACCAGTTCCCCATGCAGGTTATACGGCTCTAAACTCGAACTGCCATCAACTCAAATACGGGGAATGAAGCAAGCGTTTCAGGAATAAAAGCAATCCCTCGCGCTAATACAGCACGAGGGATTTGTTACCTAGGGCGTGTTTGCAAACCGTCCATCCTTTGCCGATTGCGGGCGAAGCAGTCACAAAGAGCGCGCGTAGACGCTTCTTTCGCCGGCTTTCGCTCTCGGATTCGGCCCATTCACCGGTTTGCAAACACGCCGTAAACGCAAAGTCACAAGTGTTTTTTTAAATTTTCAAACACAACTTGATAGCCTTTCTCGACCATATGCAAGCCATCCTTAGAGTACTCTTGCTTTAAATTCCCTTCAGCATCCATTAGTCCTTGATTCACATTAATAAATTCAACCTTATGTTTTTTGGCCAATTGCTCAATCGCCCGATTAGCATCCTGAATCGCTTGATTGGTTCTTGTCTTGAACAGTTGTTCTTTCTGAGTTTGATCGATCCCTGGAAAATCAGCCTTGGCATTAACCGGATAATACGCCATAACAAACACCTTGCTTTTTGGCAATCTTTCTTTAACTCGCGTTAAAATTAAATCATAATTGGCAAGCAAGTCTTCTTGTCTGTATTGGGGCGAAGCGATATCATTTGTTCCAATATTTATAAATATTTTCGCTGGCTCCAGCTCAAACACGCATTCTTCCATCGTGGCCAATAAATCTGCTGTAACATAGTTGCTGATCCCACGATTGTATACGCGGTAATCTTTATCAAATTTCAGCATAAATTTCACAATCGGGAACTGCTCCATCAACGAAGAGCCGACAAATACCGTTTTCCCCTTTTCTGCACGCCTGTTCATTTCTTTATATTGTTGTACTTTCTCATTTTTCTTCTTTTGAACAGGTGAGATGGAATCATCGTTAAGATTAGACATTGCCGGTGTTACCGACTCCGGTTTTGTCGTCACCTGTATCGTCGCCCCCTGTTTCGTCGGTTCCGGATTTCCGGCAGATTGTTGCTTACCTTCCTGCGAAGTCATTCCACAAGCTGTAATCCCGAATACGAGCAGTGTCGCTAGAAAAGTTACCGCTATTTTATTTCGCAAGTATTAAAACCTCCCTCTGTCGCTTGGAAGCTTATTCCGCATGTCCGCCATGCGGGACGGCCGTTCTTCTGGAACAGTGACGGGCCGCCTAATTAGTGTGGAAGTACAAGCTTCTCACAGCTTCCAAACCCGAAACGTTTACAGAAACCGCCCTCGCAGAAGGAAAAGCGGCTTCCGCAATAGATGTCAGCACACGACCCGGCGACATTTCCACGAATAGACGAACCCCTCGCTCGTAGAACATGACCATAGCCTCGTACCACATGACAGGTCTGGACAAGCTGGCGTGAAGATCGGTGCGAATGGAGGCTGCGGCTCGAATAGCACGGGCGTTTACATTAGCTGCATACAACACCGTGGCATCCGACATCGCGACCCGTTCCAGCGCTTCCTTCAGCTTTGCTTCGATCGGCGCCATAAGCGCGCAGTGGGAAGGCACCCGGACAGGGAGACGCACCGCCTTGCTTGCTCCCGCTTTTCGAGCTCCGTCCAGCACCATCTCCAGGGCGGCTTCGTGCCCGGCCACCGTAAATTGCCGTGAAGCATTTTTGTTGGCGATATTGACCGGTCGGGTGACTGCGTGTACCTTCTGGACGATCGCGGACAGCCGCTCTTCGTCTAGTCCCACCACAACTCCCATGCCATATCCGTGTGGAAAAGCTTGCTCCATCCATTCGGCGCGCCGTTTCACAAGCAGCAGCGCATCGGCAAACTTCAACGTTTTCGCGACAACGGCGGCGGCAAAAGCGCCAACGGAATGGCCCGCAACCAATTTGGGCGTCATGCCGTCATGTTCCAGCGCTGTAGCCGTCGCCACACCAGCGATGAATGTTGCCAGTTGGACCGCAATCGTCGAGGACAACGCTTCAGCCGTTTCCAGCGAGTGTATATCCTGTTGCAATACATCGCTTGCTTCAGCCAATACGTCCTGAGCGACGCGATGGGTCGGCAAGGCGGAAAGCATCCCCGGCGACTGCGAGCCTTGACCCGGAAACAGAAATGCAACGCTCACGTTCTCCCACCATCCTTATTCCGACGACCAAGGATTTCGCACAAAAACAGGGCCGGCGCCTGTACGAAGCAGTACGGGGGCGAAAGGCTCCCTCTCGACATATTCCGCAAGCGCCACCGCCCCGAACGGGGTCTCGATCAACACATCGACGCGGATCGGCTGCTGCTTATGCAACTGATGCAGTCTGGCCGCCAGCAGGGGGTCAAGCGGGAGCGCGGCTCTGATGATCAAATCCAGGTCGCTTGTCGTGCTTATAGTCTGGACGCCGCTCGCCAGTTCAAAGCCGATGCTCCCTGCAGGTCCCCATTTCATCCGATACTGTTCATAGATCCCCGATAATTCATTTATGGCCCGGAACAAGCGGATTTGCTCTGAACGAACCGCCTGCTTCCAGACGATACGCTCTGCCAGTTGCTCCGGCGATACGCATTCGGCAATGTGCTCGGCGGAAACCCACGCGGCAAAACGCTCGCCGCGGGTAAATCCGCGCACGCCAACCGGAATCAGCGGGCCTGAACGTGCCGCACGGCGCACAACAACCCATGGCGCCCGCTCTACCGAAGCCCGCAGCCATTCCGGCGCTGCTTCCGCCAGGACAAGTTGATTGTGTTCCTTCAACCGGAGCAAATCGTGAACGTTTACTTCCATTGCCGCCGCATCCGTTCTCGAACGGCAATGGAGGCGCTTCGGCTTGAAGCGGCTTCTTCAGACGCCAGCCGATGGCTGAGGTCAGTAGCTGAGCCTCGAGCCGATTCCACAGCTTCAAACAGCCTGCTTCTCACGCACGCGATTTCTGCTGCAGAAGGAGCATCGGGGTTGATCCCTTCGATCAACTCGTGCAAGGCGCCCAACTTCGCAAACGAACGAATGTCGTGCGCAGCGGCGGCCATGTGTCGCGCATTATGCTCCAGCTCCTCTACGCTGCACCTGGTTACCCGCGCTGCGGAAGCTTTCGACATGACTTGTACAGCGACATCCGGATCATCCAACGCCAGCATGCGGTTCGCTTGCAGCCCGTGGGCAAGAAAAGCGCCGGAGATTGCATTCCCGACCAGCAACGCGACGACCGGATGTCCCGCGAGCCGGGCTGTTGCGTAAGCATCCACAGCTGCCGCGCATGCCTGGAAAAGGCCCAGCATTTCCTCCCTATACCCATAAGCTTGACTGGGCACATCGACGATAGCGACAATCGCCCGCCTGCTCCCGTCTCGGTCTGCTTCAACCGCTTCGTTCACATAACGCGCGAGTGTCCAGCCTTCGTTCAAGCCCACTTCTCCTCGGGTCGCGCGCGGGAATCGGTTATCCGGATCGGGAACGACTGCCAAAAAACGAATGACCTGCCCTTCGTAATGAACATCTGCGCATAATACGGAAGGGAATTCGCCAGTTTGGCGAGGCGCTTCCCCTTTGAGCGCATCAAACCAAATGCGCCCCCGGCTTGTCACGGCGGGTTTCGCCGGCGCCTGCCCATCTTCCAGCTGCACAGGCGTTGCGCCATTCAGGACCTCGCTATCGATATCGCGGGACCATAAACGGCGCAGCTCCTTCGCGTTTATTCGCTCCTGCGGGTCGATCGCGCCGAGCCGGGCCAGAAACCGGGCAACTTGCGAGCTTCTGTGCTTGGCGGGCAATCCCTGGCGAAGCGATGCTATGACGGCATGCCGGATACGCTCCGCCTCGTCCTCTTCAAGCACATCCGAAAGTCCCGTCTCTACGCGCTGTTCCCCGCCCGTAATGGACCACACCATAGGGCGATTGCGCGAATCGAATTCCAGAATGCCGGCCTCCTGCTCGATCACTTCCGGTCCGTTCAGACCAAGACGCGCCTGGCGAGTCATAATGATTTTGCTGCATAACCCAGCCGTAATCGACATGCCGCCAAAGCAGCCGATCATCCCTGCAATGACGCATACGACCGGAACATATTGACGTAAAGCGACAATGGCTGCCTGTATTTCGGCGATGGCAAGCAATCCGTAGTTGCCCTCCTGCAGCCTGACGCCGCCAGTTTCGAGCACAAGCACAGCCCGAGTCGCAAAACCTTCTCGGTTATCGCTGAGCGCCTGCTCCAACGCACCGGCTATTTTGGCGCCTGATACTTCCCCGATTCCTCCGCCCTGGAATTTCCCTTCTATTGCGATAACGACTGCCGACAGTCCGTCGATCGTGCCGCGTGCAATAACTACGCCATCATCGCTTTGGGGTACGATACCAAGACGCGCAAGATGCGGCGACTCCATTCGTTCGAAGGGATCCAGCAACTCGCGAAATGTACCCGGATCCAAAATCGCCGAAGCTCGCTCTCTGGCCCTTCCTTCGATAAAACTGCTGCGAATGCCGATCATGTCTGCGCCACCTCCACAGCTTGCGCCAGACGCAAGGAAACGACACCCGGCGTTGCTCCAAAATCGTTAATATGAACCGCAACAGCATAATCGTGCGTAGAGAAGAAACGATCGAACAAAGCTTTCCAGCGTTCGGAAAATCCTTCGGCACTCGTGCGGATTGAAACTCGCGCACACTCGTCCGGAGACGGCTCCAGCAATATTTCCAGGTCGCCGGAGCCCGCCACGCCGACATGCGACCGTTTCGCAATTTTCCCGCAAGCCGCATATTCGAAATATAACGACTCCATGAAACACCCCTCCTGTCATTCATTACCGAACTGTCTCGTGCTCAGCCGACTTCCACCGGTTAATCCGGTCCAAAAACAATACGGCAGCCAGCAGATCGGCGCTCCCGCCTGGCGAAGCATGCTGAGCCACAAGGTCCCGATCCAGCTGCTCCAACGCTTGCCAGCCTTCCTTCACCGAAGTTCCGCCTAACGACAAAACATTGCGGGCGCCCTGCCTTGCGGTATGCAAGGCATCCATACCGCCGCGATACAGCAGGCAAGTATCTTCGAGATGGGACATCATATGCATCAGAGAATCCAATCGGGCGCACGTCTCAGACATGCCGCTGCTGCGTGCGTCAAGCAGCGCGGGAAGCCCCAGCCTGAGCACATGAGGAAACCCTTGTTGCGCCTCTCTACGCGCGCCGGCTGCGCCGAACTGCCGCTGCATCTGCCGCCCGTGCGTGTTCGAAGCCGGCGCGAACCGATCGGGAAAACAGGCAATTACACCGGCTATACGGGCGATGCCTGCAGGACAGCGAACTCGTTCAACATGTCTGAACATCGGGTAATCAGTTGGAATCTCCGCTCCACCTGTTTGAAAACCCGCCAGTAGAGGCGGGGGGCTGAACCCGATTAAAAAATCGGGATCGCCACACTCAGTAATAGCCATAGCCGCAGCTGCGGTCAGCAATCCGAGCGCCCAGATCGCTCCGCGATGCGTGTTCACGCCGCCGGTTGCCTCCAGCATGATCCGCTCTCCGTTACGGCCTATTGCCGCAAGACGCTCCCGAAGCTGTATCGAGGGCTTGCTTCCGTAAGCAGCTTCCGCCATCTCCGCAAAAGTCGGCTGCAACGCGAAGGCAGAACGCCGCATCAGATCAACATTCAAATCGTCATGCGCCCCGTTTGATTGCAAATCAACCAATCCCGGCTTCGGAGTAAGCTCCGCCTCGTCGATTAAGGCGCTTGTAGCATAAGCGGACAGCTGTTCCACGCATGCCCGGGCATTCATCAATTTGAGCATCAGCCTCACCAGCTTCTGAACTTTGCGGGCGGTTTGTATAATCCCCCCGACCATTCGATTAAATCTTCAATGCTTGCGGCTGCCAAGAGCGATCGCTTGGCAGCCGAACGACGAACGCCCAAATCCTCGGGGAAAGCAATTAACCCCTCTTGTCTCAATCTGTCGTTGACGGAAAGGTCGTGCCCGCAGCCAAGCGGCGTCACGCCGGCAATCGCAGCAAGAGCCGCTCTCTTCTCCTCCGGATTGCGCGCTTTATACAAGTAAGCGACCCCTTCTTCTGTCACAACGTGGGTGACATCATCCCCATAAATCATCACAGGCGCAGTCGCCAAACCTGCCCGCTCGCCAACCTTGACGGCATCCAGCGTATCCACGAAAGTCGGCTTGTCGCGCCCTTGGAACGTTTCCACCATTTGGACGACCAGCTTCTTGCCTTGAACAAGCGGATCGTTACCGACTTTCATGTTCAACCACGCCGGCGTTGCATGGCGTCGTCCCCGCGGATCGTGCCCCATATTGGGAGCCCCTCCGAAGCCTGCTAGTCGGCCTGCTGTTACTGTGGAGGAGTTTGCCTGCGCATCCATTTGCAGCGTCGATCCGATAAACATATCTACTCCATACTGGCCAGCCATTTGGCACAACGTACGATTGGAACGCAGACTGCCGTCTTTTCCGGTGAAAAACACATCAGGCCTGGCAGCCGTATAAAGCTCCATGCCGACCTCGCCGCCGAAGGAATGGACGCTCTCCACCCAGCCGGATTCTATAGCAGGAATTAAAGTCGGATGCGGATTTAATGCCCAGTGCTTGGCAATTTTCCCTTTCAGCCCGAGCTGTTCTCCGTAAGTCGGCAGCAGCAGTTCAACCGCAGCCGTATTAAATCCGATTCCGTGATTGAGAGATTGAACATGATGGCGTTCATATACGCCCCGAATCGCAATCATGCCCATCAAAATCTGAATATCGGTTATATGTCTCGGATCGCGTGTAAACAACGGCTCCAGTTGGTAAGTCTCGGCAGTTTCAACGATCACGTCGATCCAGGAAGCCGGAATGTCAATACGCGGAAGCTCATCCACAATCTCATTGACCTGAACGATGACAATACCGTCATGAAATGCAGCGGCTTCAACGAGTGTTGGCGTTTCCTCCGTATTGGCGCCGGTATACAAGTTACCCTCCCGATCGGCCTTATCCGCCGCAACAAGCGCGATCCGGGGAATTAAATCGACAACCAAACGCGCGTACAACTCCAGATAAGTATGAATGGAGCCGATCTCCACCTTGCCATCCTCGACCATTTGAGCCATGCGCAAGCTTTGCGGACCGGCAAAGGAGAAATCCAGCCTGCGAGCGATCCCTTTCTCAAAAATGTCAAGATGCTCCGGTCTGGAAATACTTGAAATGAGCATATGCAGCCCATGCACTTTTTCCGGATCTAAATTGGAAAGCGCATCGGACAAAAAAGATGCGTGCTTCTGATTATTTCCTTCCAGTACGACGCGATCGCCTGGCATAAGCAGCAGCTCCAGCACCTTCACGATCGATTCGGCGTCCACCAGCTTCCCCTTCATATAGCACTGAGCCGCCTGCATCCTTCGGCTTTTCTCGTCGCGTCGGGTTGTCCAGGAACGTTTCATACGTAATGACGTTTGCATAGATTGTACCCTCCCGGGCGATATGTGATAAAACGAGTGTATCATGTCACTTTAAAATATAATAATATATAAATAGTCATGTTATTGATATATCTCAATATATTAAAGGAGACTGTTATGGAGCTGCTGCAATTAAAATATTTCATTACCGTAGCTCGTCATGAACATATGACGCGAGCCGCGGAACAACTGCGCATTTCTCAGCCTGCCTTAAGCCGCACGATCGCCTCACTAGAGCAAAGCGTCGGTGTACAACTTTTCGAGCGAACAAGCAAATATATTAAACTCAACGCGCATGGAAGGTCGTTTCTGAAAAATGTGGAGCAAGCCTTGACTATTCTTGATAACGCTGAGCGGGAATTACGCGATTTGGAAGGAGAACCGGCGGAGCCGATCTCGCTGACGTTTACAGTCGCCTCCTATGTGATTCCTGCGCTATTGTCCGCTTTTCGGAAGAAGCATCCTCGTATCACCTTTCGGCTGCAGCAAAACGTTCCCAGCTACGGACAACCGGATTTTGATCTGCTTATTACTTCGTTGCCTTATCAATCTTCTTCAGAAACGGCAACCGTGCCGCTGCTGACCGAGGACATTTTTTTGGCAATCCCGTGCGACCATCCGCTCGCGAAGCGAACGAGCATCCGACTGGAGGAGGCGGCTGGCGAAGAGTTTATTTCATTGCGAAGGGGATCCAACTTGCGGGAGTTGACGGAGCATTTGTGCAGGCTGACAGGCTTTGCTCCGAACATTGTGTTCGAGAGCGACAATCCGTCCATCGTCCGTGGGCTTATAGGAGAGGGTCAAGGCGTCGCTTTATTCCCCGCCGTTACATGGGGCGGCTCAATCGGCAGCTCGTCCGTACTGCTGCCTATTGAAGAGCCTGTGTGCAAGCGGACAATCGGCATGGTTTGGAATACCAACCGTTATGTGTCACGATCCACCGAGTTGTTTAAGGAGTTCGCAGTCCGATATTTTAATAATTTCACATCTGAACTTCGTTAAATCTCGCCCAAGCAGAGCATGTCACGTGTGCCGGTGCATGGACAACGGACCTATGGAAGCCTTCTGGGGAACCTTGAAACATCCACTTCTACAATAACGAACGGTTACAGGCAAAATGAAACGGCCTAAGTCCTATGGAATACAGGATTAAGACCGCCTAAATATTTTTACTTATTGGAAAATCACGAAATGACTTTGGGGACAGCTTTTTATCGGTTCACTTTGGCAAGATCGGCAATCGGCAGGACAGATAGAGTCCGGCGTACGCATTCGGGTCGTATATAGCTACTCCATGCTCGGAATCGAGGTTGCGACCCATTCTCCATCTTCGTCATGCGTCGGCGTCCCCTGCTTGATTCGCAGTATGCCGCTCTGATCGACCCAAAAATGGTACTGTCCAAGCACAAGATGGGAACGGTTCCATTCCGAGCCCAGACTCTGCAAATGTCCGGTTTGCACAGGCTCTCTTGCATGATACACTTTGACTCGGCCGATCGTTGCATATTCCGCCACTCCGACAACGTAGCCCTCTGTAATAAAGCGGATCGAGATCGAGGAGGTGCCGCTGTTGTATCTCGGCGTCCACAAATCGGAGCCGCTTGGCACCCGCAACCTGCGCCGAAAGTCGATCAAACCAGAACCGTCAACAATTTGAACGGTCAGTTCTTCAAGCGGAAGCGCTGCCGACCGCCGCAATGAAAACTCAACCCAGACCGGTTCGCCAATCCGCATCGCAGGCATCGAGAGGCCGCCCGCCAGTCGCGCACCGCCGGAGTTGGCTTGCAGCCTCACCTCGCAGGCTTCGCCGATCTCCCCAATATCGTTATCGAGCGAAAGTTTGGATGCGGACCCTGCGGCGGCAAACGATGCCGTCGAGTCCGGTACCAGCAGCGAGGTATAGCCTCCCCAATCTCCGCCCCCCCTGATATGCAATGGGCTGCCCTTGCTCCTGGCCGAAACCGAGCGGATCTTCGGTAAAAAACACGCCGGGCACATTGGACAACGGATTCGGCAGCGCTCCAGTCTGACCGGGAATAAACCGCTCATAGCTGAACAGATGAGTGCGCGTATTCGTGTTAAAGCCGGACTGCCTCAAGTCGGCCAGCAAGGATGAATCATACTCGATCATATGGGCTGGCGCTCCGTCATACTGGTCTTGAAACGTGAAAAGAGCCTCGATTCTTTCGCGACGCGGTTCCTCCGGAACAATTCCCGGCGTGAGAGGTCCTTCTTGAAAGTTCTATACCATTCGGCCCGGAAACCCCGCCCACATCATACAGAACATCAGTCTTCGGTGTGATCATACTGCCGGCAATAACGGCAATCGCTTCATCTGCGGATCAAGGATTCAGTTCCAAATAAAAGTCGTCGAACCAAGCTTGTCCATTGCCGCTCTGATCCAGTTTCGCATAGATGCGCAGTTTGGCTGTATTTGGTGACAGCGTGATGGACCGCTCGTACCGCGTCCAGTCGGTCTGGGCAGGAACTTCAATCCAGGTGTACCGCACCGTTACGTCATTTGCATTCATCTCGCGAATGCCGAACCGGGCCAAGCCTGTTGTCGCATTGCTTTTCGCCCAGCCAGAGAATGTAAACGACGCATTGGCCCCGACCGGTATCGAAGTTGCCGTGTACAGCTGGTTGCTTGTACTTGCCGGTTCCGGGAACAAAGTAGCTGCATATTGTCCTTCGTACACAACATCTGTGACACGTGCGCCTTTGCCATATACCCAGCTTCCCGCCGATTCAAATCCGCCGCTGGTCAATATGTTGCGATCGACGCGTACATGTAGCGTCAAAGTCTCGACAAGCCCTGTTCCTTTGTACACGCTAATCGTCACCGGGTAGCCGCCGCGCGGAAGCGACTCGCCAACGTCAACGGTTCCGTTCACAACGAGCATCCCGTACGGACCGACCTGCGCCGAAGTTGGCAGCTGCATCGCCAGCCCGCTTGCGCTGCTTGTCTGTAGTGACAAATGCTGCTCTGTGCCGCTCTGGTTCGCAAGTTGAAGTTCAAATGGATACGTTCCCGATGTCTTCGCCAGCACGGACGACGTGTTGAGCTTCGCTGTCAATAGCGAGCTGACCGACCATGTTACAGAGCGATTTGTCTGCACTGCTGCGCCTGCAAACACAAAGGAAACATTTGCGTCCACTTGCGCTGCTGTCCCCGTATACCCACCGGCAACCGTCCACGACTGAACCAATGTGACGCTCGCTTGCGCAGCAACTGTCGGAAGCGTCTGCGACCATGCCGGCGCGGCAATCCCTGACGGCCATACCGCTTGCAACACAACACCTGTAAGCGAAGCGCTGCCATGATTGGTCACGACATACGTCACCTCGGCAAGCTCCCCGCGGTACAATGCCTCGGCATCGAATTGAATCTCGATCGTGACCTGGCTCACAATGATCTGCTCCGTAAGTGCACGTGCATGCTGCAGTGAAACAGCCACTTCTTCCTTGTTCGCCACAGACGAGCCTGGCAGCCATGCCAGCAGCGCATCCAACTGCTTCACCGCTTCGGCAGCATGCTGCAGCGCCGCTGTGACACCCGTCCCATGCCCATTGCCGTTGACATTACCAGTACCATTGCCGTTTCCGTTACCTTTGCCTTTCCCTTTTCCGTTATTGCTGTTTCCATGCTGATTTTCGCTTGTCAACGCGTTCTCCACCCCAGAAAGCGCCTGCAACACGTTATGGATACCTTCCACCCAGACATTGTTGGCGGA
This sequence comes from Paenibacillus hemerocallicola, assembly GCF_006265175.1. Lineage (GTDB taxonomy): Bacteria > Bacillota > Bacilli > Paenibacillales > NBRC-103111 > Paenibacillus_AB > Paenibacillus_AB hemerocallicola. The sequence continues at coordinate 95,461 of NZ_VDCQ01000013.1, read as the reverse complement.
TGCACCGCTTGTATCCTGTACCACATGTGCGGCACGCTGCGCCGTCTGCACAAACGATGACAGCTTGTATACATACGCTTCATGCGCGCCAATCGTGACAGGTAATGACGCTATCAATCCGCTGACGGGCGCGGTAGCTGCTCCATACAGCAGTTCCTCGGTGTAACCGGTAAATGGCAGCGGCACCAATACCGTTTGTTCCGTATTCGAATGGTTCAGCACGACAGCGTATACGTCACCAGCCACGTTCCATGTTGCATATTCGGTGTCGGCATTGCGCGCTTCCGCTGTTTTGGGATACTCTGCCAGCGTCTGGATCAAGCTATACTCGTCTTGGAATGCGACGAATCCAGGATATAGATCCGAGTCCGGCAAATACCAATCCGGATCGCTATATGCATAGTAACCGATTGCTTGCGCTCCGCCGATGATCGACTGGTACGCCATATTGCGCAGTTCATCGATCGTCGGCAAATAGGTCCATGTCGTGCTTGACGGATAATAAAACGCTTGCAAGATCGTCCACACTTGCCGGTTCCCGCCCACAGCAGCAACACCGCTGCGAATGTCGTCCCCAACTTCCGTAATCGGCTTGTTCGGGAACGGATACGAATCGATGGACAAAATATCGGTCATGCGGCCGTTGCGCTCCGCAAACAGCGGGTTCGCTTCGGTCAAGTAGACGGGATGCTTGTCGTCAATCGTCCGGATGATCCGGTACGCTTCGGTCATTTCCTCGATGCTGTATTTGTCCTGCGGTTCATCAACCATCATCCAGCCAAGCAAGGCCGGATGGTCTTTATACATCGTTACAATATCGGTCGTCAACGCCGCGTTTTCGCCAATATTGCCGCCATAGTAGAGCGGGAACATCACCTTCAAACCATACGCTTGCGCATTGTTCAGCAGTTGTCCGACACGCGTCGTTGTATTGGCAACCCAGCCTTGCACCGTGTTGATGCCGGCCTCTGCCATTTTGCCGTAATCCGCTTCCTTCACATGATACCCCATAACCGGGAAAAACGGCTGTCCATCCACAATCATCGGTCCGTTCGGATCCGGCAGCATCGCCGGCCGCGCAAACCGGTAAACCGTCGCTTCATTGCGGTCCACCTCGACATTTGCCAACGTCTTCAGCACAAGCTCGACCGTGTACGGCTCTTTGACGGTCATCAACTGCGGCTGGAACGAAAACGTCGTCAGCGCAACTGCCGGCACATTCGTTTCGCTGGCAATAACCTGGCCGTCGGACTGCCGCTTTACAAGGAAATCGACCTGATGCTGGGCATAGTCCGCCGCATCGAGAACCAGCTCTGTCTGTACGGAGCCAGTTGTCTGATCGGTGTAGTAAAAAACTTGGTCGGTGTGCAGTTTGAATGCGCTTGCATGTTTCGTCTTGACAAACGACGCATCGTCGAAATGAACGAGCCCGCGCCCATACAGCCGCACATACATTTTCACATATTTTGCGTTATCCGGCGCAACAACCGAACGCTCGTACTTTGCCCAGTTTCCTGTCACTATTTTACTGTACGTCCCTTGAGCCTCACCGACATACGTACCGGAGGACAATGGCATTCCGCTATAAAACTCGAGCTTGATCGCAACACCGCGATCGCGAATATCAGTCGATTTGTACCAGACGCTGTAATCATACGACGCACGTTCCTCGACTTCCACCACTTGGGATGCCCACGGATTGCGCGAAGTCGATTCGGTCTTCACCGTTACGCCCGCAGATCCAGAGCGCGTAGCAACTGCCGTTACCTCGACCTCATCGTTTGCCCAGTTGTTGATACCGAGCCAAGGCTCCGGCACTCCCGCTGTTGTCACCGTTTCGAAGCTTGCATTGTCCAGCAAATTAACCTGGAGCGGTGGCGGGGACGCTTCGCTGTACGAAGCTCCTGCAACCACCGCAGTTCCAACAAGCGCCGCAGTGGCAATAAGCCGTTTACAGCTTGCGATGAATCGCTGTCTTTTCATAAATTGGTCACTCCTGTTCCTCATTTGCGTCCGATTTGGGCGACCAGAAACGCATTGCTCTCTTGATCACCGCTGCGCAACGCTTCCTCAAACGTCTATTTTCCGTCAATGTAGTCGTCGTAGTGCTCGATCGCAATGAGCCGTGTTTGCGTATGGAACGGTCCGCGAAACCGTCACCTGTGTCATCTGATTGTCGCGGGACCATACCGCCTGCACAACGAGCAGCGTTTCGTTTTTGTTCGCTACGAAAATGTCCGGCAGATCCGTGCCTTTCTACAGCTTCAGCCACATCGCATCGCCATACTTATACGGGCATATTGTCCATGTAGCTCTTAGCCGCGTAGTAATTGTCATTGGTCGTAACCCGCAGCACAGGTTTATCGTTCGATGCCTGTAGAGATACGGCAACGGTATCGCTCGCTCCATTCTGGCGGAGCTCCTTCTTGCAGCCGCACAAAATCATGACAGATACGAATGCAGCCGACGCGACCAACCCGTCTCTTCTCATCGGATACCCTTTCTCGGGCAAGATTGTTCGATCTAATTCAAAAAGCACTTATCGTACAACAACCCGGGACGGTTCGCGACTACTTTTCCTCCTTTCCGGCTAGCTCCAATTGTAACCGCCGCCAAGATGGCCGAATATCGCATTTTCGTTGAATTATCTTCGCAATGTCTTTTTTCCCAACGATACGCATAAAAACGAACGATAGGCATATCGATGAAATGCCGGGTAAGCGGCTCGCGGGAAATAACGACGCCCGACGCATGCGGGGATGCGTGACGGGGCAACCCTTCGACCTGCATCGCCATGCCGAGCAATTCCGCGGTTTTGGGTGCTTGGCTGCTGGCGCCTTCAGCTCAGGATTGACCGTAAGCGCCTCCTGCAGCGTGATCCCGAGATGGCCGGGCCGGTAATCATTCTGGCGGCCCTGTCAACATCGTTATAGGGCAGGTTCATTACCCTGCCGACATCGCGCAAATAACTTCTCACTGAAACGTAAATTGCAACTCGCCTAACCCGATTTCAGCCTTAAAGATCTTAGGCGGAGTCGGCGCCTCCGAGGTTGCCGCGACATACAGGGCACGGAATGTGTCACTTCCCAAATACTCCAGCTGTCCCGTACCATCGATCGTAGACAGGCCAAGAAAGTAAACGTTGCTATTTGTTGCAGGTCCGTCACTGGTAGCCAAAAGCGGATATTGACGCGAGGCATCCCGTACCCACAATAGTCCATCCCGCGACAACTCGATGGTCGGGTGGGTTTGATTCGCAAGCGGGTTCTTGACGAATGAAATGCGGACGAACACCCGTCCTCCCGGAGCTTCATTCGCATATCCGATCTGATTGCCCAACTGCCCCATGCCTGTAACTGTTTCACGCTCCAGCCAATCGAATGTTGTCGGATCGGCCGAACGGATTCTGACATGCGATTGAGCAGCGCCATTCACATAGTAGTACACATACATCCACCACTTCTTGCCATCGGGGTCGTCCGGGACATATACCATTTCCTGATGCGTCAGCTTCGTCGATTCGGGAGAAGCCAAATTGATGACGACGCCCCGATCGGTTTTTCTCGTCCAGTTTACCCCGTCGTTTGAGGTAGAGAGCCCAATTCGATCTGCCAATACCGTAGCCGTTTCCCCCGTATCCACCTGTTGACCCGGAAAAATTTGCGCCTGCCAGAACATGTAATAAGTGCCGTCAACCTTGATGACTTCGGGCTCCAACGTATTGTCCGTCCACCAGCCGGAATAGCCTTCTTCTTCCCCCTTATAGAAGGCCGGCCGCTCAATTTGGCGAAACCATTGATACCCGTCAGGCGAATGGGAATATAGAATATGATCCCCGTCGTACACATTCTCATTGTTCACGAGAATCGGATCTCCGTTCTGATCCACCGTCTTCCAGCGGCCGCCGGTCCAAAGCTTATAGCCTGTTCCGTCTTTGATCAGATGGGCGGAATAATCGTAGGCATCGAGTCCATAGGCGAATCTTGTTCGGAAATACAGATTGCCAGGAATGAATTCCACCAGATCCGCTGCTCCGTCGGCATTGATTTGACCGACGCGAGGAATTGCCGAAGCATTGTCCCAGGTGTGCTTCGAAATTAAGTGATATTCGCTTTTGGTACCGATCTCGCCCGGTTTCGGTCCGAATGTGCCGTCTCCTCTGCCCATGCGGAACGCAAAGCCGGTCGAATGCGTGCTGCTGCGGTACAACCCGATATCAGCCAATCCATCCTGATTTACATCGCCGATCACAATCTCCCCACCGACAATCGTGCCGTTCCAGTTAGTGCTCGATGCTGTAGGAAATTGTCCGGTACCATCACCGTACCATATATCGATGGAGCCCGTAGTTCCTGTATAGACGACGAAGTCAGCCTTTTTGTCCCCATCCAGGTCGCCGGCTACAATCTGCCCGCCTGAAATCGGAACGCCCGAAGCGATCGTCGTTCCGCTGAATCCACCGGATCCGTTCCCGTAGCTGATTGTAATAGTAGCGCTGGAGCCGGTAACCTTTACGCCAGCTAAATCAGCGACACCGTCACCATTGAAGTCTGCTGCGACAAACCCGCTATTTTTCCCGTCATTCCATTGAAAGGTGTTCGCGCTTCCGAAATTGCCGTTCCCTAAACCGCGGAACCATTGGAGTTGACCGCTGACAATATCGTAATACAGCGCATCATCCAATTTGTCGCCATCAACATCGGCAAGACGAAACCGCATATTGCTGTTCCAGTCGATATTCAACACATTTGCGGATTCGTTGCCGAAATTGAAACCGTAGTTCGTAAAGTCCCGATTTATGGCCTTTTGATAACCGTAAAATTCACTTGTATAATCCACCGAAGTGAATCCCGTAAACCCGCTGTAGCTCACCGTCTCGGTAATCGGCGCAGCGTTGCCAACCGTAGCACCCCAGACCGTGGACAATCCCAACACACCAATCAGCAGCTTCTTCTTCACAACAGACAACTCCTCTCATATGCTTCCGGGGTTATTTACTTGCGGCCTTCCAACGTTCGTACGCGAATTTCGCGTCCGAATGCGTTTACTGCGTCGGCAGCGGCGCGGCCGGGGTGATCGCTTCCCAATCCGCCAGTTTTTGCCGCAAAGCCGCTATCTCCCTGCCGTACAGGGGATTTTCAATCTCATTTCTCATCTCCCAAGGGTCCAAATGCAGATTGAAAAATTGTTCGTACTTCGTCTGGACTTGTCCATCGGTCAATCGGTCAAATCGGACGTATTTTCGGCTTTGGCTTCTCGCCGTCAATGTGACGTGATGACGCGGTTCTCCAATCTCGCTGAAAATCACGTCTCTCCAGGGCTCCGTTCGTCCCGTCAGGAGCGGCGCCAAGCTCGTGCCTTGCTGCCCGGAAGGCCCAACAAGACCGGCGGTCTCAAGCAGAGTCGGAGCCAGATCGATTAAGCAGACGAGCTCCTCCCGCTCCACGCCAGCCGGGAATGCGTCGGGAAGCCGGACAATCAAGGGCACCCGCAAGGTCGCGTCATACCCAAGAAAGCCTTTTGTCCAGGCACCGTGCTCCCCCATCATTTCTCCATGATCCGAGGTATACACGACAAGCGTCTTCTCCGACAATCCAAGGCGGTCGAGCTGGTCAAGAATAAGACCAATGTTGTAGTCGATCTGCGAAACGGAACCGTAATAATAAGCCAGACAGGCACGGTGATAAGCTTCATTGAACTGGCCGGATTTGCTTTGCGTCTGCTTCAGCCCAGGCGTCTCGTAATCAAACGCATAGTCAACATTCGGAGCGAGGGTCAGCTTGTCCGGCTCATACATCGAAGCCCAAGGTTCGGATGGCGCAATCGGGGTATGCGGGTCTGGAAAGGAGCACCAGACGCAAAAGGGTTTGTCCCGATTCCGGCGAAGAAACGCTATCGTCTCCGCAGCGAAATAGCCGCTGGGATGATGGGCATTGCCGGCATGGCTTCTTCCAACCCGGGACCTTCCCGGATGGATGAAATCTGGCAGCCAATGGCCGTCTCTGTGATATACCGGTGCGCTTTCCGCTTGGATAAACGAGCTGAAGTCGCGCTCGTCGATAACCGTATCGAAGCCATGCCGATCCGGAATGCGGTCCATACTCAGATGATGCTTGCCAATCGTCGCGGTCGCATAACCCGCCGCCTTGAACGTTTCGACTACGGTTGGCACATCCGGATTTTCGTGGTTGCCGTTGGCATATAGTCCGTGCGTACGGGAAAAGCGTCCTGTCAGTATGGAATAGCGGGAGGGGCTGCACTGTCCGGTTTGACAGAAGGCTTGCCCAAACCGAACGCCTTCGGAGGCCAACCGATCCAGATGCGGTGTTTGCACCTCGCCGTTTCCATAGCAGCCCAGAGCTCTCGCATTGTGCTGATCACTCATGATAAACAAGATGTTTAAAGGTGTATGGCTTGTCATATGCGGCTTCTCTCCCGATATCGTCGTTATGCTTCCGGCGGGCCAAGAGGGGCGGTTCTCCTCTTGACCGACCGGTTTTTGCGCTACTTTTGCTCCATTTTCTTGGAATCGATGAATTTTTTAATTTCCTCTTGCGTCTCATTTAAGGTCGTGTTGATATCCTTGCCCGATATCAAAAATTCAGCGAGCTTCTTTCGCAAAATCGTTGTTACCACCGTATCCCACTTGCTGGCAATATACAGCGATTCGGGGATTCCTGTATACGCCTTCGCGTTTTTCGTCAATAAGACGGCGTTCTTCCACTGGTCCGGCTTGCTTGCTTTGAATTCCGGCGATTGTAGTGTCTTGATGAATTCCAGCACCAGTTCCTTATGCTTGCTTGTCGAAGGAATCACATAGACGCCCAAGGCTCCGGGAACCGCCAGCTTTCCATCTCGGAAGATCGGGTATGTCGCAAGATCCCAGTTGATATCCGGAAAGTTTTGCGGGTTCAAAATCAGCGCGCCAGCGTGACCGGCAAACATCGCGATATTCGCTTCCTTCGTCCAATCGGCAATCTGGCCGGGAAACGGCATCCAGTTACCGTTGGCTTCATAAGCCGCCCTGAGGATACGCAGATGATCCTGCCACTTCTGCCCGGACAAATCGACGCGATCGTCTTTCGTAATATAGGTCGGGTTGTTGGCCGCTAGCACCACATCGGCATAGTTTTGAATTTGCAGCCCTCTGTACTGGGTTCCGCCGTCATTTCGATTGAACCGTTTGGCCAATTCGATCACTTGGTCCCAAGTCATTTTATCGGTCGGATATGGAACTGCGAATTTATCGAAAATGTCTTTATTGTAAACGAGCACATAGGGAGTTACCGCCGCATTGGCGTTTTCCGGCACCTCCTGAGGAACGGCCCACAGCTCTCCTTTAACGCTGAACGCTTTCAGCTTGTCGATCCAGTACGAAGGAAACTTGCTCAGATCATACTTGGATTTCTTCAACAAATCGTTCAGATCACCAACGAGCCCGACTTCTTCTATCTTGGGCAAATAGGAGTCTGTCACGTTAATGAAGTCGGGGGTTACGCCCGTCGCAATCAATTTCTCCAGCTCTCCGGTCTGATAGTATTCAAATGTGACATGAGCAAACTTTTCCTTTACAATCGGGTTGTTCAAAATCGACTCTTCGACGGATTGCTGTGTGCCGGTCCAAACCATACGCAGCGTAACAGGCTCCTTCTTTTCTTCTTTCTGGGCGGTCGCCTCGGCCGGCTTGGGGCTTTCGGGCTGGCTGCCCGCCTGATTGCTGCAGCCGAACAGGAGGGCGATACTTAACAAAAGTGCCGTCCTGGCAAGGGGGGTCGAGAAGCTGGTTGTCCGTTTCATGAATAAAATCCTCCTGAGATCACGTCCGATTGGTTGGGTTCGCCGCATCAAGCAGCTGCTTTCTGGTTTGCCTGCGAAGCCGCTTTGTCACGCTGACCGTTTCATTTTCGAAAATGGGCATAATTCCGTTCTTCGAGCCTTTGTAGTATTTCGCCGACACTTCATCGGAATCTTCGAACGGATCGTTAAGTTTCTCCAGCCAGTGCTGCATCAAACGTTCCATACTGGCTTGCTGATCTTCGCTTTCCGGCAGATCGACCAGGTTCCTCAACTGATCGGGGTCCCGCTTGTCGTCGTAAAGAATCCAGGGCTTGCGGCGCATGCTCGCGTAAGTATGCGTGCGTGTCACGACGCCGCGCCATTCATAGTGGGTGAATATATCGGGCACGATCGGCTGATTGATAAATACAGTTTCCTGGGCAGCGGTCTCGTCTCCAAGGACATAAGCGGACAAATCTTTTCCTTGTACGGTATGGGGAATGTCAGCTCCACACAAAGACAACAGCGTCGGCATCATGTCGACAATGCTGATCGGTCCGTCCGTCACACGACCGTCGGCGATCCTGGACGGCCAACGCATAATCAGCGGAATGTTAATCGACTCGATCCACGGCTTGCTTTTATGGATTTCGTTCTGGCTGTATAACATGTCCCCGTGATCGCTGGTAAAGACAACGATCGTATTCTCCCGGATACCTGCATCCTCGATCCCTTCCAAAATGTCCGCAAAGCATTCGTCCAAAGCGGTCATATGCGCGTAATAGCCGGAAATGTGCTTGCGATTCACCTTGTCGCCTACGTTTGCTTTGAGCTGCAAGCTCTCCTCCGGATACAGATCCAAGTATCGCTGTGGTACTTCCCGGTAAGGGTCATGGGGCGGTCCCCAGGATACTACCAGAAAAAACGGCTCTTCCTCGCCGGCTTTTCGGTGAATGTAATCCACCGCCAACCGGGTTTGTGCCATCGGCTCGTAACCGTCGATCCACACCGGGTCGGGATTGTCGTCCACATAGTAGTAGCCGTCGAAATACAAATGATTGCAATTGTAGGCCGCCCAATAATCGTCAAATCCTTGACGCCGCGGTCCGGGAGGCACGTATATGCCTCGATCGTTGTTGTCCAGATGCCATTTGCCGATATATCCGCATTTATACCCGATATCATTCAAGCTTTGGGCAAACGACTTAACGTCTGTTCTTAACTGGATGTCATTGCTGACGACATGGTGCTCGCTCGTATGCATGCCCGTCCATAGGGTGGCCCTTGCGGGGCAGCAGGCCGGGGAATTGGAGATCGCCCGGGTAAACCGCGTTCCTTCTGAGGCAAAATGGTCTAGCGTCGGCGTCCGCACCTGCTCTACGCCGGCGCACCCCATGGCTGTCGCCCGCATCTGATCGGTCATGACATAGACGATGTTCGGCTTGTTCGTTTGGCTTGGCATACTCATCTGTTCTCGTAAGAAAGACATCTTTACGCTCCCCTCAAAATATGAAATAATAAATTCCAACATCTATAACCAACTAATTCGATGTAAATACTATTATTTATCCCATGAGGTGATCAGGTATGGGTACATTCAAAGAAAGCTTTGCCTGCCATTGGACCGATCAGTCCGTACGTCTCATCTCGACACCAAGCAGAACCGCGAGGTCGACCTTTTTTTACGTTCAGGAAATCGGTCACTTTCAAACGCTGCCCGGCTATTTTACGGAACGGGAGCACTTGAACTCTTACCTGATTGTCTACACCGTTGCTGGTAAAGGATATTTGAACTACCGGAATCGCTCGCATACGCTGGGACCGGGCCAATTGTTTTTTATCGATTGCGAGGAGCGCCATCACTATGCGACCGATCAACACAACCTATGGGAAATCTACTGGGTGCATATCAACGGCGCAACGAGCCGCGGCTATTACGAGCAGTTCGCCAAGGGCTCGGACCACGTTCGTTCGATGAATGTACAGTCACCGATTCCCGATCTGTTGCTGCAGTTGATCCGGCTTCAAAGCCAAAAAGATTACCGCACGGAAGCGCTGAGTTCCAAAATCTTGGTCGATTTACTGACAGAGATTTTGTTGACCGCCTATAAGCCTTATCCGGATTTCGATGTTTCTCCCGCTTTCCTGCCGCCGATGATCGATTATTTGGACAAGCATTATAATGAAGATATTCGACTTGACCGTCTGGCGGAACTGTTTGCGGTCAATAAATATCATCTGTCCAAAGAGTTCAAAAAGGTTATCGGGTATACTCCCAAGGAATACATCATTAACCTCCGGATCAATAAAGCCAAAGAATGGCTAAAGCACACCAACGCCTCGGTTGAAGAAATCGCGGGCAGCGTCGGCATCGACAACGTCAGCCATTTCATTAACTTGTTCAAAACCCGGGTCGAGTTGACCCCGCTCGCCTTTCGTAAAAAATGGCATACCGCGCGCCCCTGATTGTCAATCTTAGAGGCAAGAGCACGCCCCGTAGTTTTGCCGTTCGGCGATACCGCGCTCATGCTGTAGCGGTATTTTCCGGATTAGGATGCGTTGCGATGTTCCATGCGATGTTTCCTCCGCGATTGGATGTAATGATCGATAGGAGGACAAAAACGAATGCGATTTTTTTGTTTTCACGGATAAATAAACATCTCTCCTTTTTTGGATTATGGTGTCGGCCATTCGATAAATAATGATTACCACCCTATGTCGGCAAGCCACTTACGGGCAATCCATAACTTCCAAACCAAACATAATTCAATATATTCCGATCGGAAATAACGTCTTAATTGTAATCGTTTTGCATGCGAATTACATCAAAGTATATTGGCTAAAAATCATAGAATATTGACGCAGACAAAGCAGTTGACTTTCGACTGCAACCTTTATGGAATAGCACCGTTGTCTGCAGTAACAGTCACGAAATTTTTTATTGGTGGCGCGCATATAAGAGAGAACAAAAAGAACGGCTGCGTTACGCCGTCCTCCAATATAATTTGTAAAGGTTTAGTGTTGTAATTTGCGCAGCACTAACCGCGGAGGTTCCAACAATCCCGACGGAACCAGCTTATATTCCTCCGAGAAACGGTCTCCTTCCATCACAAAATGATCCGGGCTGTAGGCATTGCTATAAACAGGATTGAGATGCAGCGGACCGAAGGTGTTTCGCCGCGTCAGAACCGCTTCGATTTCTATCGTTTTGCCCGACTGCACCCATTCCGTGATATCCGTCTCATAAGGCTGCCAGGCAACGATTTGCGGAAAATTCGTACCGCTATGTACTTTGACAAGCGCTGCCTCGAATGAAGGAAATTTAAGGTGCAGGCGCGCAGAATCCGGATCACCATGAATTGCGGCTTCAGGATGTAAATCTGTTGTTCCGGGCAGCTTGTATATGACCGAGCCGCTATAAAAAGGAAAACCTTGATCGACCAAGTCTCCGCTTTCCAATGTTTCCGGAAGTGAGGTCATTATTTTCCGCGAGCCTTCCAATCTGATTCCGAATTGACCGGTTAAATAAATGGCCTCCAAATCGGTGTTTTGGTGATAGTCCAGTCCGAGCTCTATCCGGTTTTCTCCGATCCTCAGCAATTCGAAAGGAAACTCCAATATTTCGAAGCACGAATCAATCCAGTTGCCTATGCTTGCCGTAGAGGGCAAGCGGTTCCCGTTAATAAATAGATCAACATGTTCCGGCTTTTCCATGATAAGTTGCAGCGGCGTCGTGGGCAGCGATTCCACGACAAATTCAAACCGAAGATTAACTCTTCCGACGTCTTCAGCTTCATTTTTTTTATATTTATTCGCAAACCACGGCTGCACCATAGTGCGTCCACGTAACGTAAATCCCATCGTTCTCCGGATACTCCGATCCACTTGCAAGATCTCCGCCTCAGACTTCCACTCCCCTCCATTCAACTGGTAGGACGCCATATCCAGCACGCACACATTCGGCTCGCTCAGTCGATATTCATAAGGACCTTGAACGGAAACCTCGGCAACATCATCATACGCCAGCTGTACAGGCAGATGATCGGCGGCTTTGCGGCAGATGCGATATATACGTTCACCGGAAGGTGGAAATCGGGTGATTATTTCCAATCCGCCGTCCATTTGCCGGGTGCAAGGTTTTTGGCGCTCCCCCGTAGCGCACATCCATTCCTCGACCTCGCCCTCATATCGAACGTGCACGAGCACGTCATCGTATGCTTCCTCAGTACTTACATTCAACAGCATGACAAAGAAATCATCGCCGTTTCGCCGCACCTGGCAAAATATATTCGTCAGCGCCAGCCCCGTGTTTCGCTCCAACACCTGTACATAACGGAAGGAGCCGCATGCATGTACAAGAAATTCACGTTCATGCGGCCCTCGCACCGATTGCGCAGACAATTGCGCGCACTCCTGAGAGGATACCGCGTCGATATACTGCGGAGGTTCGCCTGCGAATATGATCGTTCCTCCCGACTCTCGGAACAACTCCAGAAGGGCAAGCGTACTCGACCGCATCGTTAACATTCCGCTCACGACGACCGCCTTGTACGCCGCTTCCCCGACGATAAACAAGGGCCTTCCGTCACCATCTTTACCGATGCGGCATTTATCCGCAATCATCCCTTCATCACCGTAATCGAAATCGATCTGCGCTTCGGCCAACCAATGGAACGTTTCTCGAAATTGACGCTCCAACTTCCGGACTTCCTCGCCTGTTGCACTTAATCTGCTGGACCAGCCGGGATAAATTTGACACCAGACGCTTTCCGCCGGATGGAGGACAACAATATCGCAAACCGACGTACTTTGATCCAGCACGACACCCATGCGGGAAAAATAAGTTTCTACGTATTTGTAATCTTTCCACCATGTCGACTGATGCGAGATACTTCCGGGAAAATCCCGCTTCGATTCGCCTGCCATCGTAAACCAAGAGTGATGATGACAGCGTACATTGATGCCGAATAGCGTTTGCCAGTCACCAACCGCTTTATGGCTTTCAAATGACATTTGCCATCCTGTGCAGCCGTACAGTTCTGAAAGCAGCCATCGCTTTCCGAGTTGTCTTGCGGCCGAGGACAACTGCTTGGCAACCCAATAACAGCGGTTACCTTCCGTTAAAATGTCGATCCCCGGATTGTCCATATATTCATAATAGCGCATCACGGAGCCGATCATCGCCGTTTGTGAGGACAGACTGTCTTCATGCAGCACATGTCCGGTAAGAATCAGCTTGTTTTGCGTACACCATTCCTGAACCGGGGCTGCAAAATTTGCCAAAAACAACTGCAGCACAAGCTCTGTATATTGCCATTTCACTTGGGATACCGACCGACCTTCATGTTGCAAAAAAAGCTCCGGGAGACGTTCGATCAGGTCATACCCATATTGTTCCCGGAAGCGGTCAAACAGCTCATAGGTCCAGGGAAGATGCCACTCCTTGCCTTCATTGGTAATCCCAAATCCGTCCAGAAGAGAACCGCGGTGAGGCTCGTCGATGAATATGCCTTTGATGCTTTTTCCGAATCGATGGCCGCAATATTGCTTATACTTTTCATGCGTCATGCGCAAAAAAGCTTCTGTCGCTTCTCTATTCATCGTGTCCACATAAGTTGCGCCATTATAAAAATCGCTTTTATCCATTTCGCTAATATGGAATGCGAGAATCGTCCGCCCATAGGTATCTGCGTCCAGCTCACCGAATCGCAACCGTCTGCAGTGAGTATACGATACCCCGTCCAGATCGCACACAAATGCGGCGATTATGTCCTCGCTCCAAGCAAATTCGTCAGCCTGAATCGTCCGCAATCGAATAAATTTCAGTCTATACTTCGGCTCCGTCGTAACCATACCGCCGGCCGTCCCGCTCGGCCAGCGGTCCTCATCGTAGAGCCAAGCCTCCAAACCTAGTTTTTCTGCTTCCTCTGCGCATGCATTGATCAATTCAAACCATTCTTCACCGAGATATTCCGTAGCGAGTCCGGTGCGCGAATGCATGAAGAAGCCGCCGAAGCCCATTTCCTTGAATGTATGTATTTGTCGAATCAATTCTTCTTTATTCAATTTACCGTTCCACGCCCAGAGCGGCTTGCCCTTGAATTCCGATGTAGGATTTAAAAAAAGTTCGTATTTATTAGACATACTAAGCTCCTCTCAGCCCCGGGCCATATTTAATATTTTTCGCCGCCTATCAGTTGCCGTCGAAGCCACTGCCCATCCGCTGACTTGTCCCCAACTCTTTTAAGCTCTTCATATAGATTTTTGCGAAAATCCTTTATTACATCCGCTAAAGTCCGGTCATGAATGCGGTTATGCAATTCTTCGGGATCGTGAGTCAAATCGTACAATTCATCGACATCCGTCGGATTCCATATATATTTCCAATGTTTGGTTCTTAACATCCGTTGGATGTACAAGCCGAATTGTTGCCCGTTAAAGGTTGACATGACGTATTCGCGCCAAGGCTCGGAGATATCATTGCGGAACAGCGGCAACAAAGATTGACCTTGCATAAAAGCAGGCACTTGAAGATCTGCCGCTTCCAGCAATGTCGGCGGCAAGTCGAGCATATTGTATACGAATTGATCGCAGATCGTATTCCCGTCGATAACCCCCGGCCAACGAACGATAAGCGGAACTTTGACTACATCGTCATACAGGACATAATGCTTATCCAGCATACGATGGCCGCCGCACATATCCCCGTGGTCCGAGGTATATACGACGATCGTATTCTCGCGGAGTCCCGCTTCATCGAGCATTTCCAAAACCAGGCCAACGGCATGGTCCACCTGGCTGACAAAACCGTAATAAAGCGCGACAGTTCGCGTCCAATCTTCCCATGTATAATGCTCAATATTCCAGTTGCGCAGCATCTGCTTCTGTATATACGGCTTATTGTCGAAAGTTTCGCCAAAGCTTCGCCACATCGGGATTTCCTCCGGTTTGTACATCGAAGCGAACGGTTCTGCCGGCCGACAAGGCAAATGCGGAGCATGGAAGTCAAGCCGGACGTGCCACGGCTCGTCACTAATGCTGGCCTCCTTCAACCACTCCACACATTTGGCTGTCATGTAATGGGTATGGGTATCCTCAAGCGGAACCGGGCTAGGTTCGCCAAAAAAACCGTTGGAATACGTAAGCTTCCCGTATTTATCTTGAATAAAGCGATTATGTTCCTGATCCAGTACCACATGCTCAAATCCATATTCCTCCGGTCCGTGATTCGGATTTACGTGCCACTTCCCGAAGTAAGCTGTGCGATATCCGCTCTGCTGCAATTCTCTCGGCCAACTGTATTCAGCCGGAGAGAGGGCCGGGATCGGCAGCCCGTTGTCATAGTTCCATAATGCGCCGAAACTTTCCGGTCGGCGACCGTTCAATAACGCCTGCCTTGCCGGGCAACAAGTCGGAATGGGCGTATATGCCTCATTGAACCAGGCTCCCTCCGCTGCCAAACGATCCAAATTGGGTGTTTGTACCGGATAATCCGCACTTCGTCCCACGCAATCATAGCGGTGCTGGTCAGCCTGAATAAATAAAATATTAGGTTTTTGCTTCATATAAATCTACTCCTCGATTAGTTGCCTTCATTTTACTTTTGTTCAATTTTTTTCGAATCAATAAATTTCTTAATTTCTTCCTGCGTCTCGCTCAATGTAGAGTTAATATCTTTGCCCATTGTTAAATATTCTGCAAGTTTTTTCCGCAAAATCGGCGTTACCGACACATCCCATTTACTGGCGATATACAACGATTCCGGAATTCCTGTATAGGCTTTCGAGTTTTTGGTTAATAGGATGCTGTTTTTCCATTGATCCGGTTTCCCGGCGTTAAATTCCGGGGATTGCAGCGTCTTAATAAAATCCAACACCAATTCTTTATGTTTGCTAGTCGATGGGATGATATATATACCTAAAGCTCCGGGGACCGACAGTTTTCCATCTCGAAAAATGGGATAAGTGGCCAGATCCCAATTCAAACTCGGATAATTCTCGGGTTTAAAAATCAATGCTCCCGCATGACCGGCAAACATGGCGACATTCGCTTCTTTGGCCCAATCTTCAACAACACCTGGAAACGGCATCCAGTTGCCATTTGCTTCATAGGCCGCCCGAAGTATGCGCAGATGATCCTGCCACTTAGGGTCGGATAAATCAACACGATCATCTTTTGTAATATAGGTCGGGTTATTGGCCGCCAACATAACATCGGCATAGTTCATAATTTGCAGCCCTCTATACTGTACGCCGCCATCGTTTCGGTCAAACCGTTTTGCCAGTTCAATCACTTCATCCCAAGTCATCTTATCTTTTGGGTAAGGCAGCGCAAATTTATCGAAAATGTCTTTGTTGTAAACGAGCATATAAGGGTTCACCGCTGAATTCGCATTATCCGGTATAATTTGCGGAATTGCCCAAATCTCTCCCTTTTTACTAAAAGATTTCAGTTTATCAATCCAGTAAGACGGGAACTTTCCCAAATCGTATTTTGATGCTTTCAGCAAATCGCTGAGATCGCCGACTAATCCCATTTCTTCTACCTTAGGCAAAAATGCGTCGTTCACGTTAATGAAATCAGGGGTCACGCCCGTCGCCACCATTTGGTCGAGAGCCCCGGTCTGGTGATATTCAAATGTTACATGAGCAAACTTTTCCTTTATGATCGGATTGCTGAGAATCGTTTCGTCGACAACTTGCTGCGCACCGGTCCAAACCATACGCAACGTTACCGGCTCTTTCTTTTCTTCTTTCGGCGCATCGTTTGACTTCGTGCTTTCCGGCTTGTTGCTTGCATCGTTGCTGCAACCGAAGAGGAAGACCATACTTAAAATAATTGCAATTTTCGAAAGTGGAACCACGTAGTTGGTTGTCATTCTCATGTCTATCAACCTCCATAATAATGTCTTGCCGTTACACCTCATCCGATCTCGAAATGATAAGCACCTGACGAAATTTCACAGACGACATTGCCATTTTCAACCCCCAGCAGACGAACATGTTCGATATCGCCAATTGGCGTTGCGCTTTCGGAAATGCAATCCGCGGATTGTGCAGGAAAATAAGCGATCGCTGTCGTGTTCGGCGGAATTGTTATATCCCAACATAACGTGCCCTCATGCCGCTTCCAATGGCTCGCAATCCGACCGTGTATGGAACGGTATTCCGCCTTGGAATAATGAAGGCTTTCGATGATTTGCGGACGCAATACGATACGTTTAAAGCCCGGCTGCTCCGGGTCGGGGGAGATGCCCGCCAAACCTTGATAAAACCAGGCGCCGAAGCCTGCCTGCATCGGATGGCTCATCGACCTGTGTTCCACCCTGTTTAGTTTCGCATTGAACTTTGTTTCTTCCCAATTTTCCCAGATCGTCGTCGCACCTTTGGAAAACAAGTGGCCGATGCTCGGATAAGTCGTCTGATTGAGCAATGCATACGCCACATCGCCATAGCCGTATTGGCTTAGAGACCCGTATAAATGCCGGCTGCCGATAATCCCTGTCGAAAGATGGCTTTTATGTTTCACCCGCACGTCGTCCGCCAAACTTGCCGCCACTTCTTTCGCGTCGCTTTCAGGCAAAAGTCCAAGATAAAGAGCGATACTGTCAGCCGTCTGACTGCCGAAGGTATAGTTTTCTCTGACATAAAACGCCGCGATAAACGCTTCTTTAATTCGATTCGCCCACTTGCCGTATTTTTCCGAATCTTCAGCATGTCCAATCATCTTTGCCATCTGGCTCATGATCGTGCAATCCAAGTAAAACAATGCGGTCGATGTAATCTCCACCGGCGTTTCAATCGGCACGATACTTCCGGGAGGACACCAATCGCCTCTCCCTTCATATAAAATCCACTGCTTGGCCTGGGAATGGAATTGCTCCAATACGAGCTTCATGCCCGAATAATGTTCACGCACGATTTGTTCGTCGCCGTAATACAAATACAAGTACCAGGGCAATTGGATAAAAGCCGTCGACCAGTCCGGCACGCCGCGCAAACAGAGCCGCTTTCCGGGGGCAATGTCGAACGGCATCGAGCCGCGGCGGGATGTCTCTATATCGTGAATATACTTGCTCCAAAATTGCGCCATATCGAAGTTGTAAATGGACATTTCCGCAATGACATGCGTATCGCCCAGCCAACCGCATCTTTCCCGCGCCGGGCAATCCGTAGGCACACCGTGCAAATTGCTGAGCTGCGTCCATAGCACGGCATGTTGAATCTTGTTGATCATCGCGTCGGAGCATTCGAACGACCCTGCTGGTTCTACATCGGTATGCACGACGACGCCGGTCAAATCATCAAGCTCCGGATTTCCCGCAACGCCCGTCATTTCCACATAGCGATAACCGTGATAGGTAAATCGGGGCTGCCAAATCTCAAGCCCGCCGCCTTTGCATATGTACGTGTCAATCTGCTCTACACCGGTCGCAAAAACCCCGGTGCTTGCCGTATCGACCATCCCGTCCGCATCTACCGTCTCGGCGAAGCGCAGCCGGATCGCAGTTCCCTCTGTTTCCGAAGCTTTAAGCCTCGCCCAACCGGCGAAATTTTGACCCATATCGTACACGTATACACCCGGCTGCGGATTCGTCATGCGGACAGGCCGTATCGTTTTCACCTTGCGGATAGGCGGCATCATCTGAATAACAAGCTTCCCTCCAGGTGGACTCACTCGCCGCGCCTGCCCCCAGTTGTTGTCGTCAAAGCCGGGATTCGCCCATCCGTCCAGTTCCAAGCGGGCATCGTACGTTTCTCCTGCGTATATATTGTCGGCAACAATTGGCCCCGGCGCTGTTTTCCATTGCTCATCGCTAGTTAATATTTGTTCCGTGCCATCCGATAATGTCACGACAAGCTGCGCAACGAATTTGGGCTTGCCGTAATCCATCACCGACGTATTCCAAACTTTGTTCTGATGATACCAGCCGTTGCCGAGCATGACGCCAACCGTATTTTGTCCTTTGTTCATATGTTCGGCGATATTGTAGACCACATAGAAACAGCGCTGATCGTAATCCGTTTGCGCCGGATCAAGGACGTGATCGCCGACCTTAACCCCGTTTAGGTAAAGCTCATAATAACCGAGTCCGCAAATGTACGCTCTAGCTTTCAAGACTTCCCCTTCGATCGTCCAATCTCTGCGAAACAGGGGGCCGGTTTTCTCTTGTTCCGACTCGGGGCAACCGACCCACGATGATTGCCAATCTTCCGCTTTCAGCAGCCCCATCTCCCAATAAACCGCTTTACTCCATTCCGAAAGGTTGCCATCTTGATCCCATACGCAAACTTTCCAGTAATAGCATAATCGCGATTGGAGCATCGTACCGGCGTATTCAATCTGATTTTGTCGGCCCGAGATCACTTTGCCGCTGTCCCATACTTCCCCTTGATCCCGATTTAAAAGCTCCAACCTTTCGGAAACCAAAATACGATATGCGGTTTGCTTTCGCCCCCTTCCGCCCGATTCAAGCGCCCAACTGAGCCGAGGCCGAATCGTATCGATCCCGATCGGATTGACAGCGTAATCGCATTTTAGGTCCATTGCAACGAGATCGGCGAATCGGACCGCTAGTTGTTCCATTGTGTTCTCCCCTTCCTTTCACCGTGTCTTTCATCACAAAATGACATACGGTATATTCATTAACTGCCCTACCTTTTTCAGCAATTCGGCATTATGCCCAACCGATACCGCGCAATGATGGGTAGGCGCCTCGGAAAACCATCTTTCCATGTACTCGTCCGGATGCCCGCGGAATTTCACAGGCGTATTCGTATTGCCGATCGTCATGACAGCCCCGTTCGTGGATTCGCCCTCACTGACGATCATTTTGAGGTTGCCGTCTCCCGTCTGGGTTACATTAAGCGTCGTAACGGGTCCGGTTTTAACTTTCGCTTCTACCGAAACTCCCGCACCTTGTTTGCCATGAAACAGCCCCATCCCGCGAAGAATCGGCTTTCCGTTGGAAATGGCGATATGGAAAGGGCCGTCATGGCCGAGAATAATCGTCTCCTCTTCGTAATCCGCCACGACAATTTCAGAAAAGCTTCCGCCTGTGCCGAGAAGATCGCAAATCTTCATCGCTACCGCCGTCTTCATATCGCCCTCCCCCGAGCACGGAATTCCTCGCGCTGTCAAAAGCGAATGGCCGACGATGAATCCGCTTTGCAGCTTTTCGTACTCGCTGCCGGGCGCGCCGTGGTAATAGTACGTCAATGCGTCCAAATCATATTCGCGGACGAGCTTTTCTTGTGCAGCAGCCACTCGGCAGGACCAATCCAACTGTTGTTCCGAAGGTTTTTTGGCAATCGGGTCGGAAGGCGAATCTCCGCTTATTTCGAACATTTCATATACTTCTTCCAACTTCCGTTTCACGTCGCCAGGCGTAACATCTTTCAAGAAGCGGTCCAAATCGCACATTTCCAACACTTCGATATGAAGTCCGGTTTGCGCTTGCAGCATTGTGAAGTCGCTATACATATCGAGCATGCCGTTGTACGTATTTCCTAAAAATCCGAATCGGCTGTGACACAAATTACGAGGCACGGATGCGGCGCGGATCCATTGATCGATTTGCCGCCATGCGCGTACCGCTTCTTTCCGGTCTTTCGTCACTTCATTGGCGAGCGATATTGCGGGCGTATAATCGAGACCGAGCAGTCCGCTCACGACTCTAAACGGAATGCGGGCGCGATTAAACGCATTGGATATTTCCGGTACGGGGCATGCTCCGCAATGGGCCAGCCATTCGCCGGTCGTCGTTTTTCCATAATTGATCCGTTCGGTCGGCTGAAGGCTTAGGACGACCACCGGCGCTTTGCAAATTTGATGAATCGGAAGAACGGTGGAGCTGGTCGAATACGTTGCAGAATGGCAAAAAATAAGATCGACGTTTTTTTCGTTAAACCATTCGCCCGCTCTCCGCGCTTCCGCTTCGTCATCGACCAATCCGAAATTGAACATTTCGCCGCTCAAGGACATTTTCTTTTCTAAAAAAACGCTGTATTCGATCAATCGCTCCCGAAGTCCGGGGAATTGGTCCCAATATGCTCTTAAACCGATGGAATAAAGACCAATTCTCGCTTTTTTCGCCGGTTTGATCGGGGTTGAGAAAGACATCTTTACGCACTCCCTCAAGTATGGAATAATAGTTTTACAAATTGATTGTAATCGCTTTATATACCAAATACATCAAAGTATATTGGCTAAAAATAATAGTTTTAGTGAGGTGATTCGAAGGATGGGGACATTTAAAGAAAACTTCGCCAGCCATTGGACGGATCAATCCGTACGTCTCGTCTCGACGCCAAGCAAAGCTGCAAGGTCCGCATTTTTTTATGTACAAGAGGTCGGCCACTTTCAAACGTTGCCAGGATATTTTACGGAGCGGGAACATTTGAATTCATACTTAATCGTCTACACGATTGCGGGAAAAGGTTATTTGAATTACCGGAATCGTTCGCATACGTTAGTACCCGGCCAATTGTTTTTCATCGATTGCATGGAGCGCCATTATTATGCGACGGATCAACAAAACTTGTGGGAAATATATTGGGTGCATTTTAATGGAGGAACGAGCCGCGGGTATTATGAACAATTCGCCAAAGACTCGGAACCCGTTCATTCGTTGGGTATACAATCGCCGGTTCCCGACATGCTGATGCAATTGATCCAGCTTCATAACCAGAAAGATTTTCGCACAGAAGCGCTTAGCTCCAACGTATTGGTCAATCTTTTGACGGAAATATTGTTGATCGCCTATCGCCCCCAACCGGATTTCGATTCTTTGCCCGTTTTTTTGCCGCCAGTGGTAAGCTATATGGACAAACATTACAATGAGGATATTCGTCTTGACCGCCTTGCGGACATGTTTGCGATCAACAAGCACCATCTGGCCAAAGAGTTCAAGAAGTATATCGGATTTACTCCGAAAGAATACGTCATTAACCTGAGAATAAATAAAGCGAAAGAATGGCTGAGGCACACAAGCGCTTCGGTGGAGGAAATTGCAGGTAACGTCGGCATCGACAACGTCAGCCATTTCATTAATTTGTTTAAATCCCGGGTCGAGATGACGCCGCTAGCCTTTCGGAAAAAATGGCACACATCGCACCCGTGAAACCCAATTGGGACCTGCCGGCAAATCGGCAATTGATTGGGCGTACCAGCGAGTTAAATACATTCAAAGAGAAACTCGCCTGCCAAAGCAAAGAACAATCTGTACCTATGGTATCGAGCTCCAAGCTCTTCCTCTATATACTCTAGTGCACAAAAAAATCGTCCTCCGTATGCGAATATCCATACAGAGGACGATGCTATATGTGAGTTTAAGTCTAATTTGTGTGTTTCATGAGCAATTGGAATCGAAATGGCCTCCTCAACGGCAAGCGCTTTCGCAAAAAAACGCAGTTGATCCTCGAAGGACATGCTATCCTTTGCGCTGTGCGAAACAATCATGTCCCATAAAGATTTAAAGCTGAGCAATTGCATTTTACTAGCCACCTTCTTATATATGTTGACGAACGTATTGCCGGCAATGTCCTTGCCGCGGGCAAGCCAAATCTTGAAATTGGGATTTTTTTCTGGAATTACGCGATACTCCGTGGAGAAATATCGCATCGTATAGCCGCAGCGGCGAAACGGACTCGTATTTACAGTCGCTCCATGAATAATTCGTGAATCATGGATGGAACATTCCCCCGCTTCCAGCTCGAAGTAAACCGCTCTGGACTGATCTACGTTTTTGATTTGCGAACGAAACAGGTTTTTCTTCAGATCCACATCCTCATACTCGGAAAAACCGTTGCGGTGTGTGCCCGGGATAACACGCATACAGCCATTTTCCTTATTGCTCCTGTCCAGTGCCAGCCAAATCGTAACGATTTTGTCGAATCCCGTTAATCTCCCATTCCATTAGGAGGAATCTTCGTGCCACGGTGTTGCGCGGCCGACATAAGGATCTTTGTGATTGCGTTCATCATGTATACCTCCGAATCATGATATATGAAGTCTCTGTTAGTATACCTGCCCGTCAATCGCTATTCTCATCTTTCCTTTCGACTATAAGGTAGTAAGCCGCAGTTCATGAAAATACTGTACAATTGGATGCTTTAACTTCATCTTCTCGGTCATGTTTAAAATTCGCTTTTTTCCAACTCGCCTATCCACCAAAGCTAGAATATTCAATAAGATATCATTGCTCTCTAAGCTTTCTTCTATAGAAGTGGATAAAAACTTAGTAGCTACAACGATAAAATTTGATTTACTTAATGATAGCTGTGCTGACAAAAGCTCCTTTGCATATTCTGATATTTTTCTATTTCTTGCAATTATTTTTAGACGATCCTCCGGAACGGTCCCCTTGGTATCTTTTCTGACCGCTTCAATTTCTTCATTGTTGATAGGAATATGGATATCTGAATCATTCTTAATTTCCAATTCCGTTTGATACCATCTGATTAAGGTTATATCACTCATATTGAGTACCTTCTTTTTATCTACCGCAATATAACAATGTCCTGCTTTATCAGGTAAATAACGATAGCTGGTTGCAAGGTATTCGACCCTTCCATATAACGCAGGACAGAGAAAGCTCTCCAGCTGTTGCTTCATTTTGCTCCAGGACATGTAATCCCCCTATGTTCTATTTTATATACCTATTAAGGCAGTCATTCTATTATCCATAATACAATAAAATCGACATAATATCTGGATTCAATCCCTTAAGTTCATCTATCACAAAATATCCGTCTTGTCGAACAAGAACATCATCAAACCACAACTGTCATCCGCCATATTCCGGTCTTTGTATATGTACAATGTCCCAATGGATCGAAGACAGATGTATATTTTCTTATATCACTAACAGTTTTAGCATGCCTTTTTGTACTATGTCACTTGTATAAAAAATCTGATCGGAGCCCTTTCTAGGTAGACACATTCGTGTTTTAGCGGTAGCTTTTATTGCAATATCTGAATTGTTCAGCTCCGCTGAAACCTTATAAATTCTGATATTACAAAAAAAACGGGCTCTCCCACTAACTCGGAGTGCCCGATCAATAGTCCAAAAATTAGAATTACAGCAGAAATCAAGATAGCGAACTCAGCGCTTCAGGGGTGAAAGGCTTCAGTTCGTCAAGCCGGCCATCGCGGACCTTAGCCGCCCATGCCGGATCAACCAGCAGCGCACGGCCGACTGCAACCAGATCGAACTCTCGATTGTTAAGCTTGTCGGTCAAGGTATCCACGTTCGCCGTACCTGCATTTTCCCCTCTAAACGAAGATAGAAACTCATTATCCAGACCTACGGAGCCAACAGTGATTGTAGGCTTGCCGGTTAATTTTTTAACCCAGCCTGCGAAATTCAGATCGGAACCGGCGAACTCCGGTTCCCAGAAGCGGCGGGTCGAGCAGTGAAATACATCAACGCCCGCTTCTACAAGCGGCGCAAGGAATTTGGCCAGTTCATCCGGATTGGCTGCCAATTTCGCCTCGTAATCACTTGATTTCCATTGCGATATCCGCAATAGGATAGGGAAATCGGGTCCTACGGCGTGACGGCAAGCCGCAATAATTTCAGCCGCAAAACGGGTTCTTTTCACAAGGTCTCCGCCATAGCTGTCGGTGCGTTGGTTCGTTTTCTCCCAGAAAAACTGATCGATCAAATAGCCGTGAGCACCATGAAGCTCAATCCCGTCAAAGCCGATCCGTTTGGCATCCGCCGCCGCTTGTGCGTAAGCGGCAACAACGGAATCGATCCTTTCCTGGCTCATCGGCTCATTGACTTTTTCCCCGGTTGCGAGATCCAAACCTGATGGTCCGATCGGCAACTCCTCCGGGTTCGGAACGGCTCCTACCTTACGGTCCGTGCCGATATGCCACAACTGCGGCATAATCAGCCCGCCGGCTTCATGTACTTCCGCGACGACGTTAGCCCAGCCCTTCAGTGCTTCCTCCCCATGGAAATTCGGAATATTCGGATTATTGGTGGCAGCCGGATCGTTGATCAGAGTGCCCTCCGAAATAATAAGCCCTACACCGTTCTCGGCACGGCGACGGTAATAAGCAGCCACATCAGGACCCGGCACTCCTCCGGGAGAGAAGGCTCTTGTCATTGGAGCCATGACGATCCGGTTATTCAGCTGCAAAGTACCAAGCTTGAAGGAATCGAATAAAGTTCCTAGCTTGGAGCCAGGTTGGATTTTATAATTATTCATTTTAGCATTACCTCCATTATGAATAAATTGGTTTAATAAGCCTCGCCACTTAAACTGTCATATGTATTATTACAGTTAATGAATTTACTATAGCATACTATTTGCAAAAGCACTACTTTTTACATACCGCCTTCTTATTGTGAATATAATTTATACTTAACTCTGAAATCAGCTGGGTGTTTCCTAATTTCTTCATAAGGTTTCCACATTAACCGCCCCTCCCTCCAGATTGAGGAGCCTACTCGCTGACAACCATCCCTATTTTTAACATATGCAGCTGAAGAATACTTCCCGTTTGTTTAGCGATGTGCGGATTTACATAAATAAGCGATGGATTGGTTCCATCGCTTCGCTATCGTCTCCATTTCTTCCAAAGACAATCCCAGCCGTTTCAAACATTTCAGTCCGGACAGCAGTCGGAGATCGTTGTCGCTAAACACGCGCGCGCCGCCTGGTCATTTGCGCTGCGGCTTGAGCAGCCCGATTTTCTCGTAATACCTGAGCGTATCGTGTCCGAGCCCTGTCATCTCTACGACTTGACCGATCGTGTACAACGAGCGTACCTCCTTTCATTCCGCATTCTACATGCTGGAGTCGACTCCAGGTCAACCCCGCTTTTCGGTTCGGCTTGCCTTGCGTCGCTTCGGAGTGAAACAGGCCGCCAATCGGCAGCCTACTTTTGTGCTATCGTTCTGCGATAGATTTATGATCCACTACTATCGATATCGAACCTGTTCTTTCACCGAAATTAACATTCAACTATGCTGCCCGTTACTTCAAAGAACAACAGCAGCCGATCGTATAGCCGGCTACCGCCTATGGAGAATTGAACTATCGTACTCCTTTAGCAGAAACAACGTATTGTGCGACACCATCATTATAGCTGATATGGAAAGCACGAAGCTTTTCTGTTAGCAAAAAAAAAGAATCTTCAACCGTCCTACACGGTCGAAGACTCTTTTTGCACTTCAAGCTGCCTGGATTCGCCCTGCATTATTTCGTGCGCTGCTCGGCAATTTTTTTGTCCACCCGCTCGGCCGCTTCTCTCAAAACGGTGTTCGTATCTTTGCCTCCCATATATTCGTTGACAGCCGTGGTCATTTCGGCTGCGGAGAGCGAATAGTAAGGCGTAAACGGCTGCATTTTAGCAAACGGATTCGCTACGATCGCCTGTACGTTTTTGCCCTTCACGCCCGGGATTTGGTCGCCAAACGTTTTCATCGCTTGTTCCGGTTTGGCCAATATCGGCAATAACATCAATGTGCTCGCCATCCATTGCTGATATTCATCCGAGGTGAGGTAAGCAATCGCTTGGAAGGCAGCGTCGCGGTTTGTGCTTTTATTCGTGATGAAAGCGAAATCGGGAAGTATGGAAGCGCCTTGCGTCGGTTTATCTTTAAATACCGGGAATGTCGTAAGGTCCCACGTGTTCATCGTTGTCGAGGCTATTTGCGCATAGCCGGAAACGTCTAGATGAATCGCTGTTGTTTGCGTTTTATTGAACAAATCCCGCAGTTGGGCTAAACTATATTTGCTGCTGGGCGGCTCATTACCAGGCAGCTTCCAAAATCTCGCCGCGTTATCGAATACTCTTTTGAACGTATCGTCGGTATATTTCGATTTAAACGTAGCCGGATCGTAATACGCCGCTTCCAACTGGTTCAAGCCCATCATATGATCGAACGCCATCGTCAGTCCGCGATACTGGATACCGGCGTCCGTACGCGACATTTGCCGGGTTACGTCATATAATTCGTCCCACGTTATCCCTTTTTTCGGATATGCGACGCCGAATTTATCGAACAAATCTTTATTGTAAATCGATATAAGCGTCCCCATCGTCCAAGGGAGGCCGTAAACCGCCCCGTTTCCGATCTGCTTCTGCAAATCGATCGGCGCCTGCTGAATTCCGGACAAATCGTACTTGTATTTTTTCACTAGATCGCTAATATCGCTTTGCAGCTTATAATCCAACAAATAAACGGCCATCCCGGTTGAAGACGAAAACAAAATGTCGATCGGCTGATTCGTGGCGATCAAATCTTTAAACGTGTTGCCGTCCGACTTAATAAATGTAAACGTATATTTCGGAAATTTTTTGCGAAGCTGGTCGCCGAACCTTTGATTAAACATTTCTTCGGTAGCGCCCGGATACGTTACTTTCAGCTCGGTCGGCGTATCGATCAGCTTTTGTACATCGACGACAGCGCCGCTCGGCTCCTGCTTATTCGATTCCGTTTGCGCCGCATTGCCACCGCATGCTGACAGCGCGATCATGGAGCTCAATACCGATACCGCTGCAACTTTTCTTTTTATCATTTGCAAATCCCCCCGTATAAAGTGGTAATTATGATTAACGAAACAGATTGAACAAATACGGATTGCCCGTCACTTGATCTCCTTGGTAAACAAATATGCCGTCAACTCCAAGCCGGGTGTAGTGATCGATGTACCGATCTATACTTTCCGGCGAATGAGCCATTCGCAGTACGCCCGTTTTGGCATGGTGTCCCAATATCCACCTCCACCCATCGATACAGCCGTACACTTTGACCCCTGTTCCTTTGCATATATGCTGGTAATGTTCGACCGGCGGAAGCGGGTCAGCGGAAACATGATTGGACGGGATAATGCCGTCGACAAGACGTTCGGTCGCGCACTGCTTCATCGCCTTGTAGTACACGATTTGCTCGGCGGGAATACGGACTTTCAGCTCCAACGTTTTGCCCGTTTTCCGCCCTTTTTCATCCAGCCAGCGCTTTACGTCCCGGCATAAATCGGTCAGTCTGTCTATCGATTGGTTCAAGTAATTTCTCATATAATCGAGCACGAGCCCGTCGATGTCATAGTTTTCAATTAATTTCATGCAAAATCGATTTGGCATAAGCGCGTACTTCCGGAATCGCATAATCGAAATCGCCATTTTTCACATAATCGCGGTGCTCATTCGTAAACGTATCGGATAGTCTCGGATTCCATAAATAAGGCCGATTCATTCCGACATTGGCGGTGAATCGAGTATTCGGAGCAACGTCGCGCATATATTGGCTCGATTCCAGCAGAATATCGCATTGCGTGCCCAGCTTCATCGAATCTTCGTTCACTTGATTGAAATCGTCCGTAGCCGACTGGTTCATCCGTTCTACGATGCGGCTCCAATGCAGCGACCTTGCTCCGACCCTTACCGTCTGGCAAGTGATTTCATGCGGATTCATGCGCAAAAACTCTTCCAGCATAATTTCGTTCATCGATTTCGCATCGTGAAATCCGCGCAGCGCATAGCTGTAAGGCTCGTAATAAAGAATCAGCTCCGGTATACGGCTGTTGAAAACGCTTTCTTTTGCGCTAACATTCGAATCGGTTGTTTCCGCTCCGCACGGCACCAGTTTAATGTAGGATAGCCGGCCAAAATCGCGATCTCGGAGAACACTGTCCTGCATAACTGCTATTTCCAAAAATCCGCTTTGCAGCTTTTGCCTTTTCCAGAATACTTCCTTATTTTGTTTTCCCTGATAGTTGCTGAAGTTCAAACAATCGGTCGTTCCGCTTGTGATTAGACGAGTGAAAGGCTCATCGTTTATGCGGGCTAAAAAATGGATACCCGAATTTTTCATCCCAAAGTATATGTCGTATGTACCGTCTGCAGGAAGAGGTACTTGAATCGACGGGAGTTGTTCCTTATGCTTCATCCATATGAACGAACCGCGACCTTGACCGCTAAACACCCACTTTTGCTCGCCAGGCTGGGGGTTGCCTGAACCTGCTTCCCCCAAATATTGCGGCCAATCGTACAAGTACAAGATGCCTCCGCTTTCGATCGATACGGAGCCGGTATCCTCGTAATCGCCATCAACGGTAATAAACGATACTTTGATTTGCACTTCCGCCTGAATCAAGCCGATATTGATATACGGATTCCACCATATTGCGTTTTGTTTCGTTTCGCATAAACGTACGGTGCCGCTCGATTGCGCTTCGTTCCAAATGTAATCGCAGCCGTTAAGAACAAATTCATCATCCAACGTCGGGTATACGCTTGCCGGTTTCCAATCGGATCGCTCCGAATCGGCTCCTACACTGTACAACATTTGACAAGCAATATTTTTTTATCCGGCTGCAAGCTGACCTCGATGTAACCGTCGGTGCGTTGAAAAATTCGTTCAATCAATTCCTTATCCCCCTGTACAATGAACACACAAGTACGATAATAATGAAAATTTTGCAATCATTTTAAATAATATGGTCAGACCACTTTTTCCTCTTTTTTCGATCCTACTTTTCGACAAAATGCGCCGTCAACATTTTACACCACCGTCCTCGTTTTCAATCGTATCGTTGAAACGTTTTCAAAGAAGATAGGATAAGATGGTATAACCATAGTATAATGATATAGTAATCTGTTCCTGCTTCATTGTCAATTCATCCAAACTTTATTTTGCGATAAGAGTGCGCAGCTCCTCTAACAGACTATAGTAGACCAATTGCTGCCCCTTGCTGTTTAAATCGCAGCCGTCGAGCTTATCGGTGAACTGTTTCCATGATCTACGGATTGAATCCGGCTTACAATTTCACTCGTACTGTTCAAGAGATACAATCGGCTCCTTCATTCTTTTATATATGGCATGATCGTTCGTACCTAGCATACTGGAAACGATATGCGGCCGAAATAGAAGGCAATTCTCTTGAACTTGATCCAGTAGATCCGATGTTTTCCAATGCCGACTCCACTATTCACCATTTCGTCGAACAGGCCGCCAAGCAATTCGTCAGTGCAGCAGCACCAAATCTCCATTCAGCTTCTCCGAGCCCTCCCTCCGAAAATGGGGGCGTACACAGACGGCTGAGCGTTTCCCCGCGCGTTGCGAATAAAGACGCCG
The DNA here is from genome assembly GCF_006265175.1 of Paenibacillus hemerocallicola. Taxonomy (GTDB): domain Bacteria; phylum Bacillota; class Bacilli; order Paenibacillales; family NBRC-103111; genus Paenibacillus_AB; species Paenibacillus_AB hemerocallicola. Next base: position 65,589 of record NZ_VDCQ01000013.1, on the reverse strand, counting down.
AACTTCGAGTTGGCCAGCGTGGACAACCGGAACTCTACATCGGCCGGAACGACGAAAACGCCTGCGGCGCCCCCTCTCTCGCCATCGTCTTCAGGCAGCTGCACGAAAGCCTGAAGCGAATATCCGTCTCCCTGCGCGAACTCCCAAAAGATCGTATGGTCCCCATACGTCGATCCGATCGCGGCATGTTCGGCCCGCGTCCCCTCCTCCTGGAAAAAATCGAGACGATCGTCGATGGCAAGATCGCGCAGTTGACTTCCATAATCCGCTTCGTGCTTTTCTGGGGCGGGGATTCACTGTATACGACCTCGAATGTCGGGGCGTACGTTGAGTTTTCCCTGATCAGAAGGACGATCGCGTCCATCCCCTGGCTGTCGTCGGCCCGGTGTACGCGGTGACTTACGGCGTGCATTTCGGCTCAGGACAACCATGCACTGGACCGTTTGAGCAGTTATACAGAGGGTGGTCATAGCGACCATCCTTTCAGGAGCTTTATATACTCACTCATTCGCAGGATTTCATCATCTTGTATTGCAGCGGTCAACGGAAAATAAGCTGTTACCACCTGATGGTGTTAGGTTTCGAACCCGTGGACAAACCCATCCTACCGGGGCGCTCCTTTTTTGGCAAAGGCGATTTCTTAGCCTTAACAGGAATGTTATCAATATTCGGTCGGCCAAGCTTCGTAGGCAAACAATTTCGACTTATCGATCCGGTAAACGCGCAGCCTCTGAAAGTTGTGTCCGGTCGACTCATCGATCTTCTCCGACCTGCCGATTGTGACATACAAATAATCCTGTGTTGCCGTCAAGCTCGGGTCCAAAATCTGGGTGATCGCTCTTCCGTCAGTACGATCAGGACTGATCCAGCGCTCCACATCCATCATATATTCCCAATTGATGCCGTCATAGCTTCTGGCCAAGGCAAGCCGCGAGCGTGGCAGAAATACGATATCATAATCATTCTTATCGTTGTACACCCAGACCATGTAGTAAGTCAAAGTGGATGCGTAAGGATCCTGAATGACAGCAAACGAGGACCGCGAATTTTTCATACTGCTCAAGGGGTAGTCCCCCGCCCAGGTCACGCCGTTGTCGGTCGATACGGAATACCGGACGCTATCCGCTTCATTCCATGGCGTATAGAGCCGCAGCTTGCCGTCAGCGGTCGCGATGACCTTGCCTTCGGCATATCGGACAAGACTCGTAACACTGTCGGTATCGTTCACCGATTGATGCCACGTTGCTCCCTCGTCGTCACTGTAATACACTTCAGACTTATGGCCGATGACCTTTGTCCCGTCATCCTCACGTATGCCTACGACAAAAAATATCCGGCCGTCCGGCATCTGCGTCAGCTTATCGTTCATGACAATCGCCTCCGACTCGCCTAGCACCCCCTCGCGATACGCGGTCCATGTGAGCCCTCCGTTGGTCCAAGTGGCTCCGTCATCGCTTGACAGCTTAGCGCGGAACCGCAACGGCGAGTCGAACTTCGGATTCGGCATATTGTACTCGGCTACCATATTGAGCAGCTTGCCGGATTGCAGCCGGATCACGCTGTAGTGAGAATGACCGTTCTTCGGCCACGGTATGGACGTTGTCGGCTGGAAGGTTTGACCATCGTCCGTTGACAGGAACGTCTCCTTCCGGTGCAGCAGCACCAAATCTCCATTCAGCTTCTCCACAATGGAAGCGCCTTCACGAGACATATCGCCCTCACTGCCAAGCGTGTACTCCAATACACCATCGTTTAACCGGCCTTGGCCGCTGTTCAGCTTCAACCTGACCTGATCAAAGTAAACCTCCGTGCCAAGCGCGCTTAACGCCACCCTTCCCGGAGACTGATGCCGACTTGCAGCCGTCGTCAGCTTCGGCTTCCGCATGTCGTTCACGTACAGCTGCACTTGATTATTTTCCGTAACAGCCTTTATCGTGTACCACGTATTCAGCGACAGCGTTTCCGCTGCGCTCTCGGCCAAGGTTACCCATTCGAAATCTTCGCCTCTTCGCTCCTTGATATGCCATTTGGCATTTACAAAATCGTAGCCGGCATAAATTTGCGCTTCCTCGTCATTGTAGCGGACCGACAAGCGAATCTTGGCGTTCTCGGGATTGTGTGACAGCACCTTGAACCGCGCGGAAAACTCTACATCGCGCTCGAACACGTGCAGCCAGGAATGGGTCGATTCTGCGGCAGGAGTATGCTTGTATACATGGCTGCCTTCGTGTGACACGACCGACCACCGGTTCAATGTATGTTTCTCGATCCAATGGCTTGGATTGCTTCCGATCGATTCGTCTTCGAAATCATCCGCATAATCCCAGGGCGAATAGACGAACTTCACGGCGTCCGCAACGGTATAACCGCTATCCGCATCCGTAACTCGCACGTAGTTGCCGCTGCCTGCAGCCAGCTGAAAATCGCCGAGATAGTGCCAGTTGCTCCCATCAAGCTGCTGATTGACTGTTGTATTGAACGTTTGCGCACCGCCGTTGTAAACGACTTGTACAGGTGCGGCGTCCGGACGGTTGGCGAACGACGACCACTTCATATACACCTTGTAGTTTCCTGCTGCCGTAACGGCGGGAGTCCACTGCGCCCACTGGCTGCCTCCGCTCGCTTCGCTCCCGTCCTGCCTGTAGTTTACGCCGAGCTGCTCGCCATTCCCGCCCGAGCTGACGGTATCGAAGCCATTGCGGGTGAATCCGGCAGTATCGTTATCGATCGTAATGGCCGTCTCCTCGACATAAGCGAATTTCACGGCATCGGCAATGGTCGCCCCTGCGGAGGCATCCGTAATCTTCACGTAATTGCCCGTTCCGGCCTTCAGTTCGTATTCCCCCAAGTAATGCCAATTATCCGCTTCCATCCGCTGGTCTACGGTCATCTGGCGAACCGAAGCTCCGCCGTTGTACGAAATTTCGATGGGGGCGGCTTGGGGACGATTCGTATGGGACGACCATTTCATGTATATTTTATACGTTCCCGCCGTGCCGATGGTCGGCGTCCATTTCGCCCATTGACTGCCACCGGCCACCGTATCGCCGTCATATCGGTAATTGCTGCCGTAATGTTCCTTATTACCCGCGTTGCTGGTTGCTGCAAACTCGCTTCTGGTGAAACCGGCCTGATCGTTATCGACAATAATCTCCGATGCATGAGCAGACTGTTGTTGCATGACCGACCCTCCAGCGATTCCGAATAATGCTCCGATAAGGATTTTAATCCATAATTTACCGATAACCATTATACGCCCTCCTTATTGACTTCATTTTTAATAAAGCCTGATCGGCAACCTATATTTCTTATCCGAATATCCGCTTCAGAAACTTCACGGCATTCCGCTTCGTATCCTCGTGGTCTGCCTCCCCTTCCGATCGTCCGGGATTAAAAAAGCCGTGCCCCCTGCCCTCGTATGCGATTAACTCGCATTCGTTTCCACACGCAAGCATGCGGGCGCGGAAATCGGAAGCGCATCGGAATGGCACCGTCCTGTCCGCCGTCCCGTGGAAGAGGAGCGCCGGAGGCAGCCCTTCCCGAATATGGTGAAGAGGAGATAGCTCCAGCATCCGGGAACCCAAGCTCTCGTATCTGAACCCTTTATCCGTCGTATCGCAAACAGGGTTGAATAACACCATAGCTTTGGGCACTCCGCTAACGTCCGGTCCCTGACCAACCTCCGGCGGCAGCAAGACGGTGCATAGCGCCAAATGACCGCCTGCCGAGCCGCCCCCTACAGCTATGCGCTCCCGATCGGTCCCGAGTTCCTCCGCATGCCGCGATACCCAACTGATCGCATCCCGGGCATCCTCCACGCACTCGAAGGGAGTGGTGCGATGCCTGCTAAACACCCGGTAGTCGGGTGTAATCGCGATCATGCCCTGCTCCGCGATGAACTCGCTTTGCGGCTGGAAATGATCGATCGTTCCCCTAACCCAGCCACCGCCGAAGAAAAAGACTACAACCGGACGAAGGGCTCCTTGCTCCCCTTCCGGCGAGTAAACCTTTAAATGGAGAGAGCATCCTTGCGTTTCTTTATATACGTATTCCTGTACCTTCACCGCTTCATTCATCCGATTATCGCCTCATCCGTTATTTTTTCATAAATCGGTCATAAGCGGCCTGCTGAAGCTTGACATACTCGTCTACGTTCATCTTCTTGACATCGTTTGAAAATTTAACCCATTCCGCCAGGAAAGCGGCATCGTCCCTTGCTGTCAGCAGCTTCGATTTCATGCTTTTAACGGCATTAAACAGATCTGTTCTTAAAGCGATAATTTTTTCATTCTCATCATCTGTTAGAATCGGTCTGGGCCATGAATTCTTTGTTAGATAAGGGTCGTACAATCCCTTGTAGCTCAGCAATTCTCTCCACATAAAGGGCAGCTCAACCGTTTTATCTATATCTTCGTCATAAATAACTCCCGGCCAGTCCGTCTTCATATAGGAATTTGTATCGTAAAACTTATCCTCCGTCATTCCGGCAGGTATTGGCTTGAATTTCAAAACGCCTGCTTCCTCAGTCAAAGAGTCAATGCCAAATTGGGCCAAATAAGTATCCTTGGTCGTGAAAAACTTATCCATCCAGGCGAGCGTAATTTCCGGATACTTGTTCGACTTGGTTATCGCAAACTTGCTTCTGGCACCGGCGGAACCCGGATGCACATACCAATTGACTTCATACCCCGGAGCCTTCGGCGGAGCTATGGCTATATAGTTGTCTCTATTTTTTGCCAAATTCGTCTTATTAACGAACAAGCCAACGGTATCCGTCGTAGCCCCGATCTTGGCAAGCGCATTGGCTTCCTTCTGAGTAAACACCTCATTATCCAGCAGCTTCTCCTGGTACAGCTTGTTCAAATATTTCATCCCGTCCTTGAAGCCGGCTTCCAAAGGAGCGAATGAAACTTTATTATTTTTAACGGTAAGATAGCTGTCGAATAATCCGCTCTTGGTAGCTACTCCCCACATTCCCATAAATGACTCCATATGCATAAAGGCGTGTTCATCAACCAGGGTAAGCGGTATCTCATCCGCATTTCCGTTGCCGTTAGGGTCCTTTTCCTTAAATGCTTTCAAAACCGTGTAAAGCTCATCCGTCGTCTTCGGAATGGAAAGCCCGAGCTTATCCAGCCAAACCTTATTGATCCATAACCTGTTTTCGATAAAAGTCTCTTTAAAGCCGGTGTACTTGGGTATCGTGTAGATGTGTCCATCCGGAAACGTCACCACATTTTTGTTAAACGGACGCTTCTTAAAGAGCTCCATGAGATTCGGTGTGTTCTTCTCGTTCATATAGCTTTCCAGCGGGACAATCAAACCTTGAGAAGAATAATTCATCATGTCCTGATCGGTCATATTGAGAACGGCATCCCCGAAGCTGCCTGATGCAAACATGATCTTTTTCTTTTCATCCACTTGCTTGCTGTCCCCTGTGAGCACATTCCATACAATTTTTACGTTCGTTTCTTTTTCCATTCTCTTGGTTAACTCCAGATCTTCAAAAAACTTGCTGTCTTTGTCGGACTTGGAGACGTCGAATTTCAAGGTCACCGGCTGTTTCAGAGGAAATGTGACGTCCTGCGATGCTTTGTCGGTTTGCGCGGCTTGCTGAGGCTCCTCTTTGTTGCATGCCACCAAGGATCCGGTTGCCATAAGCGCAGCGACCGATAGATGCAGCCATTTTTTCATTTTTTCATAAACCTCCGTTTATTTATTTTGAATACCTGAAAGGTAATTCAAGCAAGGGAGTTCTCACCCTTTCACTGCGCCTATCATGACACCCTTGATGAAATACTTCTGCACGAACGGATACATGAGCAGTACCGGAATACTTGCGACTATAATAACCGAATACTTCACGGTTTCCTTCAATAGGACCGCTTCTTCCAGCGATTTGCTGTCCACCATGGCTTCATTGGTGTAGTCCGTGGCCATCAGGATGCTTCTCAGCACGATCTGAAGCGGCTGCTTCGAGGCGCTGCTGATATACAGCATGGCGTTAAAATACGAGTTCCAGTGAATAATCGCATGATAGAGAGCAAGCACGGCCACAATGGCCTTGGATAGTGGAAGCACGACGGAGAGGAAGAACCTGAAATCGCTTGCACCGTCGATTCGCGAAGAATCAAGCAGCTCATCCGGGATGGTCGTCGCGAAGAACGTTCTCGCAATAAGCATGTAATAGACGATAACCGCGTTGGGCAGTACAAGCGACCAGATCGTGTCGAGCATTCCGAGATTTTTAATAAGAAGGTAAGTAGGGATCATTCCTCCGTTGAAGTACATGGTGAATAAGAAGATCCAGATTAATACCTTGCCGCCCTTCAGATCCCTTCTCGAAAATGCGTAGGCGGCAGGCAGTGCCACGGCAAGATTAATCAACGTGCCTACTATCGTGTAAACGAGAGAGTTCCTATAACCGATCCATATTTTCATATCGGCAAAAATGAGCTCATAGGACTTCAGCGTAATGCCTTTGGGAAAAAGCAATACTTTGCCTGCATTGGTAAAATTGGGGTCGCTGAAAGAGGCTATGAGCACAAAATATAACGGATAAATAACAATGACGATTAATACGGAAAGGGCAGCATAATTAAACAGGTCAAACCACTTATCTTGGCTAGTTCTCGCCAGCTTGTTCATATTGGGATTCCTCCGGGTGCTAGTAAAGTGATGTACCGCTCATTCTTCTGGCCGTCCTGTTGGCGATAACGAGAAGGGCGACATTGATGATGGAATTCATAAGTCCTACCGCTGCAGCAAAGCCGTATTGACCTTCCAGGATTCCAGCTTTATATACATAGGTGCTTATAATTTCAGAAACCTCCAGGTTCATTGCATTTTGCATAAGCAAAATTTTTTCAAAACCGATTTCCATCATTTTTCCGATTTTCAATACCAAAAGAATGATGATGGTGGGGGCAATGCTGGGAATATCGATATATAGGATTCTCTGCAGCTTGCTCGCGCCATCGATGACGGCCGCCTCAACCTGCTGCACATCGATGGAAGCCAGTGCGGCAATATAGAGGATGGCTTCAAAGCCGACATCCTGCCACAGCTCGGAAATGATATAAATCGGCAGAAACCAGCCCGGTTCCCCTAAAAAGTTGACCGGTTCTTTCCCGAACATCCCCATGATCTTGTTGACGACACCCGAGCTTGGTGACAGCAAGATAGACACCATCCCTACCGTTACGACCATCGAGATCAGATGCGGCATATAAGTAACCGTTTGCACAAGCTTCCTGAATCCGTTTCTGTAGACCTGGTTCAACAAAATGGCAAGCAGAATCGGCAGCGGAAATTCGACAACCAGCTTGGTTAAGCTCAACGTAAACGTATTCTTTATGATCGTCCAAAAGTTAAACGTGTTGAAAAACCGGATAAAATTCGCAAAGTTGTTCCAATCCCCTCCTGTAAAACCATGTGAAATGGTAAATTTCTTAAACGCGATCTGTACGCCGTATATGGGCACGTACTTAAAAACAATGATCAATAGCAAAGCCGGTGCAATGAATACATAAAGCTGCCAGTTCGAACGAATGCTTTTCACAATGCCGGGTATCATGAGCCTCTCTCTCCTCCATCACTCGTTTCTCGATGTATGCCTTATTATGAATTTTTAGAGCGAGATGTCTATTTGTCATTTGTTTTGGCATATGCAAAAACGAAACGAAGGCGAAAATCCTCATCTGAACAAAAAAGAACGATCAAACGATCGCTCGATTCAAAAATTTCCGTTCACTTTTCTGTAATCCCCGGGTGTCATACCCGTCTCCTGCTTAAATTTCCTGACAAAGCTGGATGGATCGACATATCCGATTTGTTTTACGATTTCCCCCAAGTTCATATCGGTATCCTTTAGGAGCTCTTTCGCTTTTTCTATTCTGAGCGTGTTTACATAAGATAGGATGTTGGCATTCGTCGCGTCTTTGAATACTTTTCGCAAGAACGTATGAGATAACGAAAAGTGCTCCGACATGGCTTCAACCGTAAAATCATAGCTGAAGCAGTGTCTATGCAAATACTCAATGAATTGATTGCTTAAATGCGCTGAAGATTGTTGACTATTATGGAGGATCATTTCATTAATTTTTTTGCTGATGGAAACGATCCTGTCAACAAGCTCATCCAAGGTACCGATCTCGGTAAGCGAAAATATATCCAGTTCGATACGATCCTCGGTTTTTAAAGAGGGATTAATGCGATTAAATCCCCGGATAACCGTATTGATCATATCGTAGGAAATACACTTCGCAAGGCTAAGGGAAATTTTCTTCTCTCTGACCGTCTTCAATATGGAATCCACCGTTTCTTCAATCTTATGCGAATCCCATCGCAGCAAATAAACTTCCAGTTTGTCAAGCTCCGCTTTCGGATACCACACATTCGATGCCATGCTCTGCGTGGAAACATCGCTCCAGAAAATGATGGAATCGGAACCTTGAACAAGCCTGTAATCAAGGGCCGAATTGGCCTCGATGAAAGATTTTCCCGCATCCGACAATTGAGGGTACGCATTACCAACGCCTGTAACCGTTTCCAATTCGAATGTTGTATAGAGCATGCTTCGCAGAACGGTAAGCTTTTCCTCTACCGCTGCTCTGTCCCATTGTTCCGCGCTCAATAGGAGTATAAGCTTTCGGGTATCTGCTGCCGGCTTGCAATAGCCCTTGATTCCGTCAGCAAACAGGTCTTCTATTAACCTGACCGCGTCTGTAACAGGCATGTTGGCAACCGGCTTTAGAAGCTGGACGACCGAAGCAAAATAAACCGCAGAGGACCTATTCCGAAAAAAACCTTTATCCGGCAAAGTCCCGATCTCCGACTCGTCTGCACTGCCATGCAATATTTTTCCTAAAATATGCTCCTTGACCGCAGGCAAGTTTTTGTTAAGCTGCGACTCCAGCTTGTCGTAGGTTTTGATCACTTCCCCTACCGCTTTTTTAATGGAAGAGCGGTTAGTGTCCCCGGCCTTCGAATGACCCAAAATTCTTTCCGAAAATCGCATCAGCTCCGCTATTGGATTTAGGTTACGGGTCAAATTCAACAAGATCACGATTCCGCCTATAACTAAGGCAAGCAGGGACGTATAGAAAAGGATCGCTCTGACATCGTACAATTGACGCAAAGCTTGCTCTTCCGGCAAAATCCTGATGTAATACATCCCGGTCGTATTCGAAACGGCGCAGGAAATAAAAAACCTTGTACGATTCAGTTGAATAACACCCGACAGTTTTTCCCCCGGCTTCATCTCGCTAATGAACGCCTTCACCCCGTCATATTCGTCATAACGTTTTCCGCTCAGGGAGAAGATAAACCCCTTATCGGAATTCAAAAGGATGAAGTCTTCATCCTCCTCTGTCGCCTGCGAGCCGAAAAGGGAGATCAGCTTCATACGATCTATTAAAAATAGGACGGTTCTGTCGGGGCTTTTGCTGTCCGGAGGCAGCGGAAGCATTAACGAAACGGATTTCCCTCTAACCGGATTACCGTCCGAATAGGTGTCGACTGCGGGTTTGATTGACGGTTTGGCCAAGCTGTTGATCCGATCTCTGAATGTGTCGATATCCATATCAGTGAAAACGTCCGTTTGAGCCAAAAAACTCTCAAACGTTTGGGTACCGTTCGAGGTATATAAGATAGGGCTCTCTCTCGGATAGACGGAGATCGACCTCGTCAACTCATTCATGCTGTCATAGTTCGACAACGTTTCAACAACATGGATCGGATTTTCATGGATTTGCCTTTTGCTAAATGCCGAGTCGGTATACAGCTGATAATAGATGGAGTAAATTTGGCTGAATTCATTGTCAATCGAGTTTCTATGGATTTCAACCAGATTGAAGTTATTCTTTTCAATTTCTTCTTGTAAGACGTCCAAATACACGTAGAAAATCAGACTTCCGAGCAAAATCAACGGAATAAGCAGCAGTACGATATAATACCCGAGATATTTAATGAAAAACAACGAGTTTTTGTTTAACTTGGGAATCAATCCGATCATCCTCAAGCAATTATTTATCGGCCTCTGCCACTTCCTTCTTGACTGATTCGTACCATTCCCGAACCGCTTGCTCCAATCTCCCGGCGATTTCCGGGAACTGCTCGGCCAGATTCACCCGTTCGCCGGGATCCTTCGACAAATCGGCCAAGTGCACTTGCTCAGGAGCCTTTCGCCCGAAATCCAGCTTGCCGCCCAAGACCAGCTTCCAGTTCCCTTCCCGTACGGCCAATTGTCCTGCATATTCCCAGAACACCCTCTCGTGCGGCGAGGGCTTCCCTTCCGTAATCATCGGTACGATGCTGGTCCCGTCCATATCGAGGGCCGCCGATGTGCCGATTTCTGCCAACTCCAGGAACGTCGGCAATACGTCCATCATGACGCCAAGTTCTTCGCACACTTGACCGCTGCGGATATAGGACGGGTAGCTCAGCAAGGCAGGCTCTTTAATGCCTCCATCAAACAAGCTTGCCTTATGTCCTCGGAGGATTCCGGCACTGCCGCCGTAGTAAGGATCCTCCGTACCGTCCAGCCAATTCCGCGCCTCCGTGGACGGGCCGTTATCGCTGGAGAAAAAAATGGCCGTATCCTCATACAGTCCATTCTCTTTCAATGCGCGAACGATGTCCCCCACCCCGTCGTCAACGGCGGAAATCATGGCGGCCATCACCTGTCTGTCCCACGGAAGATGGGCATACCGCTGCATATACGTTTCCGGAGCATGCATCGGAAAATGCGGGGCGTTAAAAGCCACATAAGCGAAGAACGGCTCATCCCGGTGCCGGGCAATGTATTCGACCGTCTTCTCCGTGATGACCTCGGTCAAATAACGACCGTTATTCCATACCTCTTGTTCGTTGTGCCATAAGTCGTGAACCGGTGGAACGTTTTTTCCCCAATAAAAAATATGAGAATAATAATCGACGCAGCCGGCCAAAAATCCGTAAAATTCCTCAAAACGTTGTGCATTGGGTCTGCTGTCCGCCGCTGTCCCCAAATGCCATTTCCCGAAAAGCGCCGTATGATATCCGTGTTCCCGAAAAACGGCCGCCATCGTTTTCTCGCTCTCCTGCAATCCGTTGATCTTATCCCGTTCCCCGCGCAAAATCGTATTGACCCCCGTTTTGGCCGGATATTTCCCTGTCAAGAGCGATGCCCGCGACGGCGAACAAATCGGTGAGTTGGAGTACCAGTTGGTGAACCTCACCCCTTGCGAGGCAAGTTGATCCAAATTGGGGGTTTTTACATGCTTCGATCCATAACATCCCAAGTCACCGTAACCCAGATCGTCACAGTAGATGATGATAAAATTCGGTTTTCTCGTTTTTTTCACTTGTCCATCCTCCCGCTGTGAGGAACTGCGACGAAATTACCTTCCTGCTGGGCGGCGCTCTCTTCATTCCAGGCAGCCTTCTGTCCGCCCAAGGGAGGGACGTTATTTCGTCGCAGTTCCTAAGTCTGTCGTTCCGCACCAATTTGAAAGCTATTCATCAGGAAACGGACAAGCTCCCTTTTCTCCAAAGGGATCGGCCGCATGCCGGAAAACGCAAGTACGCCCTGCCTGCCCCATCCGCTGCTTCGGGATGTATCACTCGGCTAACTTTACTCCGCCGCTTCGCAATAAAGCCGCAAGAGTGGCAAGACCCGTGTCGCTTAATTTGTTCATCGGATAATGTGGCTGGCCTACTCCGAAGCCGAGCAGCTGAGGAGCCGCCTTCAGCACGGATAAGGAGTAACCCTCCATCGCGAACGAATCCTCGAGCTGCACGACAAAATCCTGGATGCGGTAAGCTTCCTCCAGCCTGCCCGCCTTCACGGCCTCATACAATTGAACCATCTGCTTCGGAATCATATTGCCGACCCCCGGAATTAATCCGGCGGCCCCCATCTGCATACTGATTACACTGAGAACTTGAACGCCCTGCAGTACGGAGAAATGCTCCATATGGCTGGTAAGTCTAATCGTCTTCTGAAACTGGGGCATATTGCCCGAGCTGTCCTTGAATGCGACGATTCCCGGGAATTGGGCGATCTCATATACCGTCTCGGCGTCAATAGGATTGCCCGTGTACACCGGCACGTTGTATACGATAATCGGAAGCTTAGTATTCTCGCGAATTGCGGCAAAATGCTTCACGATCTCCTTAGGCTTGACGCGGAAATAATAAGGGGATACGGCCACAACCGCATCCGCGCCGATTTCCTCGGCTTCCTTAACAAGCTCCAGTACTCTGGCGGTGCTCGTCTCCATGACGCCAACCAGAAACGGCACCTTGCCCTTGCATTCATTCCGGATCGCAAGCAGTGCCCGCAGCCGCTGCTCTCTTGTCAGCATCGGAGACTCCGCTGCCGTTCCCATTGCAAAAATCCCGTTAACACCGCAGTCAAGCATATAGCGGACTAGTCCTGTTAATGCTTCTTCATCCACGCTGTAGTCGTTCTTCATTGGCGTAATAATCGGAGGAATCACGCCTGTCAGCTTCTCAAGTTTCATCATTCTGTTTCTCTCCCTTACATCTTTAGGTTCATTTTCGATCAAGGCTGCAATGGAACAAGCTCGAGCGTTACATTCGGACCTTTCTTCTTGATCGGATCCGCAACCATTTCCGTAAACGTCTGCACGCTATCACCTGACCATACTTGAAGTGTGATCGGCTCCTTGCTACGGCGTGTTTGCAAACCGGAGAATGGGCCGAATCCGAGAGCGAAAGCCGTCAAAAGAAGCGTCTATGCGCGCTCTTTCGGGACGGCTTCGCCTGCAATCGGCAAAGGATGGACGGTTTGCAAACACGCCCTAGTGCAACATTTCATAAGTTCGTTCCCTATGTCGATCGTCGCAAGGCCAAGATAGGGTCCGGACAACCGCAGAGTCCGATTATACATGCAAAAGTGCATGTATGATCGGCCGAACCTGGCTTTTGGAGCATTATACATGCAAAAGTGCATGCTACTTTGTAAATGGGGATCATTTGGGCCCGTTTTCCTGCAAAGAACCTGCAGTTTTGCAGGCAGCTGGACGATTTTCGATGAAAATGGCAAAACAAGATGCACTATTGCATGTAGATAAACGGTACGAACACGTTGAGACCTAACATCTCTACCCCGATCATGCCGATCCGAATGCCCCGCAAGGGTACGGAATTATGAACAACCACCTCATTTTTCATAATATGAGATATAATCTTGAAAATGAATTATTTAATAACTGCACCCAAAAAACAATCAGGTGCAGTTCATTGCCATATGCTCAATGGGAATACCCTAATTTGACCGATATATTATAAGCGGTGGACATCAGCTCGCGTACGATACGATCTTCACTCTCTTTAGTAAAATCATGCGCGGGACAGGAGACGCTCACGGCCGCAACAACTTCATTGCGATGGTCGCGGATCGGTGCCGCAATGCAGCAGCTGATCATGGAATGCTCTTGCCTATCAACCGCATATCCGTTCAATTTGACCTTCGAGAGCTCGTTCAAATAAGCTTGAACGTCCGTAATCGTATTCGGCGTCTTGGGAGCCATCTCGGTTCGATGAAGGATTCGTTCAACCTCATCCTGAGGCTTCCATGCTGTGAGCGCTTTGCCTAGCGCCGTGCTATAAATATGCACCTTCTTGCCGATAGGGGCGCGGCTTATGACTGAGCCGACTCCTTCCAAGCTCTCGATATACACGACACTATCTTCCGACAATACAGCTAGATGGGTCGTTTCTCCCAAGCTATAGACAATACGCTTCAATTCTTGAGCCGCTACATCGTTTAACCGTCTGCTCTTAAATAAATAGCCTTGAAGTTGAAGCACCTTCATCCCCAAAAAATATTTCTTGCTCTCCGGCTCCTGCTCTACGTAGCCTCTATGCTCAAGAAGCGATACAAGTCTATGGGCAGTCGATAAATGCAGATTCTCCCGCTCGGCCAAATCTTTAATTCGGATCCCGTTCTCACAGCCCGCGATCGCTTCCAGCAAGTTCAACGACCGCTCTACGGATTGTACGGAGTAAATTGTCTTCTCAGCCATTAATATCCCCTTATTTCATAATATGATATTGACTATCGCATTATAAATCCAATTGTAAAATGCAAATCCACTTTCTGTCAACCTATTTCAAAGCAACTACCCCGAAAGCCGTTGAACGTGTACATGGTTGATGTTTACACATTCAAATCTCTACGTTTACCTGCAACCATATAAATAACGCCTTCGCCGATAACCGCCCGGGCGGCCAGTCGGCGCAGAACCGCAATCCCGCATCGCTGTCCGCCCCGGCCGTCCGATCCCGGCGGGGTTCGGCTGTCCCGGAGGCTAGCACTCCGTTCCAACATCTTCTATACTAAAGAGCCGTTCGGACACATATTGATTTCCAAAATAATATGTTATATGTTCAAGACTATACGCAATCCTGCCTTATCGCTTAATGGCCTGCTCATTTAACTTGAAAGAAGAATTGGAAGTAAGCAAAAAATAAACCACAACGCGAGGGTTAATCGCATTGTGGTTTATTATAGTAACTCTTGGAATTAAAACAAGCTAGGATATTTATCCCTCGTATGCTTTCCGTAACTCTGTAAGATTCAGTTTCTTCATTTTAAGAGTTGCCTTCGAAACACGTGCAAATTGTTCCGGAGTGCTATCGCTCATCATCTCGTCCATTTCTCTCGGCACAATCTGCCAGGAAACTCCGTACTTATCTTTCAGCCAGCCACATTGCTCCGATGCAGGAACCGCAGACAGCTTATCCCAGTAGTAATCAATCTCTTCTTGAGTATCGCAATATACCATTAACGAGATGGCCTCGTTGAAACTGAATTTGTGATCTCTCGCGCTATCCATTGCGGCAAACCATTGATTCTCAAGCATGAAATCAGAAAACATGATTGTTCCTTCTTTGTCAGGTTCCATGCCTTGAGGGTAGCGGGCAAAATGGCCCTTCTTTGAGTTCTTAAATACGGATAAATAAAAATGAATCGCCTCTTCGGCTCTGCCGCATTTATCACCGACAAACATTAGCGAAGGTACTATTGTAGGCCGCTCTTCTCCTTCCGGATTGGTAAGGATTAACTGCCACGTCAAACCATACTTATCTTGAATCCAGCCATACTTCTCGCTAAACGGATATTTACCAAGTGGCATTAACACTGAGCCGCCTTCGGACAATTTGTTCCATATCTCATTCATTTTTTCACTCGCGTCTTTTTCTCGCGATGGGTCAACATTTACGATGAAAGACACCGACGGATTGAATTTGAAATAAGGCCCTGCGTTGATTGCCATGAACTTCTGTCCCCACAACTCAAAAGAGACTAGCTGGGAGTCGCCTGACGGTGTGTCGTGGAATGTTACTACATTCGTAATTTTGGAGTCCGGGAAAATGGAAGAATAAAACTCTGCTGCTTCATTCGCCTCCTTGTCGTACCATAAATGCGGAACGATGTTTTGATTTGTTTTTGTCATACGTATTCCTCCCTCGTAGATATTTTCGATTTCAATCCTTCCACATCCATCCTATCCACTGAATTCGTATACCTTTTTCCCTCCTTAAGGATAGGTGCGTTGCTCACGCTTGAAATATACCACTAAAGGAATATATCTGTCAAGGAATATACAGTGAAAAATAACTGCATTTTCTCGACTTCGGATTGTAAATCGGCACGTGTAGCCTTCATGTAAATCATCGTCGTATCCAGACTGTCATGACCCATCATTTGGGCGACGATACAGCGGCGTATTTTCCGCCATGACATATCCAAATCGGTGACGCAAGTCGTGCGCGCTCAATCCTTGGAGCCGGGCGCTCGGAGCGAGGTCGCAAACTTCCATGGTTCGAAGACCGGTATGATGTCCTCGGTGTATTTGTCCGGTTTTATGCTTGAACACGTAACTGACGTGGTTGCGCGATAAGTGTAACTACCGGCCAACAACAAAGCGAATAAAAATATCTCCAAACACCTTTTATGGTGATTGGAGATACGAAAAACTTTATTTTTCTAATGTCTACTTGACAGGAGGCGGTTCAGGATGAGGGCTGTTTTTATCCCATTCTACCAATTATTTTCCTATTAATTTTGGCAATTTCTCGATGTATTTGTTGATTTCTTTCGTATCGTTAAGATCCACGGTTTTTTCGATGCCGTTTAAGGTTATCTTGGCAAGCAGTTTTTCACGGTCAAATTCCATACCGATTTCAGCCATGGCACCATTTGTTTCAAATCCATATTGTTCACGAACCTGTTCAAGACTTAATAGTTGTTTCTCTTTCCGTATGTAGAAGGCGACATCCGAAAGATCACCTATCACATTTTCATCGGAATAATTTGCCGCGGTCGGAAAATTAATTGCGCGCTTGGTGTTTTGCATCATATTGCGCAGCACTTTAATCCCGCTCCCATTCGTAGCTCTCTGATTGATAGGATAACCTACTACCCTTGGATTCGCTGTATACGGGCTGAATATCCCATCTCCGACTATGTCGAAAATCATGTTGCCGTAAATTGTTATATTATCTACTTCATTAAGATATATACCGTGTCCGCCAGTCTTTACACCAAGAGGAGTAGTTCTATATCCTGTATCGTAAATAAAATTATGGTCAACCAGATTTTCTTCAAATGTGGCTTCAATTAAAATTCCACCATATACGGAATGCTTAATTCCAGTGATTATGTTGTTGCTGACGCGTGTGTTTTTGATGGATTTATCGAGCCAAATACCTGCTCCGTAATACGTGTCCGTTATTATGTTATTTCGGTACAGACTGTCTTCCGTATAGTGATTCTTGATCGCGGCTAACTCCCATAGAGGCTCTGCGTTGTGCCAGCAATTGCCACTAAAGAAGTTGTTCTCGATTAGCATTCCTTTCATGTACTCGCCCCTTGTCGGAAGCGCACTTATGCCACTTATCCCATTATTTATAAATTTGCTGTTCCGTACGATATGATGGCCCCTTATACCGTCAAGAAGGTGATAATGACTTAGGAAACCCATGTCCAAACCGATTGAATTCACATCCTTTATTGTAACATTTTCAATAATAAAGTGGTGTCCGGCATTGGTGGAAACGGCTCCTTTTTGGGGCGTTGGGAAAGGATTCGAGTATTTTTCAAAAGTCAAGTTCTTAAGACGTATATAGGACAACCCGCTCGTTTTTGGTGCGAAGCCCTGCTCCTTGACAGCGAGCTCAAATGTGTGATTGTTTGGGTCATCGTCATTTTTAAGCCTAAAGTGTATGCTCCTTCCGCTCTCGTCCACCCAATATACGCCTGTTTCCTGCCAGAGTTCATGCGGACGGACAACTTGTTTCAGCCTCTGGCCGTCAACGAAAAGCAAACCTCTTTTCATAAGCTGGGCATCGGGCTCGAATACATCCAGTGCATTATCTTGCAGAAGAAGCGGAACTGAATTTGCAGAAACGCTAAAGTAAAGCGGTGACATGTTCAGCATTGAAAAGGGATTGTACCCGTCTTTAAGAGCCTCGGCCGGGATCTCGCCCATATAAACCTTCGCACCGTTATTTGCATAATATCTTGTATGATCCAAAGTAAACAGGTCACTTTCACCTCTGCTAGGCGCTACCTGTCTCAAGTTTTCTGAAGGCTTGAAATCGACCTTCCATTCGACGGCTCCCGTTATTACGACGTTGCCTTCACCTTCGAATGAAACCATATGTTTCTCGTCAATCCCCCCGTTGACATCTGTTATAGTCTCATGATATACGCCTTCCTTTATCAATACCTGTTCTCCCGCTTTTGCGACAGCAGCCGCCCTGTTTATGGTTCTGAAAGGTCTATTTTTGCTACCGTCATTTTCATCACTCGCATTAGGATTTCGATTATCGACATAATACGTTTTCGTAAAGCCGGCCTTAATGTCCCAGAAATCGAATTTACTGCCATCCGGCAATAAATCCGAATCTTTGTATATATCCGCAGATGCCCTTACTGAGCCTCCATCATATATAAACATAGTTGTTGCTCCGATTAATAAAGTAATTAATATGCATATCATTTTCTTAATCTTTCTCTTCAATTGCTTTTCCTCCTATTTCCACCCATGCTTAATGGTTGAAAAATCATTGCGGAAGCCGGAAAACATAGGTGGTATATGAAAATGTGGACATAACTAGATCGTTACAACCAGCTGAGTAAGCAGCATCGACTTCTGTATCGCCAATAATGTCATGAGCGATTTCGTACCGTCCTCACCTGTTGTTCTCGGACACGCCTGTACTTGAATCACTTATCAGAAGCGGCGAAGAGCCTTACTCCAATCACAATACGATTGGGACGCTAGCCGTTAATCAAAAACAATATTTCCATTGCAACAATACGCTGAAACCTTTTGAACGAGTTTTCGGAATGATCGCAAAAGCGATGGAAGCCGACGAGCAAACTGCTGCCGAAACAGCTAAATGTCAGCAGCAGTTTACTACATTTTGATTTGAAGCTTTTATTACTTCGTCTTCGCCGCGATTTTTTCCTCGATTTTTTTGTTAGCAGCCTCTTCGGCTTCGCGAAGCGCCGTATTCACATCTTTGGCACCATCCATGGACGTGTTAAATGCTGTACCGAGAGAGGTTACCACATCAGCCGTATACTCCGTAAATGTGATAGAAGGCGCCATATTCGCAGGCTGCATGACCGCCGTATTTTTTCCTTTCAGCTCCGGAATGCCGGTACCGATCTCTTTCTGGATCTCCGGATCAGTCAATACGGAGGCGAACGCATAGTTTTTGGCCCGTTCGAGCTGGATTGATTTCGATAACATTTCCATGGCGACCAAAAACGCTTCATCCCTGAAAGGACTGTTCGCATTAATGACCAATGTGCTCGGAACAGGAGGCATCGCGACTCCGGGTCGATCCTTAATGCTTGGCGCCGACACCATATCCCAATTCAACGTATCTGGCAGCAGCGTGTAAAAATTCGGGTATGCCAACACCATGGCCACCGTTTGATCCTTGAAGAAAGCGTTTCCAACTTGAGCGATTGATTTATGCTGATTGCCCTGAATTTGGTATAAAGGCAAAAATTCATCGAAAAACTTCTTCCACTCTCCATTGCCAAATGTCACCTTGTTCGTCTTCAGATCAATCGGCTCCAAGGAAAGTTGATTGGAGCGGACAAATATAGCGGCACCTTGCTGCAAAGCAAAGCCGGTATACTGCACGCCGCCGTCCAAGCGAGTTGTTTTGCGAACGATGTCGGTCACATCTTGCCATGTCATCCCATTTTTCGGATACGGGACTCCAAACTTATCGAATATCGCTTTGTTGTAAAAGAGAACCTGCGAGTTGATTTGATAAGGAAGCCCGATCAGCTGACCGCCTCCGGCGTTTTTTAATTGATTCAACGGGATCTGGTCGACACCGCTCAAATCGATCTTGTGTTTCTTGATCAAATCGGTGATATCGGAACCTACCTTTAAATCGAGATATACGGATGTTCGAATAAAGGACATTTGGGCCAGGTCGAAGTTCGTCCCCGCTGCGACCGATTTTTCCAAGTTATTTTTCGTTTGCGCCATGTAGCTGTTGTTTTTGAACGTAACGTTCGGGTATTTTTTTTGAATATATTGTCCAAATTCTTTCATGAAATCAGCGTCGCTGGCCGTCGTATCGATTTCGGAGTAAAACGAAAGCTCCACCGGTTTCGTCATGTCGAACTTGTCGACTTGTTCGCTGTTCCCCGAATTCGGGGAAACCGCTTTCCCCTCGTTGCCTGTTCCGCAAGCGGCGACAGGCAAA
The DNA here is from genome assembly GCF_006265175.1 of Paenibacillus hemerocallicola. Taxonomy (GTDB): domain Bacteria; phylum Bacillota; class Bacilli; order Paenibacillales; family NBRC-103111; genus Paenibacillus_AB; species Paenibacillus_AB hemerocallicola. Next base: position 45,834 of record NZ_VDCQ01000013.1, on the reverse strand, counting down.
ATAACGCCGGCAAGTGCCGCTAAGAAGAAAGAATTTCTTTTAATGGACATATAGACCCCTCCTTATGTGAATTTTCCATACTCATGATAAAACCTCATTTAACAGAGTCCCTATACCTTGAATGTACACCTCAACGATGTCCCCGTGTTTCAGCGGCCCTACCCCCGCGGGGGTGCCTGTTATGATCACGTCACCCGGTTCGAGTCGCATCGCGTGGGAAACAAAGGATACGATCTCTGTGACGGAAAAGATCATGTCACTCGTATTCGATTCCTGCCGGACTTCACCATTCACTTTTACGCGAATCGCAGTCTGATCGGGATTGAGGTCGGTAGCAATGCATGGTCCGAGCGGCTTGTATGTGGCGAAGGACTTTGCTCTCGTAAACTGTCCGTCCTTCCTCTGCAGCAGCCTGTCTGAAACATCATTGCAGCACGTATAGCCTAACACGTAGCTTGACGCTTCCTCAGCGCTAATGCATTCGGCCTGCTTGCCGATTACGATGGCGATCTCTCCCTCATGCTCGGTGGGGTGCCCGGGATATTTGAGAAATATTTTTTCTTGCGGTCCGATAACGGCTGTCGGCGAAACCAGAAATAATAACGGTTCCTCGGGTAATGCCATGTTGACTTCTTCCGCATGCTTCTTATAATTCAAGCCAATCGCAATGATTTTGCCGGGGTTGACGGGGGCCGTGAGGCGAACATCCTCGAGCGATATCTTTTGTTCTTCGATCCGATATTCTCCGAAGATGGACCCGCTGATCCGGCGAATCGTATTTCCTTCCAGCACTCCGTGATAAAATAGTCCGTCTTGTTCGTATCGCGCGATTTTCATAAGTTCCTCTTCCCTTTTTCAGTCTCACTAGGCGCAGCTCTTTCCTCTTCATGTGCAAGTAGGCAATACTTCCTCGGCAGGCCGTTGTTCATTACATTGCGATGAAATCGAGCGAGATTAAATCGTCACCACACGTTCCGTAAGCATCGCCTCCTGGATCGCCAATAATGCTTGGAGCGTTTTCTTTCCATCCTCGCCCGTTGTTCGCGGACTCGCCTGTCCCTGTATCACTTGACAAAAATGGCGAAGCTCCTTCATATGGTTATCCTCTCTCTTCATCTCGTGCCTTTCGATGCGTCGGTTCACCCCATAATCCCAACTCACTTGCTCAATCTCATGTAGTGGATCGTCTATATAATAGGATGAACTGTTAATCATCACCGAAGATTTGGTTCCAAAGTAAAAATCGGTATACGGCAGCGCCCGGTGGCTGCAATCGGACAAAAATATCGTTCCGACAACACCGTTTTTACACTTAACGGAAATGGACACCGTGTCTTCAACCTCGAATCCCCTTTCCTTGTTCGACATGAGAGCGGATACGGTCTCCACATCCCCGCATACGTATCGGAGTCTGTCGATATCGTGAATACCGTTCGTGAGCAGAGGACCGCCTCCCGTGTTCCGTTTTGTTCTCCATTCCTGCTTGAAGTAGCCCGGACCCTTCAGGTACGTGCTAAAAATGTGGAAGCCGATCATCTGACCAATTTCGCCGTTCTCCAGCTTCAGCTTCGTCATCTCGATCCCTTTGTCAAACCGATACATATGTCCGATTTCCAGGTGAACCCCACAACGAGCGGCCGATTCGATCAGCTTGTCGGCATCCTCCAACGTACTGGCAATCGGCTTTTCCATGAGAACATGAACTCCATATTCCATACATGCCATGCCTACTTCCGCGTGGACATGCGGGGGGACGGCTATTATAACAGCATCAATTTTAGTCGTCCTTAGCATTTCTTTATAATCCGTATAGAATGGGACGCCGTGCTCTTTCCCCAAGGCGGCATAGTCGGGATTAATATCCGAGATTGCGGCAAGCTCCGCATCAAATCCTTTACTAACAATATTTTGCACGTGACGCGCGCCGAATCGAAGCCCGATGACCGCTAACGATATCCGTTTCATGAAAAGTCCTCACCCTCCTTGCCAGATTCGATTATGAAGCTCGTATTCTTCCTATCCAGCCTCGCCGGTTGGAGAAGGCCGGTTAATCCGTTGGAGAAGGCCGGTTAATCCAATAGCTGGGATGTCCTGAAGTAAAGGTGAGAACGATCTGTTCAACGGCTTTTTCCCGTAATTCAATGTCCGAACCGCTGGAGTAAAATGCAGAATGCGGTGTGACAATGACATTCTCGTGCTTCAATAAGGGGGAGTTGACCTCTTCGCCCTCATGCTCCATCACATCAAGTCCGCAACCGGCGATTTTACCTACGCGGATTGCCTCATACAAATCTTTTTCGTTCACAATCGGTCCCCGGGACGTATTGATCAGGATCGCGCTTTTCTTCATGACATTAAATATGCCGGAATTGATCGCTCCTTTGGAAGATGGCGTAAGCGGCGCATGAATTGTAAGTACATCTGCGCGCTGAGCAAGCTGCTCCAAGCTTTCTGCTTTCTCGACAGCGAGAAGGCTAACATCGTAGCTTGATACGAAGGGATCGAATGCAATCGCTTTCATCCCGAATGCCTGAATACGTTGAACAACGGCTCTCGCGATATTGCCCAAGCCCATCAATCCTACCGTAAGCCCATCAAGTCTCGGTATCGGCCTTGCAAGATTTACATTCCATTTGCCTTCACGCACGGTTTGGTTGAGATAAGCCGTTTTTCTCAAACAGGTCAGCATTAGCGCAAGGGTATGGTCCGCCACTTCCCCAATGCAATAATCCGGTACGTTGGATACCATAATTCCTTTCTCGCTTGCTGCATGGACATCGATGTTATTGTAACCAATGCCTGTGCGGGCAATAATTTTGCATTTCTTTGCATGTTCCAGTACCTTTGAAGTGATTTCGGCATAAGTTGCCAATATTGCATCTGCATCAACCGCCAGCGCTGCCAGCGTGTCTTCATCTTTCGCCGGAGCAACGATCAATTCGGCGTCGATCGTCTCCAACATCCGCTTTTCAAAGTCATGATCTTCAAAAATGCAGTCCGCCATCAACACTTTATACTTAGCCATTCGTTCACCCCCCCTTTTTCTACGACCGTGAAGGATGCTGCCTTCATGGGGGCAGTCCTTTACATTGATTTTCGCGAGCCATCAACCTGGTAATTTTGGCCCGAAATATAACTGGCTTCGTCACTGGCAAGAAAACAAACCACGTTCGCACATTCTCTCGTTGTTCCGGAACGCCCGAGGAAAGACATTTCGGGAGCATTCGTTTTCTCATTAATGTTGCCGGGAGATACGGCGTTCACCGTAATTCCGTACGGACCGACCTCTTTGGCCAACGCCCGGGTAAACGCGATAATCGCCCCTTTTGACATGGAGTAGTCCACCATATTCCGAAGTCCATATACCCCCGCAACGGAACCAAGGTTGACGATTCTGCCGTATTGATTCTCGATCATATTGCTCAGTACGGCGTGCGTGAAATACATCGTGCCTAGAATGTTGACTTCGATTTTTGTTTTCCAGAGCTCGCTATTGGATTTTACAAAATGCATACATCCTTCTCGGTAGATGCCCGCATTGTTGATAAGTGCATCGATTTTTCCTAAACTGCGCAGTACCTCTTCTACCACTGCATAAACGCCCGATTCATCGCTGACATCGCATAAACGCGCCATAACCATTACCCCCTTGTCCTTCAGCTCCTTTTCTAATTCCTGAAGAGACGACGGGTTCACATCGATAATGACAAGATTGGCGTGATGTTCAGCAAGCAGAATGGCGGTTGCTCGTCCAATCCCTTGTGCTGCGCCTGTTACGATGACGTTTTTGCCTGTAAAATCCATAACGCGCCTCCGTTTATTTTCGATTCAGGCGATAATCGATATTATCCAGTACACTTTTTTCTGCACGAAGCAGAACCTTTTCCTTATGTCCCGCAGGTGTATAGGTTTGGACACAGAGGGCAAAGCAAGAGCCGAGGAGCGGTCCGATCGCTCTATGCAGCTTCCCGTGAACACCCATGCCAATATGCAAAAACGGTACGTTCAATGCTTGGGATACGACCCAAGTCGTTTTCATAGAATCGATCATCTCTTCTTCACTATTAACGCTCATCGCGATCTTGACAAAATCGGCTCCTCTGGACTCCAGCTCTTTGGCGTGGGCCAACACTTCCTCGGTATTCATATACACCCAAGTATGCGAAGACATCAATACTTCGCCGCCCAATTCATGAACTTTGGCTATCACTTGCTTTTGCTTTTCAATCGCTTCTGGGTTGAAGGAAAGCTCCAAAGGAGACCTGTCGAACATATCGCCCATCATATCGATCATATTGGCGCCTGCTTTAACAGCCATTATTTGCTCGTCAATTAACTGTTCGTCGCTTTTCTCCGAATCCTTGCTCCGATAGTTCATCGTGTAGATCGGCTTATCACAGGTGTATCTGAAAACACGCCGCAGATCGTTATGATTTACATATTCTGGCGCCATCTTTTCAAGATGAATCATAAAGCCATCCGCACCGTCCAGCATTGCGTTTCGGATTGTGCAAATTGCATCATCGGGGGTTCTGTCACTCATCGAGGCGACGAGTAACGGAAATTTTTGATTTGAGAATAAAGTACTCATGATTTCACACTCCTTTTTCTAGTTACATGGTACTACAGTTCTGGAGTGCAACCAATGTGAAAAGCGATGTAGGATTTATCAAATACGATAATCATGATCTCGAAACTATCAGAAAAACGTAGACTCATTTATAAAAAAAGATTACAATGCGTTTGGAGGTGACATCATGGATATTCGGAATATCCTAATAACCGACATCCAAACCTTGTTCCTCGTTTCACTCACTACAAACGAACGGAAGAAGATCAACCATAGAAGCTTCTACGGTTTGAGCTTTGCGATCAGCGGTGAAATTGTATATACGCTAAACGAGAAAGAATATATTTCCGACAGGGAGCATTTGCTTTTTTTGCCCAAAGGGCAGTCATACTCCCTGCATTGCACAGAAAGCGGATTATTTCCCCTTATCAATTTTGAAATCGCGAACGCGCAGTCTTTCTCACAGATTATGACTTTTCGGGTAAGAGATAATTTGTCTTTACACAATTTGTTTTGGGAGCTTGAGATACAGGCGAAGTCGGGCGACTCCAAAAATCGTCTTTATAGAATGTCGCTGCTCTATCAATTGCTGTCGTATGCGATCATTCCGGATGAAGAACAACAATCTTCCCCAAAACGATTCATTTTGCAGCCCGCAATCGAATATTTGGAAAACAACTATGATAATTCCAATTTGAACAATACCTTATTGTCCAAAAAAGCATGTATCAGCGAGGTGTATTTCCGAAAATTGTTCAAGGAGGAATACGGCCTATCTCCCAAGCAGTATGTACAAAAAATTAGAATAAACAAAGCGAAGGAGCTGTTGCGGAGCGAATATCTTTCGGTGACCACAGTAGCGGAAATGGTCGGTTATTCGAGTATATTTAATTTTTCCAAAGCGTTCAAAACACAAACCGGCTATGCACCGTCCGATTATTTAAAAGGACTGGGAGACGGCCGGTGATGACGGATGGGGCCATTTTCAGATTCACTGCTTCAAAGCTTCCTGCATACGCCTGTCTTCTGTTATATAAAAGATGAACCCGGATCGATTCGACCCGGGTTTAATGGAGTACTGCTGCTCGCCAGACCGATATACAGCTGCCGCTCGTCGTATAGCAGCTTGGACCGTGAGGCTATCAAATGGGAAAATGAGTAAAACTGAAAATAGCACCACTTGAGGAGGCGATTTACAATATCTACCGACGTCATAGGAGACTACATTTATTGGCATAGCGTCTATTTTCGTTAAAATGTTGGCGGTACCCTTAAACGCTCTTCCAAAATCACGCGCAGCTCATCAGGAATCCGCTCAAACTCGACCCCTTTCCCCAAAAACAAAAGCCAATCCGCATAATACGACAGCGCCTCAACATCGGTTACATCCAACTGAACATTGAAAATCCCGCTCGACTGAAACATCCCAGTAAAGGACAAAATAATCCCCGGCGGGTGCATACGCTTAAAGCGCTGAATCCCAGTCGTATCAAGCTTCACAACAAGATTGGACTCACGTGCACCAAGCAGTTTTTTGCTTAAAATCTCTTGCTCAGACCACTTCATCTCCTGCTCAGAAATTGCCGAATCCCGCAGCATCTCAACAGGCAAATAACGAAACTCATCCGTATCAAAATCATAAACCTCGACCAGCCACTGAGCGTTCGAGTTAAAAATATGCAGCAAAAAAACGTCCATCAACTGCGGCCAGCCCGGACTCAGCTCATAAGTCAAGCGCAAGTGCTTATCCCGCACAGCAAGCGAAATCAGCTGGTTCAGCCCCGCAGGCGCCGCATCATCGAGCTCCAAAAGATTCGGATTGGCAGGATTTGTATTTTCAAAAAGCAAGATATTATTCAGCTCGATCAGCTCGTCTTGCTGGGTTTGCGACGCGATGCCGATTAGTTTTTCAGTGATTGAGCGGCGATTTTGCAGATAAGGCAGCTGCGAATTTTTCGAGGCGATAAAGCTGATAAAAATCGCCTTCAGCTCTTCTGGCGTGAAGCGGACGGCGGGCAGATACTGATTTTGCAGGACATAGTAGCCGCCACCGCGCCCAAGCTCGGTCGTTAGCGGAAAACCCATCGCCTGAATCTCGTTAATGTCGCGAATCGCCGTCGCTCGGGAAATCTTGAACTCCCGCTGAATCTCGGCAATCGTAAAATGCGCGCGGTTATTGATGTAGCGCATGATCAGGTTCACTCGTTCTGTTTTCCTCATGATTTTATTGTATCAAAAATGTAGCAATAAGAAAAACGTCTATCGACGTACTTCGAGGATGAGCGACCGCGATTTAGCGGAAATTTTCTTGGTAAAGAAAGTCCCATTTCGCTTTAGCGCTTTAGCGAAGTTAAACTTTCTTTAACGATAAAAAAATGTCAATATTTTACGCTGGTATCAAGTAGCCCACCAAATCGAAAGAGCATGACCCGACCACAAGGGGCGAGTAGTGAGATTAAAGACTTGATAAACATTAGTTTTCAATCTCAAATGTAAAAATTTCCACCATAGATGTGTTGAAAAGTCCGGCGATTTAAATGGCAATAAAAAGTATCATTTTTTGATACATTCGGCAAATAGAATCAATCTTGTAAAAAATAAATCCACGAGGAGAGAACAAAATGTCTAACTACTCAATCAAAACAATCTCAGAAAACTACAAAATGACTGCTTTCGGTGTTTCACTTGAAGACTACAACGACTGGGCAGGTAATGCAGCAAAAACTGCAGCGAAAAAAGCTGAAATCACTGAAAACGGCAAGCTTGCTGAACTTCTCGCGCTCGCTGACGGGCAAGAATATCAAATCAACTACGTCATCGACGGCAAGGCTTGGCGCGGCTTCGGCGTGATGGGTGAGTTCGACGTGGAAGGCGCGGTCGTCCTCGATTTCCTCGCTGGCGACTACCTCGTCGTGCCTGGCACAGGCGCTGACAAAGACCGCCTTGCTGACGAAATCACGGGCAAAGTTTTCGGCGGCATGCTGCAAGGAATCACAGACTACAAATACATTGGTCCTGGTAACTCAACACTTGTCAAAGCAGACGAAAACGGTGAATTCTACGGCGAAATGTGGCTTCGTGCAAAAAAAGTCGAAGGCTAATGCAAGCTTTTGGTGGCAAAGAAGGCTTCTTGTTTGATCGATTGGGGATCGTTGGAATTTTGTAGCGGAGCCTGACCTCTCAGAAGTTAAACCTGGATAAAAGGAGCACTCACATGGCAGATTACACAATTGAACACAAAAAATCATTCACCTTGACCGCTTATGGTTTTTCAATTCATTCGAATTTTCAAGATATGCAAGCTTTGCAAAAGGAAAAAGCTGAGTTTTGGGGCGGACTCAAGGCTGACGGGCGTTTTGATAAGCTCAAACACGCCGCAAAAGACGATCGTGAATGGTCAGTCAACGAGGTTTATCAAGGCAAACCTTGGAATTATTTCGCGGTAGAAGCTGGCAAATCAGTGGCTGACGCAACGCGCATCATCGAGTTTCCAGAGAGCGAGTACATCGTGGTCGCAGGAAATGGCGACAAGGAAACTTTGTTTGATCAGCTGACTTACCGTGCTTTTGGCGAAGTCTTGGCCCAAATCACTGACTATGCTTACATCGGCGGTCCAAATGCGACTTATCGCAAAGATAACGGCGACGGCACTTTCTACGGCGAATTTTGGGTGCCTGTGGTTAAAAAATAAAAAAGAATAAATCCTGTGAAAACAGGATTTTTTTATTTTATCAAATGGTTGAAACCTTAGACGAACTTGCAATACCCTTCCTGTTAACAAGGAAGACTTCATAACCGGCGAGGAAGCAAAGAAGCAATTTGGATTAAAAGTTGACCTCCCATAGCGCTTGCATACAACAAGCCGGTTTTCCTTAGCGTGCGGAATTTACGGCTTGTTTGAAGATATTTTCGCTTAGCGTACGTTTTCCGCGTTTTGTTGGCGGTACCCCTATATTACGCTTACTCCCGTTACTTCAATGACAAAGCAGACCGCTATACAGCAGCCTGCTCAATTTAACTATCGTGCCCGTTAGCTCAATCTTTCCCTGCTATGTCAAGGGCTAAGGAAGAAGCGAACGTATCTTATGTATAAGATTATCTGCAAAAGTTTGTTTTGTAGATCCCTTATCGTTGGTCAAATATTGTACGTTACCATATTCGTTGGATTTATGATCAAGATTAATCACTACAGACTCTACTATTACAATAGGCCTCCCCTTTTCTTGGACGATTGCGTACGTGATGGCTGGTAATTCACCAAATTCTGGATACCTATGTAGCGGTGCTCGCTAAGATAGGCGATCTCTTCTTTTGACAGTCCCGATTTGATCCGTCGTTGTTGGAATGGCAGATGCGTTCTGCCTTTGATGTCCATAGCCTCGACAACTTCCTCAGTCGTCAATGGCTTGGAATTCGCTTCGCCTTTTTCGTTAAACAGCTGCACGAGTTTTGCAGCCAGCGCCTCCGACGCTTCTTGCTTAATGCCTGTTTTGAAAGTAAAGTATAGGGACTGAGTTGAGATCGAATATGCGATCTGCTGTCCCGCCGAATCTTAAATATTGCCGCGGATGGGCGGGATGGATACGCCCTTCGTGATCATGCTTGTCTGGCGTTCCTAGAGACTCGGACCCTCGACGAACTGTAGATAAGCAAAACGTACGATTAGTGAAGAGAACAGGAGAAATGTAAGCATGAAAAAGACATTTAACCTAATACTGAAATGGCGACGGTTTCGAACTTTTTCTTTCGTACTTCGGTTTTATCATTAATTTCCATACCGTTCCCTCATTCCGTCACTCGATACCCACCCTTTAATTGTCATATATTCAGACGAATTCCTTTTTAGAGAGGTTCAATCTTTATCCCTGCACAATAAGAATAAGCAACCTTACGGGAATGGCGGGTATCCGAACTCAATACCAAGTTATTTTTCAAAATTTACGCTCCGAATCCATGAGACCGATGAATTCCCGGATCGGCTGTCGTCTATATAAACGAAGGCATAAATGAACACAAACTAATTTGACGAAGAGGTGTTTTGAAAATGGCATTAACGTCCGCATTCACGAGCTTCAACCTGCCTGTAAAAAACGTAGAACAATCGAAAGCGTTCTTCACCGGACTCGGATTCGAGCTCAACCCGCAATTCCCCGAGAACGAGAATTCGGTAGCCATCGTGATCGGCGACAACCTGCAGGTCATGCTGATCAATCAAGCATTCTTTAATACGCTCACGGAGAAGGAATCCGTCGATACGAGCAAGTATGCGCAGATGACGATCGCATTGGCCTTCGAGAGCCGGGAAAAGGTCGATGAAATCGTGAATACCGCGGTCTCCTTGGGCGGGAAATTGCACGCTGAACCTGAAGATCATGGGTTCATGTATCATTGGGGCTTCGTGGACTTGGACGGCCATCTGTGGGCCATTAACTACATGAACATGGATGCGGCACAAGGATAAGGCTAACGGAGAGGGTTCAAAAAGAAAGACGCCGGGCATCTTGCCCGGCGTCTTCTTCGCGATGATTAGTTTTGTTCGGTATAGGCTTTGAAATTGTCCATGATCGCTTGCCAGCCTGCTTGCTGGAACTCGACGGGATTGGAGCTTTCCGCGTCGAACGTTTCAATGACCTTCGTCTCATTCCCTTGATCGACGAAAGCAATATCCACTCTTCTTCCGTCTTCCACGGTGTAGCCGATCGCCTCATGCCGATTCACGACATCGTAGACGCCGCCAAAATCAAAGCCCATGCTGCCATCCTTCGCTTCCATCCGTGTCAGAAACTTGCTGCCGACCCGCAGATCGTTTTCGGCTCTCGGCGCATGCCAGTCCTCGGACGCTTGATTTCACTTCGTGATGTGATCCGGCTCGGTCCAATAGCGCCATACCTTCTCGATAGGAGCTTGAATGACGGCTTGCACGGTTACTTTCGTCGGTTGACTCGTTTCCATTTTAAATAGACACCTCTCTCATGATATTCGTCGTTTGGTTATTCTCAATGATATAGACGTAAGCCAATGACGAAATTCATTGGTCAATTCGCTCAGGCAGCCCAAATCGCGAAAATAATGGCGTATGAATGAAGTTTTGAACGTGCAGGATTTGATTTTCTTTGGTTTCGATGACGTGGATGCCCCAGGGTACCAGGCCAGAGCCCTCTTTGCCCGGCATATACTGGGCCAACGCCGGATAACCGCCATTCACCGTAATGGGCACAAATCGCGAACCTTCGCAATGCCAGCGAGTAAGCGAATAGAAGGCGGACAAATCTTCCTTGCCGCGGATCCACATCTCGAAGGGCGGCATCGACATGCAGCCTTCCTCGTGGAACAACGCGACGAGCGCAGCAATATCGAATTGCTCGAAGGCCTCCACATACCGGGACAGCAGCTGCTGCTCCGGTTGAACGTCCATGCTGCTGAGCTCATCCGAGCGAAGCTGCGCCCGGTCCATCGTCTCTCGGGCTCTTTGCAAGGCGCTGTTCACCGCTGCCGGCGACATCGCCAACGTTTCCGCGATCTGCTTGGAGGACCATTCAAATACATCCTTCAAAATGAGTACCGCGCGCTGCCGCGGAGGCAAGGTCTGCAGGAGAGCGATGAAGCACAGTTGAAGGGTATCTCTGCGGACGAGCCGATCCTCCGGATTGCCCCCAAAGTCGGGAGACGGCCAGATCCAGGCAGAGTCCGGCAGCGTGTCGCGCGGCTCGACGATGGCGACGGCCGGATCGAACAGGTCAACGGGAAGCGCGCGGCGTTTGGATTGTCTCAGCTTGTCCAAGCACAGGTTGGAGGCAATCCGATAGACCCAAGTTTTGAACGAGGAATCCTGTCTGAACGTGCTCCAGCTCTGCCAGACCCGAATACTCGTCTCCTGAACGGCATCGTCCGCATCGTCCATGGAGCCTAGCATTCGGTAACAGAACGAGGTTAAGCCCGGCTTCAAGCTTGCAAATAATGGTTCGTCAAATGCGGTCTCGTTCATCGCGGCCTCCCTTAACGATCTCCCCGAAGGGTGGTACCTTCATTATATGCAATGAAACGGACAGCCTCAATCCGAATAAATAGGCAGGATTTAGTACTCATGGATAAAAATTTAGCACGATCGTACTAATAATTCAATAACCAATAAATTAAGCCTTGTCTATACTTTAGAAATAATTCGCAATACCTCACGCCAGGACCTGAATACTGGAGCTATCCTGCCCGTTCGTATTATGAGGTCACCAGATCTTTCTGGTAGACCTCTTTTTTATATGGGTCGTAAGATAGCGGTAGTCGGGGATCGAACGATTCTGCCCGTGGGAGCTGGATCCCGAGAGCTATACCGTTCATCCCCCCTACTTGTTAAACCATGATTAGGCTGGTTGGGACGATGATCCCGAATCACATGCGATAATGTGGACGACAAAGAAGATTAGGGGTTACCGGTGAAATCATATTGGGAGTGATGAAATGAACCCTGTCATTGGTTTGGATGTTTCAAAAGGTGAGAGTCATGCACAAGCTTTTGCAGATCGAGGAATGCCCTATGGAAAGACTTTTCTTTTTAAGCACAATGTCGAGGGATTTGCGTCCTTTCTCCGTTTTGCTCAAGACATAGAATCCTTTACGGGGAAACGTCCGGCCGTCGTGTTAGAAGCAACGGGTCATTATCATAGCTCTGTTGTTCAATTCATGGATGAGAATCAGTATCTGTACATCGTCATTAATCCGTTACTTTCACACCAAGCGAAAAAAGCCAACTTACGAAAGGTGAAAACGGATGCTGCTGACGCATACCAGCTGGGGGAAATGTTCTACAAAGAAGGCCTGGAGCCTTACAAAAAACGAGGTCAGTATCTGATGAACTTGCGTTATCTAACACGGCAACATGAGTCTCTTACGGATATGTACGTTCAAATAAAGTTACAGTTTCAAGCAGTGATGGATCAGGTTTTCCCGGAGTATCATGGCGTGTTTGGTGACCTTTATTCGAAAGTGTCCCTTCGTTTTCTAGCTCTATATCCAACGTCTCAAGCGGTGCTAGCCATGTCCGAGAAAGACGTCACGGCGAACATTCAGAGCCTTGCAGGACATGTTAATCCTACCCGTTGGTCGCAGGAAAGTGCACAAAAGCTAATGGCTGCCGCAGAGCGTAATCCCTTCAAAGAGACCGCTTTCCCGAGTCATTTAATCTCTCTGGAGCTGCAGTGCATTCATTGCTTGGTACAACGGTCGCGCAGCCGGCACAGGTCCGGAAGTGTACACGATCAGCAAGAACTATAATTTGGCGAACTTCATTACACGCAAGGATTACATTGTATTCGATAAGATCGAGTTGTTTGAAGTGAACGAGTATAGCAGTAATTAATGAGTATCCCCCGCTGGCTAATGCTGGCGGGGTATTTTTTATCAATAGGATATAGTCTAATCAAATTCAAAAACATCTCCATAGTATGTAGAGCATGTTACAGAGGAGGAGGGAAAGCATGAGCGGTGTAGGTGGCGCATTTACTTCTACTGGTGTGATTTTGGTCCTCTTTATCTTGTTGGTTATTGTTTTGTGTAGTTGTGGGATCTTTTTGTAGCTGGTTTAGTAATTGGAGGCTTATACACATCAACAGTCAAGAAAGAAGGATCAGGGATCATTCTCTGGTATTTTTATTATCACACTGCCCATCCCAATGTGTTAACTGCTGCATAGATTAAAAATGTAACGTACAGTTCCTCCCCCACTAATAAATCCCCCCCCTGGCTTCGGATGGCGGGGGATTGTTTATGTGCACAATTGAGCAATCGTCTAAATGATGGTGGCTTAAGACGATCATGATCTCTATGTACTAAGGCAAATTTATTATCCGTGCCCCATAATGGCTTAGAAATATATAATAACCTCATTTTCCCCTCGGGGAGTAGACTCTTTATTAATATCTACCTTAATATCCGGGATTACCATATTGGAAGGTTCGTCAAAATAACTATCTTGTGCTAACTCATCGCCATCCTCCACATCGTAGAACACCGTTGACGTTGTTCTATTAATTTGCAGTAAACCGTGATCATCGATCTCCCATTTGAATTTTTCAACAATATTCTGGCAGGGATGATCAAAGTATATCCAACCATCCTCACCAAGAATGAAAGCAACTACTACATCCTCCAAAGCACCCGGGGGATATAAGTAATCTTAGGACCACAATCCAGTTATTCGTTTTTCTAACGACAACTTAACCCCCCCTATATTTCTACTTTCGATTAAGGAACTGGCCGTTCAAGCAGGCTATCGTTAAATGTATTCCGCTAACGTACCCGTTAGTTCAATCTAGACTGATGTGGATTTCGTTCAATGCCAAGCCAATCAGGAGTTTCAAACCGAAGTGTTTCTTCAAGGTGATTAATGTAGTCACAAATATCTCTCATGCCTTTTAAACAGAGGGCGAATAAAATACGTCAGAATGCATATGCTGGATTTTGTCCCAGTTGCCGGGATTGGTCGTATCTGGTGTACGGTGCTCCAGAATGGCCTGATATAGGGCGGTTTTTTGTACCAAATGGGCAACGTGCCGTTTGGCTTCTTCGAGCTTAACGAGTGCCGCTTCTTTATGCTCCATCATGAGTAAGCTGCGTTGCGGAATGGTCGATTCCCCTTCGAGACAGAGGTCGACGTACGTTTTGATGACCTCAATCGGCATCCCGGATTGCTTGAGGCATTTGACGCCATGCAGCCAGTTGATCGATTCTTCGTCGAACAGCCGGATATTATTCTCATTGCGCTGTACGCTTGGCACCAACCCTTTATCGGTGTAAAAGCGTACAGCGTGCTCGGTGAGTCCCGTTATCAGGGCGGCTTCTTTGACCGTATGCATGTGTAATCCTCCCTAGAAAAAATTATAAAGACCGCTTGACTTCGTGTTACACGAAGGCGATAAGCTTATTATAATGCAAATCGGCCGTAAGCGGAATCCCCGCTGCGGTGCCCGATTCCCGGGATTCGCGGCCGTTTGCCGTTTTACATTTGAACAATGGGAGGAATTAAAATGCAAACTGTAACATTGAACAACGGTGTGAAAATGCCGATCATCGGCTTCGGTGTCTACCAAATTCCCGATGCTGAAGAATGCGAGAACGCGGTATATGAAGCGCTGATGGCCGGTTACCGCCTGATCGACACCGCCGCCGGTTACCTCAACGAGGAAGCGGTCGGACGCGCGATCAAGCGCAGCAGCGTACCGCGTGAGGAGCTGTTCATCACGACCAAGCTCTGGGTTCAGGATGCCGGCTACGAGAGTGCCAAGCTGGCGTTTGCCAAATCCCTGAATAAGCTACAGCTCGACTATCTTGATCTGTACCTTATTCACCAGCCGTTCGGCGATTACTATGGCGCTTGGCGCGCGATGGAAGACCTGTACCGCGAAGGCAAAATCAAGGCGATCGGTGTCAGTAACTTCCTGCCCGACCGTTTGATGGACCTCATCGTGCATAACGAAATCGTGCCCGCCGTCAACCAGGTCGAAACGCACCCGTTCTACCAGCAGATCGAGAGCGCCGCTTTTATGAAAGAGCAGGGAGTGCAGCACCAGTCGTGGGCGCCGTTCGCTGAAGGACTCAACAACATGTTCGGCAACGAAGTGCTGATCTCGATCGCAGAAAAACACAACAAGTCCGTCGCCCAGGTCGTGTTGCGCTGGCTTGTTCAGCGTGAAGTCGTTGTAATTCCAAAATCGGTGAGAAAAGAGCGGATGGTCGAAAACTTCGACATTTTCGATTTTGAGTTGAGAGAGAACGACATGAAACAAATTTCCACCCTCGATACGCGAGAAACTCTTTTCTTATCGTACCACGATCCGAAGTTCGCCAAGATGCTGGGCACCTTGAGAGTCGATCTGTAACCTTGATCGAACCGTAAACTCATCACTCGTTTATCCTCATATCTATTAAGAAAGGACAGGCTCGCCTGTCCTTTCTTTACTTGAATTATTGCGGCAAGCATAAGTATGGCAAATCCTAAGAATAGCCAATCTGCTGCTACCAGCGTAACGACGTCCATACTTCAACCAACCAATAGCGGTAACACACAGAACCACCTAGACCTCCCGATGAAATAACTATTCTGCCCGTTACTTCAACGAACAACGGCAGCCGACCGTGTGCCGTCTGCCGTCATGTCGTAACTGAACTATCTTCTCCGTTAGCGGAACACCTTGTACGGCACGGCTATTTCTCCAACTCATAGCGGGCCGCGATAATGCCCGACTTGAGCGTTCGGCTGGACAGCAGCTTGAGCCTGATTTTCTCACCGTCGCCGTGGAATGCCGATTTTCCGCCGCCCAAGATGACCGGACAAATCGTCAGCAGGAATTCGTCGATCAAGCCGAGCTCAAGCAACGTCCTCGCCGCCCCCGGACTGCCGAAGATAACGAGATTTTTGCCAGGCTGCTCTTTGAGCGCCTTGATTTCCTCTGCGATATTGTCCTTGATCAGCATCGTATTGTTCCATTCCACAATGTCCATCGAGCCGGAAATGACGATCTTCTTAACATCCTGCAGCCATTTGGCATGCTCCATACCGTGCCTCGACGCATTCGGATTGTCCAGCACCGTGGGCCAGTAGCTCTCCATCATCCGATACGTCGTGCGTCCGTATACGGGAGAGCCGACTTCGGCTACGACCTCCTCGGCGTATTTCTCTAATTCCTCGTTGTACGGAATCCAATCTAGTCCTCCGTTCGAATCCGACGCATACCCGTCCAGCGACACATGCATGAACAATACGAGTTTTCTCATGTTTGCTTCTCCTCCGATTTCGAATTTAGTTGTTCGATTTTTGGGCAGTAGGCCCGTGTTTCGTCCTGCTCTTACGTTCACTATAAATCATTACGTTACGTAAGGTTCAAGTGGAAATCTGAATTTTCTTCGAAGACAACAATGTTGCGCAAATCTGCCCGTTAGCGAAGCGAGGCCACCGATCGATCAATCCGCAGCAGCCTCGTCTTGTTGAATGATTCAGCTCTCGTCTCCGTCACAATCACTTAGCATACGTAAACCGTAAGAATTGTTGCCCATCCCTTGATATTCCATATAAATCCCAGGCAACAAAATCTTCCGAGAATCCAATAATGACTTCAAGTTCTGGCGGGATATATTCTGTATCGATTAAGTATGCAGTTAACCTTTCATGACCTTCTAATGCAACAATCCTTGAGTATAGCTCTCGAAGCTTCGCAGTCGCCTCTTCACGTTCCTTTTCCAGTTTCGTCTGGTATTCCGAACGGATCGCGAGCAGCTCGCGCTCTTTCTCCACATCCTTGCGCTCCACAAGCCTTTCTAACTATATCGTTTTGCCGTGGGTTCTTCATCATATCAAAGCCTGGCATCGCGAGAGCTACGAACGTGCACAATCTGGTCGTCTCGGTAGTCAGCTTCTTGACGGAGAGGGAGCAGCAAATGATCGCGGTTCAAAACGGCAGACCCTATGCCCTAAAAGATCCGAAGATCCTTGAGACGTTCGGGAAAACCTCGAGGTGTTGAAAGATAAAAATGTGCAGGAAACCGTGCTGAGAGAAGCGGAAGAGAAAGGATCGAAGCGATCAAGAAATAGCGCTTATGTTAAAGAAGGCAGCCTGTGAAAATCTTTCATAGGCTGTCTTCTTCCGTCGTATTGACGCGAAAGTCGATCAAGGCTTGTTATGCTCCCTCCGGTAAATGGCAGGGGAGGCAGCCTCCATTCTTTTGAACATTTTAATGAAATACGAATGATTGTTGAAACCGCACTGATACGCAATATCAGTAACGGACAGGTTCGTTTCCCGCAGCAGCTTTTTGGCGTGATGAATCCGCTTGATCGAAATAAATTTGTTGATGGTCGTCCCTGTATATTTATGGAATAGGCTGCTAGTATACGTCGGGTTCATATGGATCAGACCGCTCAGTTTTTTCAAAGAAAGCTCCTGATGGAAATTGGCTCCTATATATTGTACGAGATACGAGATTTCGTCGGGAATGATGGAGCCGGGCACCGCGTTGTCTGCTCCTTGCTCTTGTTGTTCGTACACCCGGTAAGCGAGAATGAGCAACTGCTTGATTAGACTGTTCAGAACGTCTGCGTAACCGTTTTTTTTGTCCAGCAGCTCTTGCTGAATGGTCGAATAGATCATACTGACTCTCTTCTGCTGAGCCGAATCGAACTGGACATGACAGCAATCGGAGGGCATAAGGTCCAAACAAAATTCAAGGGAGCCGTTCCAATTTGTCCTCAAAAACTCCTCCTTCCACATCAGAACGTTGCGGCATAGGATGCGATCCACTTCCGTTTGAATGACTTTATGCAGCGTATAGGGGCGAATGATCATGAGCGATCCCGACTGAAGCGGGTACGGCCGGTCGGATACCCAATAACTTCCCGTCCCGTTCTCGATATAGTACATTTCTACGCCGTTATGACTCTGAAACCCCGGATAAGGAGCGACCGAGTCCAGGTTGTAATACAGCAGCACCGGAAAATCGTTAAAGATCATATCAACCGCACCACTTAAATCTTCGGCAGTTTCGAAAGAAACTTGAATCTGTCTCACCCCACACCTTGTTTTCCCAAAAATAATTATATCACCTCCCAAATTTATGACAATCGGGGCAAAAATAATAGATTTATAATGATGAAGAATCCTAAAACGAAACTGTGAAGGAGAACCCAGATGAATAGACCGTTACATAGTAAAGGCGATCTGCGCAACATCGCAACCGGGATTGGATTGCCGAAGAAGCACTATTGCGATCAGCCTTACACCATCGTTGCAGGCAATGGAAACTGGTTATGCATCCTGACGACAGGCAGTGGAAAGGAAGGAGATTCCGACCAGCATATCGTCGCTACCATCAGTACGGATGAAGGACGCACATGGTCGGGCTTGATCGACATCGAACCCCCCGGTCCGCCGGAATCGTCCTGGGTCACTCCGTTCGTTGCGCCGAGCGGCCGCGTGTACGTCTTCTACACCTACAATGGAAAAAACATGCGGGAAGTACTCGGAAGCACCTTGTACGCACGCAAGCGCGTGGACACACTCGGCGATATCGCGTTCAAGTATTCCGATGACTTGGGGTATACATGGTCGAAAGAGTGTTGCTACGCTTACAGCCGGGACGACGGCCATACGTGGACGGCTCCGGCCCATGCCGTCTATACACCGGGAGGACGCAAGATCAAACATCCCCGGGTCGCTAATTTCGTTCGCAAGCTCAGCAATGGAAACTACTTGCTCTGGTATCATAATCACGGCAAAAATAACCGCAACAGCCCGAGCAGCGCTTACGCCGACCGCAATCCGGCCTGGTTTGCCGGAGGAATCAAGAAGGATGGTTTCATTCACTGGTCAAAGCCGGAAATCGTGCTGTACGACGACAATCCGAATACGCGTTATCCCGGTTTTTTGGAGACGGCGGACGGACGATTCTTCATTATGGAAACGCAGAAAACGATTGCCCGCATTCATCAGGTCGATCGCTGCTTGCGCACTACCGAAGCGGTAGGTAATTACCGGGCCGGGCCGGCGCCTGCTTGCGACAGCGAGGTGGACTGAGATGACGCGAGGCTGGCAAACGTATATGCGGTTAGGCATTAACCACCATCTCCTTTTCCCCCGATCGTTCGAGTCCGCCGAGACGCATATTCGCACGCTTCCGCAAGTTTTGGCCATGGATGCGTTTGAAGTTGTCGATCTGTTCATACTCGATGAATCGTACCTCGATCAGGCTGCCGGGTTAGTCGCTCAAAGTGGCAAACAAGCGGTGTACAACTGTCCGCTTATGACCGGACCTGGTTTTAATCCGCACAGCTTCGACGAAGCCGTTCGCCAAGCGACGCTGTCTGAGGCAAAGCTGCACATGGACCGGGCGAAGCTTCTCGGCGCGCGTATGGCGGTCGTTGCAAGCGGCTCCGATCCGGGTGAGGACGACCGCGCCAAGCAGTCGATCTTGTTCGCCGATTATGTAGCCGAGCTGTGCCGATATGCCGGGCCGGAGCTGGAACTAATCATTGAGCCGTTCGACAGGTCGATCGGTAAAAGGCTGCTGATCGGCTCGACCCCCGAAGCGGCTGCAATTGTCGAACTGGTTCGTAAGCTGGGAGTCGGCAACGTCGGACTATTGATCGATATGGGGCATGTTCCTTTAATGGAGGAAACGTTCGATTTTGCGATTCGGCATTCCGCTCCGTATATCCGTCATGTCCACCTGGGCAGTTGCGTTATGAATAATCCGTCCGACCCGCTGTATGGCGATATGCATCCGCCGTGGGGCTATCCGGGCGGAGAAAACGATGTGCCGGAGCTCGTTCAGTTTCTCTGCGGATTGTTCGAGGTCGGATATTTGGGCGAAGGGAAACGTCCTACCGTCACGTTCGAAATGAGGCCGTATCCGAATCGTTCGGAGTCGGCAAGCGTTGCTTTGTTTATAGACAAATTGGAGGAAGCGTGGCGGCAGGTTGCGCTGAAAAGGGGAAAATCGGTATGAAATGGATGATTCGCGTCGATATGGAGGGAGTCACCGGTGTCGTCAATATGAACCAGGTCGTGCCGGGAGCAGCCGATTACCATTCCGGACTGCGCATGCTGAAGCACGATCTCGCCTCCGTTCTCGAAGGACTGCTGCTTGCGCCCGAAGATCGGGTAGTGCTTTACGATATTCATTTTTGGGGGACAAACGTCGAATTGGACGAACTCGATCCCCGGGTATCGGTCATATGCGGCAAACCGAACTATACGCCGGACAATATGTCCTTTGTGAATGATACGTTCGACGGTGTCATCCTGCTCGGCCTTCACTCCAAAGCGGGAACTCCGGGCGGACTGCTCGCCCACAATTACGAGCACGATATAGTATGTATGTCGGTCAACGGTCTCGTCGTAGGGGAAATTGGCCTCGAGGCTCTGATCGCGGGCGAAGCCGGCGTGCCCCTAGTGATGGTGACGGCCGATTCCGAAGGTGCGAGAGAGACGAACGAGCTGCTTCCCGGTACGCTTACCGTCGTCGTCAAGGAATCGCTTGGCGATATGTCAGCCTTATGCTATCCACCTTCTCTTACGAGGAAAAGATTGAAGGCGGCTGCCGCGTTATGCGTTGAAACGGCGCCGCGTCTTACTCCTTTTTTGATGAGCGGCCCGATCGAGCTGGATATGAAGTTCAAGCCCGGCGCTCTTCTGGATAAGCTGAAA
The DNA here is from genome assembly GCF_006265175.1 of Paenibacillus hemerocallicola. Classification (GTDB taxonomy): domain Bacteria; phylum Bacillota; class Bacilli; order Paenibacillales; family NBRC-103111; genus Paenibacillus_AB; species Paenibacillus_AB hemerocallicola. Next base: position 25,074 of record NZ_VDCQ01000013.1, on the reverse strand, counting down.
ACGCGGATATACGGCAGCTTCGTGGACGAAGACCGGATTATACTGACTGGCGGCAGCGTAATCGAAGCTTGGGAACAATATTTGATCGCCAAGGCGTAACTATCGGATGCATAAAACATTGACAATCGGACCCAAAATGAATGTTTTGATTCAAACAACCAAAACGTTGAACCGGAGAAGTAACCCGGACCGCGCAGCGCACAGAGAGCCGTCCCTTCGCCGGGAGCTGCGATCGGTAGAAAGACACCGGCGAGTTCGACCTGAACGGATCGTTTCGCGATTCCAGTAGGATCGGACGCGCACCCCGCGTTATGAGGTTCGAGCGATCGCGCGATAGGCGCGATAATCAGGGTGGTACCGCGAGCAGGTTGGACCTCGTCCCCTTCGGGGACGGGGTCTTTGTGTTTTCTTGCCGGCAGGATTACGCTTCAGCTTCACGTTTTGGGTACTAGGAGGTGATGTACATGGACGATGGCGACGATAATAACAACTTCGCTTTTCGCAACATCAAATTGAAAATCAGGGAGTGTTTTTCATGCCGACTCATTCGTTCACCGGATCCGTGTGCTCTGCTCCCGGATCTCCGAACATATGGTGCGACCGTAACCGTACAAGGCTGGGTACATGGCATCCGGAACTTGGGCCGGCTCGCTTTCGTTAATGTGCGCGCGAGCGGGATCGTGCAATGCGTCCTCTAAGGGGAATTGGCCGATATGCAGCTTACCCTCGAATCGGTCGTGTCCATCACCGGAATTGCCTTCGAAGCGCCGAAAGCACCTGGCGGTGTCGAAATCCGGGATACCACAGTCGATTGCATAAGTGCCGCCGCACCGCTGCCTTTCGAGATCAACAAAAAAACGATCGGCGCGCGACTCGACACGATGCTGGACCACCGTGTGCTGTCGCTCAGACACCCGCACGTGCACGCGACTTCCGGATTCGAGCCGCCTTGGCCGGCGCTTTCGCGATTACTTGTCCGCACGCGGCTTTACCCAAATTTTCACACCGAAAATCGTGGCGTCCGGCACGGAGGGAGGCTCCCACCTGTTCCCGGTCGACTACTTCAATCGTCCGGCCTATTTGGCCCAGTCTCCCCCATTTTCTCGACATTCGGCCAAGCAGAGACGGCCGTCCCAAAACAAACAGCCGCCATGACGGCGGCCGTCCGAACTATTTGCCCGAAGCGCGTTCTGCTTCGATCATTTTGTTGACCTCTTCGCCCGTGATGCGCAAGGCGGTATTGACGTCCATCGCTCCTTTGGCCAGCTCGGTCATGTACTTGTCGTAGATCAGCTCGGCTTTCGGATCGTACTTCGATTTCGGAGCGCTTGGCGCGTGCGGCCGAAGGTAGACGGCTTGAAAATTTTTATCTTTGATAGACGCTTCCTGGGCGAACGCTTTCTTAATCTCGCCGTCCTTCAGCACGGTCAGCATCCCACGCTTGGAAATGGACAGCTGATAGTCGTCGGAGGTCAAATACTTCAGCACCTCCATAGCTTGCTCCTTGTTCTTGCTCGTCGAAGTAACGGTGAAATAGATCGGATACGCCTGCGATCCGAGACCCGGGGCTTCCTTCATCTCGGGCAGCGACACCATGTCCCAGTTCACCCCGGCCATGCCCTTTTGCTCGAATGGGAAGTCCGACACGTAGACAAGCATCGCCATATTTTTTTGCGTATAAAACGTATTGCTGGCCACCGAGCCGAACAACGTATTTTTCTCGTTTACGATCTCCTTGAAGCCCGGCTGGCTAATAATCGGCGCAATCAGTGAATTGTACAGCGTCTTAATCTTCGGATTGTCGGTATTGGCCTGCTGCTTGACGGGGTCGATGATCGGTACGGACAGTTGATTCAGCCGCATAAACTGATGCTGCTGTGACACGCCCAGTCCGATATAACGAACGCCGTCCTCCGTCCGGGTCAGCTTGCGCGCCAGCTCCAGCGTCTCTTCCCAGTTCATCCCGTCTTTCGGATACGCCATGCCGAACTTGTCGAAAATATCCTTATTGTAAAACAGCACGAGGTTTTTGTTGATGACCGGCAGCGCATAAATTTCGCCGCCAGGCTGCTTGGTCCCGTCGAGCATAACAGGCTCGATCCGGTTCAGATCGACGTTATTTTTTTTGATCAGTTCTCGCAGATCGTATTGCAGGTTGGCGTTCGTCAAAGTATCCATAAACAAGCCGACAGAATCCCAATAAATATCGAACTTATCGCCCGCGATCAGAAGCTGCTCCATTTTCTGGCCGTTCTCATCAACGATATATTTAATCGTATACTGTGGAAACTTCTCCCGTATGGCATTGCCGAAACGTTCGTTAAACGCCGCCTCCGAATTGCGGCTTTTTGAGAAAAACACAAGCTCCGCAGGCTTGCTTAAATCGACGCCCGTCGATTTCGTTTCGCCGGCTCCGGCTCCCGGCGCCTCTCCTCCACAGCCTGCCAACGCCAGCAGCGCCGCGCTTAGAACCGATGTCGTTAATATTTTGCGCATCGCCTATTCCACCCTTCGAATAAATTGAACAGCATGGAGCGCAAGCCGCAGCCGTACTATTGCAGCGCGATCGAATCCAGCCGCAGCCGAATATCGCTCGGCTCGGACATGCCGACCGGCCATTCCGGAGCCGTATACAAGCCGCCGAAAAAAATTTTGCGCAGCAGGGCGCCATGTATGCTTACTGGGGCACCGTCATTGAGGCGGACTGTAAAACCGCCCGGCTCAAATTCGACAACGAAACGCAACCACGTCCGCAGCGGAACTTCTCCTAGCGCGAAGCTGCGCCCGTCGGTTAGCCTGACCCGGATGACGTCCGATTTGCACTCCTCGCTGTACAGCGCGCTGAGCGTGCATCCGCTGTGCGTTTTCCCGCCCAATGTCAGCAGTGTGAACTCCGTGCCGTTATACCGGTGCAGGCTGAGCTCGAAAGCGAGCCTCAATCGGGGTTTCACCGTCAATTCCTCGGTCAGCACGAGACCTAGGCCCGAATGCTTCTGTCCGAGTGTCGCCGTATGCCCCTCGATCCGCAAGCCTCGTCTACTCTCGCGAGGCAGCAGAAACGGCTTACCGAAGTCCGGCAGAGGCTCGACCGTCGCGGAATGAATGCCTGCGAACGTATATGCCACATACAGCTTGTTCCCATCGACGAAGCCGTTTGGATAATACGCCCTGCCCCCCTCCGGCTGAACAAGCGGACCGGGCAGCAGCAGATCTGGGTTGCAAATCGGCGCGAAATAAAGCGATAACTGATACCTGTCGAAGCCCATCCGCTTGGGCGTATTCACCCACATATCGTTCATCGCCATAAGCAGACTGTCTTGCGTGCCGATGCCGGACGCCGCGTAAGGCCGGGATATAATCGAGTCGACCTCGATTGGTCGGGCCGGGCTCCATGTCATGCCGAGGTCGTCGCTGTACGCGTACAGCAGCATGTAGTGCGGCTTGTCGAGCTCGGGCCGGGCTATAAGGTCCGGGTTATCCTGCGAGGTCGAATTACGGACGAGCAGTCCGATTCGTCCGTCAGCCTGCTCGAACAGGACGGGCTCCCACATGATAATCGTCTCAGTCCCGTAATCGCCCGGATCCTCTCCGATCTGCTCCCATCGAATCCCTTCGATTGGTTCGCTCCACTGCCAGGACGCTCCCCCGTCCTCACTGCGCAGCACCGCCGCATAACGGGTATCGCCTACGATAAATGAGCCCGTATACGGAAGGCTGCACGGAAATAGCATAACGTTGTCGCGCGTTAGAAGCCCGTGGGTCGTCGGGAATCCGACAACTTGGCCCTTCAGCGATGATGGGGCCGACGGCACCTCGCGGTTCACCCAATGAATGCCGTCCGTCGAGGAGGAGACGAACGTTTTCTCCCCGTTGAATGTACACCAGGCGCAATACAGCACCTCATCATTGTAATTAATGAAGCTCGGCTGCCATTGATTGTCGTCTTCGATAGGATTCTCGCTGCCCGAATCTGCGGTGAACAGACGGATCGGCTTGCTCCAATGAACGAAGTCGTCGCTATAGCTTAAAAAATTGAACTGACCGGGTACGTGCTCAGCTCCGGTCTCGTTCGCATTCCAGCATGCGTAGAAGCGGTCCCGAAATTTGACGATATCGACGTCGTGGTTGTACTTCAGCAGCGGCCGAACGGCCGGATGAGGGAAATAAATGTCGGCGAACGTGATGGCAGGATCGTAAAGCTCCGGACGAAACACCTCCCCCTCCGCTGTTAGCAAACTGGCATGAATCGGTTTAGACATTGCGTTGCTCCTCCCTTTGTATGCTGTTGCACGAAAAGTCCGATGGACGTCCCCATTATCGCGCCAACCGGGCAAGGCGTATACGGAACGATTGCGAATATAAGGAAAAGTCGGGAAGGAGCGCGCGAACTATCCGAAACGGAACGCAATTTACATGACCGGTGAGTAAGGGGGCCGACGCGCAAACGGATCATTCCTCAAATCGCTGCTAGCAATGCTCGCTTCGACAGCCAACGTTTCACTACGCTCTGTTTGTCATCAGGATCTCATCCGCACACAAACTATTTGAGACATTGAAAAGACGCCGGGCTCCCCCGGCGTCTGGCAAACATCCTTATATGCCAACTATTTGCTGAACATCGATTGATACACTTCGTCCGCTTCCTTCTCCAGCACGTCGCCCCCGGCGGCGCGCCATGCGGCTACGTAAGCGTCCCAGTCTCGGTCGATGTCCTTCTTGCCAATAATAAAATACGCAATCCATTCGTCCACGGTATCCCATACCTTGCTCTGAAGCTGTATGCTGCTCGGCAGCGGGTATTTGTAGATCGGGTCGAACGGCCCGACGCCGAATTCGGCTAGCAGCTTATTCACTCCTTTTGGCAGCACCGCAAACTGGTAGGCTCTGCTTAAATAAGGCGCAAAAAACTCGGTCTTCCCTTCTTTGGCGAGGTTTTCCGGCTTATCGTAAGGCAGAATCGGCCGAAGCGCACCCGCCGTATCGTAATTCCAATGTATGCCCTCCACGCCGACGCGGCCAAGCTGATACGTCAAGCCCGGATCGCTCCCCGCCGCGTCAAGCATGCTCAGAATCGTTTGCAGCTTGCGCGAATCTTGCTGCAGTTGCTTGCCGAAGGCGATCATTCCCGAGCCTGCCGGATTGTCCTGAACGATGCCCCGCAAGCCGCCCGGACCGGCCGGGGGCTTCAGCAGTTTCACCCCGTCCGACGGCATTTTCGCCTTCAGCGCGTTGGTCGTGATGCCGTTCGGATTCAGCCACCAGATCGTCCTGCCGTAGAAGCCGATTCGTCCGTCAATAAACTTGCTCTGCAGGTCGCCCGAATCGTCCACCAGAAATTCGGGATCGATCAGCCCCATGTCGTACCAGCGCCTCAGCAGCCTCAAGCCGTCCTTCAACTCCGGCTGAACGGACCCGTCCACCACTTTGCCATTTTTAATAAAGCGCATGCTGGGCATCGTGCCGTACGCGTAAAAAAATTGACTCGTCAGATCGTTGGCGGCCCCGCCGAAATTGCCGCTGCCTTCTCTCCAAGCGAGACTGAACGCATACGTGTCCTTCTTCCCGTTGCCGTCCGGATCGTTATCGCGAAACCGGATAAACATACTTTCGTAATCTTCGATTGTCTCCGGCTCCGCGGTCATGCCGACGCGGTCATACCAGCTTTGCCGCACGCCCGACATCCGCTTGGACGTCGCGATCGGGTCGATCCGAACCATGGCGTAATTGACGCCTTTATATTGTGACAAGTACATAACCTTCGGATCGATGCTCATCACATCGCTATAATAATTAGGAGCGAACTGCCGCAGCATCTCCTGAGGAACTTCCGCCAGTATTCCCTGGTTGGCGTAAGCTGCCAGCTCCTGAATATTGTTCACCCAAATAATGTCGGGAATTTGGCCCGAAGCGAACATCGCCGTAATCCGGTCCTTCCAACCCGGGCTTTCGATCAGAAGCGGCTCGATCTTGACGCCGAAGCGGCCTTCCAGCAGCTTCTGCGCAGGCGTGCCCGGTCCCATCGACGTTCCCGGCAGCAAGTTTTTGCCCAGCCACGTAATAGTCACGCGTCCGTCATCCGGCTTCTCCTCGTTCCGGGACTCAGGGACAGACCCGAGGCAGCCGGCAAGCAGTATTCCCGTCAACCCTAACAACGCGGCCAACACGGCGGCCAGCTTCAAGACGATCCCCCCTTATCTATCCATCCTCATTATGGCATACCTGAGAGCAAGAGGAAACGGAACGATGCGAAAATTACGGAACAAACGGATACGGTCAAACGAAGCGTCGCGGCTCGCCAGCCGCTTACTGAACAGCAACAATAATTTTTCCAGCGCACGCCACTCTCTCCCTGTTGCTGCTTCCGGGTATTCAAACAGACCGGCGCTCGTTGCAGCGCCGGCCTTCTTAAGCATGCCCGATCGAGTTTCACTCGAGCGCTTCGAACGGAATGCGGATGACGACAAGCTCATTGCGGTTCAGGTCGACGGCGATATGGATCGCCCGATCCTCCTCGTCGACATACCCGTCAGGATAATGCCACATATCGAGCTCGCGCCTGGGCGGCGCGATGTGCTGCAAATTCGTCCTGCTGCGCCACGTTCGCATATCGTCGGCCGACACCCACATCTCGAACGGATAGCGGTACCTTCTGGAGCTCTCCTTCAGCCAGTCCGGATTGGCGGCAAGATTAGGGTGCGGATGGCACAAGAGCACGATCCGCCCGTCCTGAAGCTTCAGCAGGCGCATCTTGACCGCCGCATCCGGAATGTCCGTCCGCTCGGCTTCGCTCCACGTCAGTCCGCCGTCGCGGGAAAGCGACTTCCACAGCCAGCCGTTGTATTCGTTGCGCATCAGCATGGCCAAACTGCCGTCGGACAGCTCAATGACGTTCGGCTCCCATAGAAATTGTTCGCTGCGCGATCCGGGCACATGATGACGGCTAAACGTCCGTCCGCCGTCGCTACTGATCAGCACGCCGCTGCGGTACAGGTGATTCTCGTAAAAAGCTCGCCAAGCAGCCGTATTCGCTTCGTACCGAGGCAAGGTACGGACGCTCGGTTCTTGCAAGCGCTCCGTGTAGCAAAACGGGATAACCCATGCGCCGTCCGAGCGAACGATACGCTGCCGCATATTGCAGCATTCGTGGAAACCGGAGAAAGGCTCGCGGTCCGTCCACGTATAGCCGTTGTCGTAACTGTAGGAGCGGAACGCTCTCAGTGTAGCGAAGTGGTTATCTTGCTCCACCTCGTAAACAAACGCCGTAATTTTGTCCGGATCGACGAACACCTCCGAGCTCCACGTCCCTTTCCCCGGTGTCGAGAACACCTGCACCGGATCGCTCCAGCTGATCCCTTTATCGGCGGAACGAGTGATAAACAGTACATTGTTGTTCGCCGGCTCGGTATGCCCGCCCGATTGATACAGGACGAACAGATCGCCGTTAGGCGCCTTTCGCAGAAACGGCTCGCATACCAAATAATACGGATCGCTGCCGGTATACACCGACCGCGCTTCGATAAGCGCAGACGGGTCTTTCGCTTGTGATGTTGTTTGTTTCGACATTGACATTCTCCCTCCATTGCCGTTCCAGGCATTCCTTTTCCCCGCAGTCGCTCCCGGCTGCAGCCCAATTATGCCGCTCGGCATCCCCGGGAGGAAACGGAACAATTCGAAGAGTAGCGAACTTTTGCAAAAAGTGAACGGATCAAGGCGTCAGCTGAAGCGAGAAGTTTGCCGTTCGCGGCGTTTCCGTATGGCCTGCGGAATTGACGGCGCGGTAGCTCAGCGCGTACGTCCCGCTTTGCTCGAACGTCAGCGGTTCCCCGTACGTCAGCCATGTGCCGCCCCCGTCTAGGCTATACTCAAAACGGACGACGTTAGGCAGCGGCTCCGCAGCCGTGAAGGAAATCGTAACCGGCACCGTGTATTGGCCGGTCGCGCCGTCAGGCTCCGCCGGGGTGAAAGTAAGCTCGGTATGCGTCACGGCGGGGGCGTACGTATTGCTGCTGACCGTAATACCACCGCTGGTCCGCACGACGATCGGCTGGCGAATTTCACTCTGCATACGCTCGATATCGCCGGCAGTGCCCCGAATGCCGAATACTTGCTCGGTCAACAGCGCATAGCGGTCGATCGAATTGCCCGTTACCTCTCCGCCCAGCACGTTCTCCATGCGAATTCCGGTTCTTCCCGACTCGTTGACCGTATTGCCCGTTACCCGGATATCGCGATGAGGCATGCCGGGAGACCAGCCGTTCGGCGTATACGAGTTAACCAGCAGCGCCGCCCCCCCATTGACCAATTCCGTACCCGGCACTCCCCACAGGAACGATCGCTCGATCGTATTGTCCTTGATCGTGATCTGGCTTGCCGGAGCAGCCTTAAACGTCGACAATAAATATTCCTGGTTCACATTGATGCCGGACATATTCGTCCGGCGGACGGTATTGCCTTCGATCGTTCCGTTTACAATCCCCGCGAATAAAATGCCTCTGGCCAAATTCGTCTCCTCGACGACGTTATTTTTCACCAAAGCTCCCGAGCCTCTCTGAACGGGGGCCGACGAGTACATGCCCGAGCCTGCAGGAACGACAGGCAAATCGCGGTCGAACGTGAGCGTAACGCTTTCGCCTGCGGCGGACGTCTGCTGATTGTAGGCCGGGTTCTGCTGAACGACGACCGCGTTGCCGAGCAGATCGCCCGTCGCTCCGTCCATGAACGCTACGGGTTGTCCGTCGGCGAAGCGCTCGTTCAAGTATCGCTGCACGGTCAAGGTACGGGTATACGTCTGCCCGGTAACAGTGGCGAGCCATGTCGAGTTAAAGGCGATTCCGTCGTCGCCCGTGCCCCGGACATAGCTGTTGCGGACTGCATTGTTGTCCAGCGCGCCGCCCATATGAATGCCGTCGGCATTCGAGCTCATCAGCCTTTCCGTCCCCGGGCGCGGCCTGACATACACATCGTCCACAACTGAATTGCGCTGCTTGTGGAACAAAATTGCAAACACCGGAGCGGCATAAACCTCGATATGGCGCAGCGTCGTCCCTTCGCCGCCGACGACCTTGATCGTATGGCCGCCGCTGCGGTCGGTGTACACGATCGTGTCTCCCGGCTGAATTGCGGCCAGATTCGCTTCCCGCGTCCACGGCTTGTTGTCGTCCACAACCGTTATCGTTGTTCCGGTCGTTGTTCTCGTCGCCTGCAGCCGTCCAACCTCCTGCACCCGTTCGCCGTTGCGGAACACAAACATGCGAATGGCACCCGAATCGCCGTATGGACTACGTGGCGTATTGAAGGAAGCAGGCGAAGACCAGCCCGGCAGGGCGGTGTAGCCGATCGTTCTCCCCGAGGCATTCACATTATTCACCTGAACTTGCGTGGACGGCAAATTCAAGTAATCGATCTTCGCGTTCCTCAGTTCGGTCCGAACGCAATCCGTCAGTTGGATCGCAATCAAATGACTGTATTGAAAATACAGGTCGGAGCCGCCGAAATCGACGGTCAAATCTTTGGCGCCCACAATGTCAAGGTGACGGTCAGAGGCCGCTTTGGACAGAAAATAATAGCTGCCCGGATCAAAGACGATGCGCTTCAATCCGACCAGATTGGCATAGTTGACAGCCGCCTCGACATAAGGTCGGGCGTCGACCGCAGGCTGATTCGGAGCGAGATTGGAGCCGTACAACCCGAGAGAAACGAGATCGGCGGATACGTTGATTTCCTCCGGAACCGTGTACGCCGGGTCCTGCCGCGTAGGATCAGAGTAAATTTCAAACTCGGACAGTCTCGCCCGGAAATCGGCGAGGCCCGGATTTGTTATGTATACGCGGTAGAAGCGGTACGCCTCGCCCGGAGAAACGGGATGCTCCGTCACGTTATACGTATTACCGGTCACCGTGACGAGATCGCTCCACTGGATCGCCGTGTTGCTGCCTTGAACGATGTAATCGCGGGTATTGTTATCCGTGGAAGCCCCCGTAATGCCCATATGCTTCAGCACGAATTTCCCCGCATAACGCGGGCGTTCCAGATCGACCATAATCCAATGCGGCTGGTTCGCGTTCGCAGAATGCCAAATGTTGCGGACGCCCGACACCGTATTGACCGTGCCGTCCGTCACCTTCCAGGCCGGCCGGTCTCCGTCCTGATACGTCGCAACAACCCGGTGTCCAAGCGCCATATTGACCGGAGAGCTTCCCGGCACCGTAGTTACGGCGAGCGGCGCGCTGGGGGGCGAAGCGTTCCCGTAGCCGTCTTTGGCGATGACCGTGAAAGAATAAGCCGTAGAAGGCTCGAGACCGGTGAAGGCGTAAACGGTCGGCAGCGCATTCTGCACGGTCGGCCGGGAAACAACCGCCACGGTCCGGGACCCTTCCCGAATTTCATATTCGTTAATATAGTTGCTTGTCGAAGCCGTCCACGACAAGCTGATCGCCCGGTCCGACTTGGCAACGACGGCCAGATTGGTCGGCGCGGCGAGGACCGGAGCTTCTTCGGCCGACGCCGGAGACGGAGGCCATACGCTCAGCGCTACCAAACAAACGATCAGCAGCTTTAACCCGATTGCTCGGATTAACGTAAATCGATAACCCATCACATTCACTCCCTCTTCTTCGTTCATTCGTTGATATGCGGGACTTCCGGCTACCTTAGCCGCAGTCTCCTCCGACCCTCCCCGTCTCCGAATGCTCCGCTGCTCCCGCAAAGGCGAAGTCGAATCGATTATGCCGCATCCTCTTATTTGCCGGATAGTGAACGATCCCTATAATTGAGAATACTTGGAACAATCCGTTCCTCCGTGGAGCCTTCTATATTCGCTTGGCGTCATTCCGGTCGCCTCCTTGAACACTTTGTAAAATCCCCGCGAGCTCGTATAGCCGATTCGCTCGGCAATTATTTCAATGCGGCGGTCCGTTTCCAGAAGCAGCTTCTTGGCCTCTTTTATTTTTGCGGCATATATATATTCACCGGCGGTCATGCCGACGAATTCCCGAAACAGCCGATTCAACGTGGGGGGGCTGAGCGAGACCGCTTCGGCGACATTTTCCACCGTCATGCCGAGGTCATTCCCGATAAGCGCTTCCGCTCGCGTCACGATATCTCTGTTCAAGCTCGTTCGCTTCTTCCTGATCATCTCTATCAGCCGTTGCGTCGTCTGCTGAACGAGCAGTTGCAGCTCGGCGAACCGGTTTGACTGCAGCGCCCGCGTCATCGCGGCGAACATATCTTCGTGATCCAATGGCACGTTGTATTCTTCAATCAGCTTGATCAGACACGCCGAAAATTGCAGCCCGTAACGGTGAAGCTCCAGTGAAGACGCCTGTTGCCGCCTTGCTTCGTCCGAAATGCTTTGCAGCAGAACGGCCATGCTCCCCTCGTCGCAATGTCTGACGTGCTTCATATATTCCTGCTCATAGTCGCTCCACGAGAAGCCGGCCGGAAGCTCCTCATCCTTCCGCTTCAGCTCATCAATTGAAGTAATTTTCCCCGGCTCCATCAGCTTATTGTAGCTCAAACACTTGATAGCTTCTTCGTAAGTCATCCATACGCATTCCAGTCCTTGCCGCACGGAGCCAATGCCGATATCAAGTGTCAAGCCGAGAAATTCGCTTACGTTCCGCTGCACGCATGTCGCCCACTCCGCAAGCTGCTGCTGACCGGGAGGCGACGCGCTGTTCCCGATCACAATGACCGTATCCTTGCCATGACTAAGCGTCTGCGAGGTCAGCTTGCCGGAGAGCGTCTCTTCGGCAATGTTGCGCACCGCATACCCGGTCAGCTCTACATCCGTTTCCGAATATGCGGTCCATCGTTCGCCAGAAGTATCCATGCCGATCGCCATCACGACGAAATACGGATAGACAAACGGAAGTCGGAGCGGAAGCGGAAGCGCTTCCGCTTCCGCCAGCTTGCCCCGGACAAGACGGCGCAGTATATTTTGCCGAATCGGCTCGCTTTGCTCGCGAATGACATCGCTCAGACTGCGCCGATCGCCGACCAATTCGAGAAAAGCGGAACGCACGTAGCCAAGCTCGTCGATCTGCGACGACTGCTTTGCCCACGGCAGCATATGGCCGATTTCCCGTACTACGTGTGAAACCGGCTTGTATAAGTAGCGCGACGCGGCGATGACCGCTACGATGCTGAGAACGGTCGAGACGAGTCCAATCAGAACGAAAACGGCGCTTTGCCGGTACACCAGCTTGGAGAAGGATGGTTCGGGAATAAGCAGCCAGTAGTCCATCCCGGATACCGAATGAGTGAGCCGCATATTCAAATAATGCATATCGTCTATCCGGACGCGAAGGCCGGGGTCGTCTCCGTATTCCGACCGGACCTTATCCAGCAAATCCCCGCCGCTCGCGGAGCGGTACAGCGTCTCCCCGCGAGGGCCGGTTATGAAATAAAAGCCTCCTGTATGCTGCTGTAAAAACCGGTCCCTCTCCAACAGGAAGCTTTGCCTGATGTTGATCGCGATGACTCCCGCCTTCGGGCCGGCTCCGCCGAAATATATATAGTAGGTGGAGAAGCCGGTGTTTTGCCGCAGCAGCTTCTCCTGCGCCGTAACGAGCATGCCGCTGAACGCATCCTTGTTCTGCATGTAAATATTTCTGTTCATGTAATGTACGCCCCGTAAACCGTCCCGGTCCGAAAGGCTGCTGAGGAAGCTCCTGTCATAAAACTGTTCGAACGTTACCCGCTTATGATCGAATGTGGAGTAAGCTTGACGCTGCTGCAAATCGAGTATGTAAATCGAGGCGATATACCGGTTCTGGATCGCAAGCCTTTGATCCATCTCCCGAATGAAAGAGAGCGTTTGCACATCCGTGTAATAGTGGTCGAGAATCGTCATATACTTATCGCCGCTAGCGAGCATATCGTAAAGAACGCCATTGATCTGCTCGTTCATGAGCGCGTGCTCGTTCATCGCCTGACTCAACAACTGCCGGCTGAATTTCTGCGTCTGGCTCTGCGCATTGTCCCACGTAATGTTGAAGTTAAGCGCAGCCAATAAACAGATAGGCAGAAACACGATCGAGCATAAAAGAACAACGATCTTAAGCTGAAACGTTCCCATGTGCCTCTTCATAGTAATATCGTCCCTTAGGGCGCTGTGCCGTTTTAGACAATCATACGTCCATACCGGTCCAGCCAGAAACTGAACAATTCGAAAATAACGGAATAATAGAAAAACCCGCGCCTTGCAGAGCCAAAGGGCGGGCTTCCATTTATCTCGTCGTTAACTTGCGGTACTCGCTGGGCGTCATGCCCGTAACCTCTTTGAAAATTTTATAAAAACCGCGGGCGGTTGCGTACCCCGTCAAGCCGGCGATCTCCTCGATTTTGCTTTCGGTTCTTTCCAGCAGCTCCTTGGCTTTTTCTATTCGTGCTTTCACGATGAATTCTCCGGTCGACATGCCTAAATATTCGCGAATCAATTTATTCAACGAAGGCGAGCTCAGCGAAACCGAATCGGCAACGGCCTCCACCGTCAACGACAGATCGGACCGTATCGTTTGGATCGCCCGTTCCGCCAGATCCCGGTTAATATAGGCTCGCTTCCCCTCCAATAAAGCAACGAACTGTCCGGTAAGCCGCTCCATGTGCGCCAACAGCTCGGAGAACCGCATGCGTTGGGCCAGCTTATCGAACAGGCTTTCCAGCTCCCAGCGGCTGCCCCCAAACCGGTATTCTCCGTACAGCTTGGTCAGACTGGCGAGAAACTGCAGCGTAAACCGTTGTATGGCGGAGGAAGATATCCGCTTCTCCTTGGCTTCCTCGCGGATTGACGCAAACAGCTCGGCAAGCCGCTCTTTATCGGCCAGCTTGACGGCCCGGATATAGCCGCTCTCGTAATCTTCCCATTCAATCGTTTGGCCGAGGTCGATTTCGCCCTGCGCTTCCATCCGCTCCAGCTCGCTGTAAAGCGTGATCACGCCCCAATCCATCAGCTTGCTGTAGGCCAGGCTCTGCAAGCTTTCCCGGTAAGACTGCCATACTTGTCCGACATCCGAGCGGTAGCCGCCGATCCCGATATCAAGCTGCACATGCATATAGCCGCGGGCGCTGGTTTGCAGCGCACCGCACAGTTCAACCAGTTCCTGAGACGGCATCTCGCCGGGGGAGTTGAGTAATATGCTGACGGTCTCTCTATCCTTCAAACACGCGAAGGCATGGCCGGGGCTACGCAGCGTTTCCTCTGCGATATTGCCGATTGCATAGCGGATCAGCTCGCTATCAATCCCTTTAAGTCCGGCCGCATCGTCCCTTCCTTGCAATTGAACACTGATAACGGTGAAATGTGTAAAATCGAGGCGGATTCCGAACCGCCGAAGCTCCTCAAGCGTATCCCGGAGTTGTCCCATCAAAATTTTGTCCAGCAAATGCTGTTTAATCGTTTCGCGGTGCTTGCGCATCGCTTCCTTCATGATTTGCTGCTCTCCTGCAACCCGGTCTACCGTCTGCCTTATAAAAGTCGGCTCGTCCATAATGAGTGCACCGCCCTGCCCCAACTTTTCCGCACGCGGGGGAAAAGCTTGTCCGACGAGCTGTACGATCCCCGAGATCGGACGATACAAGTAACGGGATGCGGCAAACACCGCCGCCAGACTGAACGCCGCGGCCAATATTCCGATGACGATAAATGACGCGGTTTGCCTATATACCCGGTCTGCAAACGCGGCTTGCGGAATCAGCAGCGTATATCCGAACTTGCTTGTTTGATGTCGCATGCTCAACTTCAAGCCGTGTTCTCCCGCCGAATCAAGCTCGGCCGGCAAGCCTTGCTGCTTTCCGGGTATTTCTACGCTAGTGCCTGCGTCTGCCGTCCTCTCCATATCGGCGCGAAACAGAAGCTCGTTGCGGAAATCGGTCACGAACAGCGTACCGCCTGTTTTCTCCTTCAACTCGGCTCCGCGCGCTCTCAGGAAATCAAGCCGCAAATTGACCGCAATTACGCCAACCCGATTGCCCGAATGACCCACGTACATATAGTACGTCATCATGCCTTCGCGCTGCTGCGCCAGCTTATCCTTAATCGTATCCGACATGAGTTCTAACGCTGACTCGTTTTCCTTGTAAATGTTACGGGTCCAATACCGGATACCGCTGCGTTCGACGCTAGGATCGAACTGTCTCAAGAATGCTTGATCGTAGAAGCTCGCAAACGGTTGGAGCCGGTTGTCAAAAGAAGAATACGCCTTCCGATTCGTTAAATCCACCAAATATATGGACAACACGCTCTTGTCGTGTATGCCGATTCGCTGCTCCATTTCCTTTAGAAACCCCAGCGTGTTCGTATTGGTGTAATATTCGTCCATCACCGCATAGTAATGGTCCATATTGCCAAGCATGTCGAACATCATATTCTTCATTTGCTCGTCCATCAAGCCGTGTTCGTTCATCGTTTGCTCCAGCAGTTGCCGGCTATAGCGCTCGGTTTGCTCCTTGGCGTTGCTCAACGACATAGTGAAATTAACGGCGGCAAGAGAGGCAAGAGGCAGTAATACGACAATGATGAGCACAGCGATCATCATGAGCTGATATTTGCCATACCGAAACATATCGTCCCCCCGATCACCATTTTTTGGTTTTACTATACCATGGCCGCACAATAGCGTACACAACCGATGTCCGGCAAACCGACGGATAATCCGGCAGGAGACTGACAGTGGAATATGCAAAAAGTCAGCAGCCAACTTCGCTTGACACTTTGCAGCTTTAGGCAAGTTTCAAGCAGAAATGAACTACTTCTTCCTGTTTGAAGCTGACTGGCGGCCCCCCAATATTTGCTGAATGCTTTGGAGACGTTTTGACAGTTCGTCCTCCATCCATTTAGCTACTTCCCGCGGATTTTCGAAGGGGTGGCATTACGAATTTTTTTAAATATACGCCCAAAATAGGTCATATTGGTAAAGCCTACAGCCGTGGCAATTTCCGTCACGGGGAGGTCGGTTTCAAGCAGCAGCCGCTCAGCCTCTTGCACACGCAGCAGATGAATGTATTCGATCAGCGTTTTGCCCGTCACCAGCTTGAACACACGGCAGAAGTAGTTCGGGCTCAGGCTCACCATTTGTGCCGCTTGTGCGATGGTGATCGTCTCGTAGTAGTGCTCGCGCAAAAATTGCAGTAAATCCGAGAATTCGTAAGCATGCAAAGGATGACGTGCCAATCTGATGGCGGACGATTGCTGGGCGTAGCGAAAATAGAGGCCAAAAATCCTTAGCAGCTCCGCCTTCACAATCAGCTCATAGCCCGGACGCTTCTCCTCAAATTCGGCAATAAGCCTAGCAAAGGCCGAGGCAATCTCCTGCATCTCGGGCTCATTAGCACGGATAGTACTCGGCCACTTCTGGCGCTGGATCAGATAAGGCTGAAAGTAGTGATACTCCGTAATGTCCATTCCACTGCCACGGACGAGGGCTTCATTAAATACGATGCAGACAAGCTTCGATTGTGATGCAAGGCTGGTTGCACCATGAACCTGCTTGGAATTCACAAATGCCAGCTCCCCTTGCTCAAGGGTTACAAAATCGGCGTCCATTTGAACCTTCGCTTTTCCTTCCTGAATATAAATCCATTCGATGTGATCATGCCAATGCAAGTAAACGTCGCCGACAAAAAAGATATTGATCGGGAACGTTTTGTCGGGAATTCGGGTATTTTCTTTATGCGGGCTTATGGTCATCTACGTGGCTCCCCTCCCCTTTTCAAATCATACGATTTTAACACTATATAAGGATGATTTCCCGCTGTCAACGCCATTATTCCTGAAAAGAGCATAAGATCGTATGAGTAGAAGTTAATTTCGTTTCTAGCAGCGCGTTTCGAACTACGATACGATAAGAGCAGAATTCATTACTCAGGAGGAATAAACCTTGAAACAAATACAAATTGGCACCTTGGTAAATAACAAGTGGATGCCGAGCGCGTGCTGCCGCAAATCATACTGCTTGGATTTGGCGATTCGAATTGGACAGACATCATTTCCATTCTAAGACAAGGCGGCTACGAGGGTAGTATCGATATCGAAGGCTCGCATGATCCGGTGTATAAAAATGAGCTGGAGATGACTGGGCAGGTCCATGCGCTGCATTATTTGAAACGCTGCCGCGGTGGTGACTTTGTGCCGGATCCGAAATGACAAATGATGCAGAAGCTCGCAATCGGGTACCATTTTCAAGGAGGAAAATGCAATGACCATACAACATAAAATTATCGTTGCTGGCTGCGGTGGAATGGCGCAAGCTTGGGTGGCCGAAGCGAAGGAGCGGCACAACGCTGAAATTGTCGCTTTTGTCGATCTTTATGAAGCGACAGCACAAGCGATGGCAGAACGCCATCAACTGGATGTGCCGATATTCACTGATCTGTCTGCTGCGTTAGCATCTACCGATGCCAATCTTGTTTTCGATGTGACTATCCCGGCGAGCCACAAGCATATTGTCACGACCGCCTTGAGGGCAGGCGTTCATGTATTGGGAGAGAAGCCGATGGCGGAATCACTGCAGGACGCTGAAGAGATCGTACGAACAAGCGAGCAGACGGGCAAGCGTTATGCCGTCATGCAGAACCGCCGCTACTTGAAGACGATCCGTGCTTATCGCGATTTTGTCCAGTCAGGGCAGATCGGCGACATCGGTTCGATTCATGCCAATTTCTTTCTCGGCCCCCATTTCGGCGGTTTTCGCGATGCGATGGACAATCCGCTCATTCTTGACATGGCGATTCACACCTTTGACCAGGCACGGTTTATTACAGGCGCTGATCCGGTATCTGTCTACTGCCACGGATACAATCCCCCGGGATCATGGTACAAAGGGAACGCTTCGGCCAGCTGTATTTTTGAAATGGATAACGGCATCGTATTTAGTTACAATGGCTCCTGGTGCGCCCAAGGCTTAGGCACTTCATGGGAAGCGGAATGGCGAGTAAATGGCAGCAAAGGAAGCGCAGAATGGGATGGTATCAACCTGCCTGTCGGTGAGGCGGTTGTAGAGGGAGCTACAGAAGGCTTCCAGCATCCGTTGCAGCAGTTGAATGTGCCCGCTACTTACCAGGGACGGGAAATGCACCAAGGCTGCTTCGATGAAATGTTCGCCAGCCTGGAGGAAGACCGCCCCGCCGAGACAGACTGCCGGGATAACATCAAGAGCATGTGGATGGTGTTTGGGGCGGTGGAGAGTGCGAGGACGGGGGAAAAGGTGATGTTGTAAGGCATTGCCTATGGCTGCAGGATTACAAGATTTTTAAGTCTAGTAGGGGTCTCGCCAACATTTTAACGAAAATATACGCTAAGCCCTGAATCGCTCCAGCTTGGCGTTTTCTCATACTCTAAGGTGGTCCAGGACGTGTCACGAGCGGACGCAACGAAACGTATTGGTCAATTACTCGGAAACATTAACGCGGTATCGTATTAAATGATTAAGATATAAAAGAAGACTGTCGAGACTTTCTTGACAGCCTTGCCGCGATTATCGCGGTTTCTATTTGTTGGGGTAGTACCAGCGAAGCTGACACCACCCGCAAAGTAGGAGTAGTACCAGCGTCGTGGGGTAATACCAGCGTCGCTGTCACCGGGGGCAAAGTAGATAGATATATATGTTAAATTCATGCGTTGGGAACTTCGCTTTGATTGGGGTAATGTCAGCGTAGTGACACTACACGCAAACGCTTGGAATACAATTAAAATTATCGTATCGGGTTGTTTACGTCAGTGGTCAAAGACGGAGCTAGGCTGCCGATCCATGTCGGCAGCTCATAGTTGGAGATTGAACTATCGTACCCGTTAGTTGAGCAAAGCAAATAATCGTTTGGAAAAAAACGCTCGATAGAATAGCGGATCGTTATTTAGGAATGATGATGATACCGCATGATCTCATTTATTTCTTCACCAGTGTGTTCGTCATACTCCCGAGTGCAAAGTTGAAGCACTTTTGAAATCATTTCTTGTGGCATTGCTACTTTATTTGTGTTGTCTTCTCCGAATTGTTCTTTTATTGCTTGGAACGTTTGTTCGTTAAAAATAACATTTCCATCGTATGTCCTAATTAAAGCATCAAGAATAGTTTCTTCTTGGAATGGTTTTACTACAAAGTCTCTTGCTCCTTGTTCAAGAATCTCAAAAATTACTGGCAAGAAACCTTTAGCGGATAAAGCTAATATCTTTGCGTCTTTGTCGATTTCCTTTATTATTTTCGTTGCAGTTATGCCGTCCATTATAGGCATATTAATATCCATAATAACAATGTCTGGTTTTTCATCATTAAACTTGTCAATAGCCTGTTGACCGTTCTCAGCCGTAACAACGAGATAACCGTGCTTTTCTAACATTTCACAAAGAATTTGTCGCATAAAAGCTACATCATCAACTAACAAAATCTTTTTCGCACTCATTCCCTTTTCATCCCTTTCTATCTCATTTATTCTTCGATAAACAGAAGCGACTGTTTTCACAAGAACGTTTTTTTCTTTCTCAAGCTGTTGTAACCTTGCAAATAAGGCTTGCTTTAACCTTTGTCTTTCTAAATACACTCCATTATGTAGCAGTTCCCTGATGGCATCTAAACTGAACCCATATTGCTTTAGTTCCATTATCAACAACAGTTGGCTAACTTGCTCTTTTGAGTAGTACCTATATCGGTTACTTTCTTCAACGTGTACGGGCTTTAGAAGGCTAATTTCGTCATAATACCTTAGTGCATCGACAGATGTTTTAACGATTTTTGATATTTCTCCAATGGTGTACACCGTACCCCCTCCTATCCAAGATATTCCTCCAACAATGACCATGATAAACCCTTGGGTAAGTCCAGGGTCAAGGTATTTGTTTTTACTTTTTTAATCTTCATTGCTGCCACCGACAGAAGACCACACAACTTTGAGGTAAACTGCCCGATAGCGCAACAAGGCCGCCGATCCAAGTCAGCAGCCTCGTTCTAGTTGAATACCAAGCTATCGTACCCGGTTAGTTCAACAACTTTATGGTTTGTGGCTCTTTATAATTAATGTTGAAGGTATTATCCTTGCCTTTGCGCCTGAATACCACTTATTTGGATTAGAGGTATCATTTTCATCGATGTTTGATTCCTCGATTACTTTATCAATAACAAATCCTGCGTCAATCAAGTCATTAACAAAGGTGCTAACTTTTCTATTATGCATCACGATCGGTGTATCTCTCCATGATTCGTGTTTTTCGAATCCTTCCTTCACATATGAGCGTCTAAACTTCAATTCATCTTCTGTGTATTCGACTACGCTGTGAATTGGATGCTCCCAACTAAAAACAAATACTCCACCAGCCTTTAGACTCCGATATATATTTGTTAATGTCTTCTGCAAATTTACTGTCCATCCAAGGGCATAAATTGATAGGGCCTTATCGAAATGATCTACAGGTAATCCTGGTATTTCCTCCATAGGTGCCTCAATAAAAGTAATCGGTGTATTCAAGTTAGAAACAACTTTTCTTGCTGTTTCAATTTGTGTAGCATATGTATGACGAAATCGATGAGGATACACGTTGACTGCAACCTCTCCACGGGCTGCAAGTTTCTTTACCGAATAACGTATTGTGGGTATGGCCAATCGTCGCACAGGAAGGGTTTCCGTCACAAATAGGGCTTTGCAAGAATCCTCTCGACTCTCCAGGTATTTCTTTAACCAGACCTTACATTCGGTTGTAAAATACACTTCTCGTTGCTTAGATCCCTTGCCGTGCACAATCGCAGAGCAACTCTCCCAGTTGATATCTTCAATATCTAATTTATGAACCTCACCTACGCGACAACCCGTACAATACAAAAACGCTTGGAGTGCGTGCTCGCGCAGGGAATCGCAGGTTATCTTGAGATTAATTACATCTTCTTCGATCAAAAACTTCGGGATTCGCTTCTCCATCTTTGGTTCTCTAAGCTTTGTCGTAGGGTTTTTAGCAATATGTCCTTCTTCAAACGCAAACCGAAACAGGGATCGTATGAACCGTATACGATGGCCCAAACTGCTTGGCTTCAACCGTTCCGACTGCCTTGCTAAATATCCTTTCAGTAAGTCCAACGACACTTCTTCGATGTTTAGGTTGCCAATCTCATGAGCCAGTACCTTAAACTGAAGGGAATACGCTTTTAAAGTATGCGGACTAAAACCCAGAATGCGTTTATCGGCCTCATACAACGTCCAGAGATCAGTCATTTTCATAAAACAAAACCCCTCCCAAGGCTAATTACTATTAGCTTCGCTATGTTTGGGAGGGGTTAATCCGTATTTCGAATTAATATGTTGAACTAACGTACCCGTTAGTTCAACCAACAAGTTTAGATCTCAGACTCCACTCATAAAATATAATATTTACTCAATACTCTTCATGTATATTTCATCGTATAAACCTTTTCGATAAGTTTCTCAATTTTGGGACGCTTGATAAATAACGCTTTGGAAATCCAGTCAATATAAAAGGACGTCTTGATCCAGAACACCCATGTCCCTACTACCAGATGAAAATAGACATAATAACGACACCCAACAGGAGACTGAGTACAAACAGCCACAACTGATATGGTTGCTCCGGAAGCCCGAATCCATAAAACACAACAGCTATAACCGCAGCCGGAATCGTACTGAATTCAAGCCGAAACAATTTTTGCCCGATTTGTTCGGCGATCAAGTAAGCTTGACACTGATTGGCTTGATCAAATCGTTTCCGATGGAGCCGTCTGCAACCCGTTGTCCAAGCTTCTGCGCAATACTTGATGTGACCAATCCTGCCACCAGGCTGTTAATAATGACGTACTGAACCATCTCCTGGTATGTGACTCCCTTGACATCCGAAATGCCTAGGTAAAGTATTGTCCATACACTGAACGTAATAAACAGCCCGAGTATGTTGCGCACAAACGCGATCCGTACATTCGAACGATAGATGTAGCTCTGCTTAAACGATCTCGCGACAAATGCCCACCCGACGGTCCACATTGTGAGTGGAATAATTCGCTGCTTGCTGTCTTCCATCACCTGGTCCCTCTTTCCTTATGGTCAAAGGCCGTTGTTACTGCACGAAATATCGGTGAACTGATCACTTCTCCTGTTCAGCCTTCGCTTGCCGTACTTCTGCTTTCGTACATGTCTTTCACAATATCTTCAATGCTCGTCTCCCGCATCTGGATGTCTTTGACCCGGTTGTGCGCCGTCAAAATTTGAATCACTTCCGGAACGGCAATTTGCTTTTTCTGAAATTGGATCGTTTTCAGCGGCCCTTCATCTTTGACAACGGTCAGTCGTTCATCCTCAAGCCAAAAGCTGTCCGATTCCAGCTCAATGCGGATAAAATGCCCGCCCGCATAGCTTTCTTTGAATGCCGATAACGAACCGTCATACAGCACTTGTCCTTGATCAATCATAATGATGCGGTTGCAAATTTGCTCAATATCGTCCATATCGTGGGTCGTTAACATGAGCGTCGTCTGCTTTTCTTTGTTCACTTCTTTCACAAATTGGCGGATGCGCGATTTGGCGATAATGTCCAGCCCAATTGTCGGTTCATCCAAATAGACGACGTCCGGATCGTGCAGCAGCGCAACAGCCAAATTTGCCCGCATCTTCTGACCAAGACTCAGTTGGCGTACAGGCCGGGTTAGAAACTCCTGCATCTGCAGCAGTTCCACATAAAACTCCACATTCCGTTTGAACTGCTGCTCCTCGATCTTGTACATATGCTTGTACAAGTCGAACGTATCTTCCATCGCCAAGTCCCAGTACAGCTGGGAACGCTGCCCAAAGACGACACCCATCCGCATCGCATTTTGCTTCCTGTCTTGGTACGGAACAATATCCCCTACCTGAATCGTCCCGCTCGTCGGCTGCAAAATGCCGGACAGCATCTTGATCGTCGTCGATTTTCCAGCGCCATTTGGTCCAATGTATGCAACGAGCTCGCCTCGTTCAATGTGGAAGCTAATATCCTGTACCGCTTTCTTCGTTGTATAGTCCCGCTTCACAAGCGATTTCAATGCTGGCCACATGCCTTTTGCTTTCGTATGGACTTGAAAATGCTTGCTCACCTGGTCCACTTCAATAAATGCCATCGTGCTCCCCTCCTTTTGCTATGAGCCTGTACTTTTGTAATGACGCAGCCCCAGCTTCCAAAACTGGTACGCCCCAACTAGCAGAACAATTCCGACGAGCGGCGTAACATACTGGAAGAGCGGGTGGAACATCAAAAAGTCCGATTTGCCTAGAAAATATTGTGCTGGATAAAAGTTAATGAAGGCGTACGGGATAAGCAGCGTCAGAACGATTTGCACGCCTGGCTTGTAAATGGAAATCGGGTAACGAATAAAGCCGCGCAGGTCGCCTGCAAACCCGCTGATCGCCTGGTTTTGCACGAGCCAGAATACGGGGACCGATGTGAACAGAAACGCCGAAGCCTGAATCATCGCCGCTCCCAAAATGACAAGCAGGAGAAACACAAACGACCCAACCGTGACCGTCAGACGCAGCTGGATAAAACAAAGAGTCAAAATGCCGCTCGCCACGAGAATATGGCTCGCGTACTGGTACACAAATTTATGGCAGATCAAGTACACCAACGGATTCATCGGCTTGGTCAGCACTTCGTCAAAGCTGCCGGACTGCACCATGGATGCCAGTCCTGTGCACACACTGTACAAAAAGCTCCCGGCGATGGCGTAGGAGATCAGGTTCAGTGCGTACAGCACCATCACTTCCTGTGCTGCCCAACCGTTTATCGACTGAAAGCGGGTAATCATCACCCAGAGCACGACAAACTCGGCAATATACGCCGACGCCTGCGAGATGCCTCCCAGAAAAAAAGCTCCGCGGTATTCGACCATGGCTTTCGCCTTCAAACGCAAAAATGCGCGGTACAACGCCACGTTGGTTCACCCCCCTTGAACAATGACTTTGGTCTGGACTTTGCGCCACAGCATATACTCGAGCAGCAGCAGCACTGCAATCCAAATCAACTGGAAACCAACGACGGTCCAGCTCTCGCTCCATGTCGTCCTGCCCAAAAAGATCGAGACCGGTTCAAACGAAATAAAGCGGAATGGCAGTGACATCGCAATGTGGTACAATCCTGCCGGATAAAACCATAACGGCACAACCGATCCGGCGAACAGCTCCATCAACGCCCCGAGCAGCCAGTTGGTGTAGAAGGCGGTTTTCATCCAGAACACAAGCAGCCCGATCAAGTAATTGATTGAATAGATGAGCATAATTCCGAGTAAGAGCGTCAACGCAAACATGCCGGTTTGCCACCAGGCAGCCGGGAGCTGCACATCGAGAAACACCAGCCCCACCACGACAACCGGGATAATATGAAAGATGGTGCTGTACAAGTTTTCGCCGAGCTGCTCAGCGATCAAATAATACTTCAACCGTATCGGCCGAATAAAATCGATTGCGATCGATCCATCCGTAAACCGCTCTGCCAGCTTATTTCCGATGCTGGAGCGTGTCAGCGCCGAAACAACCATGTTGATCAGCACAAACGACATCATATCTGCTGCGGTTGTGTCCTGTACGCTGCCCTCACCGATCAAGGCGATCCACAGACTGGCCAAAATCGAAAGCCGGAGGATGGAGCTTAAAATGAAAAAATACGAGTTTGCCCGATACGTAAACCGCTGCAAAAATGCCTTCCACATAAAGACGATGTAGACACGCAGCATCTCGATCCCCCTCTCTATCTTCCTTTTTGTGACAAATCAATTGCTAGCATCATCCAATATTCGACATCTTTTGTCAATACATAGGCGGTCATTTCTGGTGCAATCGGTTCGGGTCGAAGCCAAAGCGTGAACGGGATCCCCATCCCACGCTTCTCAATCAACAAAGACAATAAAATCATCTGTAATTTCTAAGATTTCGCTCCAATCATATTCATTCAACTTCGTGGATACTTCAATCTGTTCTGTTTGTTTCCACCACTCACCATAATAATCATCAGGATAAACATTAAGCCCCAGATTCTGGAGGTATAAAACACTTATAATTGCGTTAAGTAGAGTAAAGGGCTGGGGATGCCAGCCCCTCCTCATCAAACCGTACGTGCGG
>NZ_VDCQ01000129.1 GCF_006265175.1 Paenibacillus hemerocallicola | reverse complement strand
GACAGCCAGACCGATGGCGAGCAGCAAAGTCCGATTTTCGTTGCCGTAAGGCAGCGGGGCGATGTCATATTTCACCGAAGGCTGCTGCCGGTAAGCATGGAGGCTGAAGTAGGTGGTCATGATCATCGAAACTTTGCCGGCGAAAAACAGCTTCTCCGCATCCGCCTCTTGCTCGGACAATAGCAGCGGGAAATTGTTCTGGCTGGCGATCAATCGCTGACACAGCCGCAAGCCGTCCAGAAGCGAGGTCCCCCCAAGCTTCATGCTTCCTTCCTCGTCCCGGCGGAACGTCACGCCGCTTTGCAGCAAAAACACCGGCCAACGATTGTACGACGGGAAGTGAAAATAAAAACCGACCCGCTCCTTTTCCTCGTTCAGCAGGGCGGCATACTCGAACAAATCGTCCCACCTCCAGCCGCTGTCCGGCTCCGGCACGTCCTTTTTCCGGAAATGGCTGCGGTTGTAGCATAGGATCAACGGCGAGAAAATGAACGGCTGCATCTTCAGCCGCCCGTCATGACTCATCGCCTCCGTCAAAAACCGGTAAATATGCGGCTCCGGCTCCAGCGTCTCGAGCTCCTCCAGATCGCCGTTCTCCGCGAAGTCGGCGAAGCCGGATGCGCTCATCGTGAGCAGGTCGATGCCGCCGTCGGCCAATAAAGGCTTCAAAGCTTGCGACGTATGGGCGGAAGGCAGCGGGACGAGCTGGACTTGTATGTTCGGATGACGATTATGGAATTGCTCGATCAATGTTTCTAGCGCGGCTTGCTCGAGCAGCGACGGGTAATAGCCGAACCTTAACGTAGTCTGGACCTCGGCCGCCCTGCGTACGATCTTGTTGCCGACTCGCGGAATTTTCTCCACCAGCCGTTCGGAGACCAGGATATCGAGCCCCTGGCGCACCGATTTGTTGCTCAGCTTGTACGCCTTGGCGTACGCCTTCTCCGAAGGCAGAAACTGTCCGTCTTTCAGCTTCCCGGTCACGATTTCGTCCCGAATCTCGCGAACCATGCTCTCCATCCGTTCGCGGAAATGTTTCCGGCCCGACTGCTCCTCCATCCAACCCCACCACTTCGTATAAATTCGATACAATCAAAATACACGATGAGCGCGGTAATGACAAGGGAGGCGTCTGCTCGCCAGACTATGCCTGCCCTGTCGTTTCCGCTCCCGTCGCGGTCCTTAGCACGCCGTCCGGGCGGACCTACTTGCCCTTGCTTTTCTCCAGGGCGACTTCCTGCTTCAACCGTTCGTCCGCCTGCCGCAGCGCCGTATTGAGATCTGCTTCATTGTTCGCGAGCTTCTGGAACGCCTCGAAAATGATCGCTTCCTGCGTCCGGCCCAAAACGTCGGTCAACTCGGCCTTCCGCTTCGGAGTAGGCGCGGTCGGCGGGTAAGTATGGACCGCTTTCATGTTTTTCTGGCTGTACAGCGGGTGGGTTTGGCCGAGCGCTTTCTTGATCTCCGGGTCGACCAGCGTCGTCGGAATTCCGTTCTTCGAATCGGCCAGCTGAACATCGTCGGCCAACATCTCCGCAATGACTTGGAACGCTTCTTCCTTATGCTCGCTCTGCCGCGTGATGGCCCAATAGGCGGGACCGCGCTGCCCCATCAGCTTGGGGGCGCCTTCCAGCGTCGGATAAGACACGATATCCCAGTTGATTTCCGGCGGAATCGTCAAATAAATATTGTGCTGGTTGCCCATCATCGCCACCTTCCCTTTGCCGAAGGCGTTGATTTCCTCGGTGGCGTTTTTCTCCATCGCGTTGTTCGGAATATCGTAGAACCGTTTCAAATTTTGGAACATCGCCTTCCATTTCTCCGGATCGGCCAGCTGGTCGCCCGAAGGATCGAGTATGGGCAGCGAATACGGGTTGTCGCGGAGCATCGCCGTGACGCTGGCGCTGAACCCCCGGTATACCGCGCCGCCTTCGCTGCGGGTCATTTTTTTCGCCAGCTCGTAGATGTCGTCCCAGCTCATGCCGTCTTTCGGATAGGGCACCCCGAACTGATCGAACAACGTTTTGTTGTAATACAGCACCAGCGGAAAATAAGGAGGGACCGGCAGCCCGTAAAGCTCGCCCGTGCGCCCCGCATTCACCATCTCCTGAATGAACACGGGATCGAATCGCTTCAAATCGTACTTGCCCGTTTTCACAAGCGAATCCAAACCGTAAGCAAGCCCCAAATCCAAATATTTCGCCTTCATGCCGGGAACGTCGATTCGCATAATATCCGGTATTTTCTTCTGCGCCACCAAATCGTTGATCGTTACTCCCGTACCCGACATTTGGTATTGAAACGTAATATGGGGAAACTTCTTCTCCAGCCGTCCCCTGAATCTGGCGTCAAATTCTTCCGGCTTGACCCCTTCGGTAAAAATCGTCAGCGTAAACGGCTCCTTCTTCGGTTCTGCGGGCTTCGTCTCCGTCTTCTCTTCGGAGCCTGCCGTTTCGTTTCCGCCGCACGCCGTAATCGCAAGCCCGAGAAGACAAACCGGGGCAATCGCGAATATGCTTCTTTTGTTCATCGGGGACCCTCCCATGTTCGATATCGAAAAATAGTCGTCAAGCCAACGTGCTCAGCCGGGCGAGCTGCACCGTCCCGATCAGCGGACGGCCTTCGGAGAACGCTTCCAATTCGGCGACCGTAAACTCCCCCAAGCTGCGCAGGCCATTCGTCACCACTCCGGCGATATGCGGAATCAAGGTCACGTTGGGCAGCGTGCGGAACGGATGGTCGGGGGCGGGAGGCTCCGGATTCGTCACATCCAGGCAAGCCCAGAGCCGTCCTTTGCCCAGCTCCGCGACCAAAGCCGCTTCGTCGACGAGCGATCCCCGGGCCGTATTGATCAGGATCGCGTCGTCCTTCATCAACTGCAGCAGCGGGCCGTTGATCATTTTGTCGGTAGCCGGAATCGCCGGCGCATGGACGGATACGACGTCGGACTCCCGCATCAATTGCTCCAGGTCCGCCTTGATCGCCCCCATCCCCCGGATCTGCTCTTCGGTCAGCGCCGGATCGCAGACAAGAAGGCGGACCTGGAAGCGGCGCATAAGCTCGATGTAGTGTCCGCCCGATTGGCCCGCGCCGATGACGCCGATCGTAACGCCGTACAATTCCTTTACCTTTGGCCGGTTGCGCCCCCATTCTCCTTCGCGGGTATCCCGCGCAAGCTGCCAAATGTTTTTCAGCGATACGATCGTCAGTCCGAGCGCGGTTTCGGCGACCCTTCGCCCCAAAGCGGTATTCGCGCTGCTGACGCATATTCCCCGGCTGACCACCTCGGGCGTCACGATCCGCTTCACCGTTCCCGCCGCATGCATAATGAGCCGCAAAGCGGGAGCCCGCTCCAAAATCGCTTCGTCCAGCGGCGGACATCCCCATGAAGTAACGGCGATGTCGGCAGCCTCGATAAGAGCCGCGCTCCGTTCCGGCGTAAGCGCACCCGGTTCCGTTACGTTCACGACGCTGCCGAGCCGGGTCAGCCGCTCTCTGTGCGCCTCGTCAAAAAGCGTATCCAAGTTTTCCCGATCCATCAGTAAAGCTATTTTTCTCTCCACGGTTTCTCCTCCGAATCGTTTTGTAGCGCAAATGAATAGCCGGAGCCGGTCACTCCTCTATCGTTCCGAATGCTTTCCATGCTCCGGGCGATCCCGCCGACGTGCAGACCCAACCGATGCCGCCTCCGGGAACCGGCGTCGTATTGTACACGATATCCCCTTGCGCATACGTCCCCGTCGTCGGCGCTGCAGAGCCGTATTTTACGGCGCCGTTCCAACTGTTCCCTTCCTCTTGAAGCGCCGTCACGCCCGCCCCCGTGTACGTTACGGGTCCGCTTGCGACCGTTCCGCTCACGACATTGTTTTTGACGCTGGCGATATCGACCGCGGACGTTCCCCCGATGCGGAAAGCTCTCTGCGTGCCGTTTACGCTCGCCACATTTTTCACGATATTGCCATGCAGCAGCAGCTCGCCGATATTTTCGGCGGCGATTCCTTGGCTGGCGGGCGATTCGATCATGTTCCCCGCAATGGACAGGCACAAGCTCTTTTGCACGCCTACGTACCCGATCCCCGTGCTTCCGGCAGCTTTGATCAAATTGTCGGCGATTTTGCCGTTCCCTTCGCACAGGGCGTAAGTAATGCCGCTGCCGCCCGTATCGGAGATCATATTGTTCGCGATCGTGAAATGCTTGACATTCCCCACATAAATTCCGATGTCCGCTGCGGTGTCGATCATATTGCCCGACACTTCCACCAGTTCGGGCTTGTTGTCCGCCGTCCCTGTAATCTCGATGCCTCTGAACCCGCTGCCTTTGACGATGTTATCCGTAATCACGTAACGCCCCGCGACCGGCCCGACCGTCGCGGGCACCAGGCTGATTCCGGAAGCGCTCGAAGGAATATGCTGGGTGACGCCATGGATCACATTGCCGGAGACGACCAGGTTATCGGCGTTCACCTTCCCCCGAATCGGAGCTACGTGACTGTTTTCCAGCCGGTTGCCGGTCAAAACGACATTGCGGGACCAAATATATAAATCGATAACGCCGATACCGCTGCCGTTCGTAAACCGGCCATACCCGCTGAAATAATTGTCGGTAATGGAAAGCTTCGAATATTCCACCGACGAAACGTTCGTTCCGGCAACCGATATGGCCGGAATGCCTTCGCCCGATTCCGAGGGCGTATGCTCGAAGTGACAGCCTTCTATCGCGGCCGTGGCCGCATCGGCTATATAGAGCGTGAATGTGTTGTACGCCGGACTCGACCGGCTTTCCGAACCGTTCGTAAACCGACAGCGAACGACGCGAAGCATTTCCCTGTTCGTTTCCGTTCTGTCGCCCAGAAAACGAATCGCGCCTTCGCAAGTATTCGTCATATGGACGCGTTCCGTATGCAGAATGGCCGGACGCGATATTCCCTGACCGACCGCCGTACAGTTGAGCGCAAACTTCCCTTGCCCGTACGTCTGCTGCTGGCTGTTCTGGTCGATCGTCAGATCGAATAAGGAGACTTGCGTCCCGATCCCGCCGACTTGAATAAAATTCCGGTTGGACAGCTCCTTTTGCCGGATCACCGATTCCGGACCTTCTCCGACCCAGTCGATCGAGCTTGCGATCGTAATCGAGGCCGCGATGTATGCTCCTTTCGGAAAAAACAATCTCTTTCCGCCCAGTGCGCTTACAGCCGCTTGGATATTGGCCCCGTCGTCCGACGTTCCGTTGCCTTTCGCCCCGAATTGCTTGACGGAAACGATGCCCGTCGCGCACAATTTCCATCGTCCTCCGTCCGAGGCTACGATCACGGTTCCGCCGTTGTCCGGACTTGCCGCGTCCCCCGCATCCAGCGCGTAAAGCCCTCCGCCGCCATCCCCCGGTATGTAGTAACCGGCTGCATAAGCTTTCGTCGCTTTCGTACGGTCGACCTCACGCAAAGCTTCTATCGAGTCTACTCCGATATGCTTTTCCAAACCCGCACCGCCTCCTCCCCCGTAAACCGCTTGCACTACGCCTCCGAACCCGCCCCCGCCGCCATGAAGAGCCTGAAATAACAAGGCAGCGCTTCCTGTCGTTCCGATTGCCGCAAGCAATTTCCTTCGATTGATTTGCCAATCGTCGTTCATCGCTTCGCCCTCCGTCTCAAATTGAAAAGGGAATATACCGCTGACGTTTCAATGGTCCGATGTACGCCTCCAATCGTTTTCTGGTTTATAATTATTTATAAATTGTGGTTTACAGTATTTCCCTTTTCGTAATTAATAGTAGGTCGATTATTTGATTTTGTCAATAAAAATCAAGACGAAATAACGCAAACAATATCATTTCCCCAAAACGGAACTCATTTGTGATTTACTATTTATAATATAAATTTGTAAACCAACCAGAACAAAAAAAGTCCCTCTTCGCCATACCGGCAGATCGGGATGATGGATTACCTATACTTTTGGACGCAGCCGATCAGTTCACGATCTTCCCGTCCAAAATATGAATGATTCGCTGCGCCTGCAGCGCGACCGACAAATCGTGAGTAATCAAAATGATCGTCCTGCCCTGCTCGTTCAATTGCTTCAGCAGGTGCAAAATTTCGATTCCGGTATTCGTATCGAGCGAGCCCGTCGGTTCATCCGCCAACAAAATCGGCGGGTCGCCCGCCAATGCTCTCGCTATGGCGACGCGCTGCTGCTGTCCGCCCGACAGCTGCGCCGGACGATGCCCTTTTCGGTTCAACAGGCCGACCGCCGACAACGCTTTGTCGACCAGTACCTCTCTGTCCCTTCTCTTGATCCCCCGGTAAAGGAGCGGCAGCTCCACGTTTTCGTAAGCGTTTAGCCGCGGCAGCAGGTTGAAGCTTTGGAAGACGAAGCCGATTTTCCGGTTGCGGATTTCGGCAAGCTCGTTTTCGCTCATGCAACGTATCGGCTTCCCGTCCAACGCATATACGCCGATGTCCGACACATCCAGGCAGCCGAGCACGTTCATAAGCGTCGATTTGCCCGAGCCGGACGGGCCCATGATGGCCACAAATTCCCCTTTTCCGATATCGAGCGAAATATCGTCAAGCGCTTTGACGGTTTCGCCGCCCAATGCATAAGATTTGCTGACGCTTTCCATATGGATTAAGCTCATCACGATCCCCCCGTTCGTATAACCTATTCGCGAAAGCTGCATATGTTGAACGAAACCGTCAGCTGTCTATCGGCCGAATTCATCTGGAAGAAGGAACTGCGGAAGTTACTTTGTAAGCGAGTTTCGACTCCTAAGCCTCAACAACCTGCAGGTCGATTGCATCCGTGAAACTCGGGAACAACCTGCCTGAAGCTGCAAGGGAATCCCCTCTGAAATGTGCCGGAGGGAAGCGCTAGTTCGGCTAATGCTTGGCAAGCGGATATTTTAATTCCGCTTGGCGTGGAAGGCGGAAGCTTCAGTTCCGCTATTCCTGGGTTGGCCCCCGAATTCGGGCTTTGCGGAACGATTAGTTCCTCTATTCCCCGGCAGGCAGCCGAATTCGGGCTTTGCGGAACGATTAGTTCCTCTATTCCCCGGCAGGCAGCCGAACTCGGGCTTTGCGGAACGATTAGTTCCTCTATTCCGGATGGTAAGGCTGTTTCTCCTTGAATTTGTTGAAATAAAGGAACTAATCGTTCCGTTTCCGCCTTTTTATCGCGGATTTCATAGGATAGAGGAACTTATCGTTCCTCATCTCATCGGTTAACGGAACTGGCTGTTCCGCCACAGTCCGCATCTCGTGACGATTCACAGTTGTACTATACTCGCATGAAAACTTTACAGTTGTAAGAACCTACGGAGCAATAAAGTCACGAATGCCCGATTGCGTTTTTGTGCGGCTTTTGGGCAACTCTTTGTGAAGTAAGCTTCAAACTCTTCCCACCTACAAACCTCAAACGTCATGAGATAATCTTCCTCAGAATATCGTGAGGAGGATTTTTTATGACCGTGTTTCCGGTAGAAGGCAATACATAATCTCAACCGTCGCCAGTTTCATTTCCGGATCCGCAATATAAAAAAGCTATCGTCTCAAGAACATAGGTCCTCACGATCCAACTGGATCGAAGTCAGTGTCGAAAGCAACCCTTCAGCGGCGCTTGAGTCAGCTATTGTAATCCGTGTTGGAGTGGCGGCCATCGAAATAGCCAAACCCTCCACTGTCGCACCAAGGTTTTTCCCGCATGCTATAATGGGTTATGCAATTGGGTACAAGAGGTGATGGTCCATGCGAACCTACCGTACTTCTGAAATCGTCGGAATCATAGGAATTCATCCGAACACGGTTATGCTCTACGAGAAATGGGGCTACCTTCCACCCGTTGAAAGAACGAAAAAGGGCTACAGGGTTTACACCGATACCCATCTGGAACAGATGAAGCTGGTAAGAATGGCCTTAAGAACCGAACCATTGAAATGGGTTATGAAGTTTGAAATTCAAACGATCATAAGAAGCGCTGCCCAGGGGGATCTGGGACAGGCTTTGGAGCTGGCCGGGGAGTATTTGGCGCATATACAGAATGAAAAGAATAATGAGCTTCAAGTTATGAAGGCCATCCAGGAAATCGTAAGAAGTGATTCAAGGCAAGACAAGAATGTTTCATGGAATAGGAATAAAACAGCCAACCTGCTCGGCGTGTCCGTAAACGTCATCATCAACTGGGAGAGAAATGGACTTCTTGAAGTACCTCGAAGCATGAATGGCTATCGGGTTTACGGGGAGGATGAAAGAAAGCAGCTTAGGATCATTAAAGCATTGAGGCAGGAAAACTACGGCACGCAGTGTATTGGCAAGATGCTGAAAAAACTGGAAACAATCAAGAAGAGAATGGAGGGGAACGTATCGGGAGAAAAGGAGGATTCGGATGACGAGCCGTTGTCTTCCCTTACCGAGGCTGAACATCATGCGGAGGAGTTAATGGGTTATCTTGGCGAGTTAATGAGGAATCGAACAGACACGGGAAGGTGAGAGGATGGAGAAAAAGAAAGATAGCGTTATGGGTGATGGAAAATCATCAAAGACATGCATGGATAGCTTCAGACTATGCAATAACGTTAATCAATGTCATGTATCTTAAAAATCTGGAGGAAGTAAGAAAAGAACGAAACCTCCATATTGATTTCATGAGGAGCGTTTATTGAATCGATGTAGTTTTTTAAAGGGGGAAACCATGTGCAAATCGTTCCGGCGTTAAAGGTGAAACGGTGGCCCCAAGATACCATAGCGGCGGGTTATCGTCATACCGTCGGGCTTAAATCGGACGGCACGGTTGCGGCTGTGGGTTGGAATAAGCATGACCAATGCGATGTAAGCGGCTGGCGTGATATGGTGGCGGTTGCGGCGGGTTGGCGTCGTACCGTCGGGCTTAAATCGGATGGCGCGGTGGTTGCTGTGGGTCGAAATAATGAAGGCCAATGCAAT
>NZ_VDCQ01000128.1 GCF_006265175.1 Paenibacillus hemerocallicola | reverse complement strand
TTTTTGTATGACAAATCTCTCTTTTTGACTTTTTCAACAACATGAAAAAATACAGGTAATCCAGAAAAAAGTTCAAATTTGACCGATATAACTGGAAAATATGCAGCTAAATCGTCCTCAAGCCGATAAAAGGCCGAGAATGAGCGAAAATAGCTGGAGGTTTTCCAGCTAGCAGGCAAACTCCGGCCGTTTTGGCCCCAATTGCTGCATGTTATACAGTTAGCTCTCCCATACCGCCGAGGCGGCGCCAACAGATGATGAAGAGTGGCTGATGTCAGCCCATATATTTCAGAATAGTTCTGTTTTCACTTGTCCGAAGGCGGTCGTATAGTTGCTCCCGCTTAATACTTTCTTAAGGATTGTCTTTAGCTTCTCTTATGCTTTTGTTTCTATACTGGAGCTATCGCATAAGGGAGGCTAAGACGAATATGAGCGAATATGTACTGCAAACGAACGGGCTGACCAAGAAATTTAAAGCCAGCTACGCGTTGGACAAAGTGAATATGTCGATCCGCAAAGGCTCCATATACGGCTTTATCGGACAAAACGGAGCTGGCAAATCGACGCTGATCCGCGTCGCCGCCGGGCTCGCTTTTCCCACCGAGGGGACGATCGAGCTGTTCGGTGCGGCGGAGGAGCGGGAGCTTGTCCGGGCCCGCAAGCGGATCGGCTCGATTATCGAGAGCCCGGCGCTGTTCCCCAATATGACCGCCCGCGAAAATCTGGAGGCGAACCGGATCCTCCGCGGCATTCCCGGCAAAGACTGCGTGGCCAAGACGCTGGAGCTGGTCGGACTGCAGGGGACGGGCAGGAAGAAGGCGAAAAACTTCTCGCTCGGCATGAAGCAGAGGCTGGGGCTCGCGATCGCGCTGCTGGGCGATCCGGAATTTCTTATTTTGGACGAGCCGACCAACGGGCTCGATCCGATGGGCGTCGTCGAAATGCGCGAGCTGCTCAAGCGGCTCAATCAGGAGCGCGGCATTACGATTTTGATTTCCAGCCATATTTTGAGCGAGCTGTATTTGCTGGCAAGCCATTACGGCATCATTCATCATGGCCGGCTGCTGGAGCAGGTGACGGCGGAGGAATTGAAGGCCAAGTGCCAGCAATACGTCCATATAAAAGTAGACAATCCGGACAAAGCCGCCGCCGTCATCCAGAACGAGCTGGGCACCTCCGATTTCGAGGTTATGCCGGACGGTGCGATCCGGCTGTTCAAGCATATGGACCGTCCCGGCAAAATATCGTCGGTGCTCGCGGCGGAAGGGCTCGAAATCGAACAGTTCATGCCGATGGGCGAAGACCTGGAGAGCTACTTCGCGAAGCGGATCGGAGGGGCCGACCATGAATAATTTGATCAAGGCCGAGCTGTTCAAGCTGCGAAAGGACCGAGTATTCCGGACGCTGCTGCTGATCCTTGCCGCTTCCGCGGTCGCGTTTCCGTTCATGTTCTACTTCGACAATCTGTCCGACGGTGATTCGCAGACCCCCGCGATCGAATATTTATCCGAAGCGCTCACGGGCAATGGCTTCATTATCAAGTTCGGGGTGTCGATATTGGCGGGCTTCTTCATCGCCAACGAGTATTCGACGGGAGTAATGAAGACGATCGCGTCGTCGGGCAGCAGTCGGGGCAGACTGTTCCTCGCCAAGCTGACCGGGTTCTCGGTCGGAGGGATGCTGCTTTCTCTAGTATTTCCGGTCATCCTCATGCTGACCGCCTCGCTGCTATCCGGTTTCGGCCAGCTGCCGGAGGAGGCCTCCGCCTACTATATCGTGCGGGTAGCGGGACTGACTTTGCTGTATGCGGCAAGTTTCTCGGCAGTCGCGGCGCTGTTTGCCACGATGCTGACCGAAAGCGGCAAATCGATCGGCTTCTCGATCATTTTCTTCATGATGATCGATTGGATTCTGAACGTAATTGGCTCGTATATCCCTTTCTTTAAGACCTTGTACGATTATTCGATCTTCAAGCTGTTGGGCGGCATCGGGAAATGGCGTCTCGAAAGCGGCGACATGACGGCCATTTGGCTCGTTCCGCTGTTGACGATTGCCTTATCCGGCTTGCTCGGCTATCTCGTCTATCGCAGAAAAGAAATCAAATAACGCTGGGAGGCGGGGGAGACGATGCTGATCCTCGCGATCGCGGCGGTCGCGGCTGCGGCTCTCCTGCTGGCCAGACTGCTGCTCGTAAAGCGCGAGCTGGGGCGAATGACGGAGCAGCTGCGGCGCTACAACGACCGGGCGACCGGCAAGAAAATCGACCTGGCCATGTTCGACCGCCAAGTCGAGGCGCTGGCGGCGCAAATCAATCGCCAATCCGATCTCGTAGTCGAGGCGGAGGCTCGCAGAAGGCGAACGGAGAACGAGCTGAGGCAGGCGGTCGCCAACATTTCCCACGATATCCGCACCCCTCTGACCTCCATTTTCGGTTATATCCAACTGCTGGAATCGGATCGGCTCGCTCCGGAGGAGAGAGCGGAATACGTCGCGATCGTCAAAAACCGGACGAAGAGGCTGCAGGCGCTGCTGAACGATTTCTTCGAGCTGTCGGTAATCGAATCGTCCGACTATCGGCTCAAGACGGAGCGTCTTAAAATGACCGGGCTGCTATCCGACATTTTGGTCGGCTTCTATGACCGCTTCAACGAACGCGGACTTGTGCCGACCATTCATTTGCCGGAAGAAGAAATTGCCGTATTTGCCGACGAGTCGGCCGTGAGACGGGTAGTCGAGAATTTGCTCGTCAACACGGTCAAGCATGCGGTCGGGCAGGTGGTGATCCGCTTCGACCGGCAACGGACGTCTGCGGTGCTGACGATTGTTAACGACGCGAAGCAACTGACCGCTGCCGATGTCAGCTTGCTGTTCGACCGGTTCTATACAGCCGACCGGACCCGATCCGCTTCAGGATCGGGACTTGGCCTTTCCATCGCGAAGAGCTTGATGGAGAAGATGGGCGGTTCCCTCGAAGCGGAGCTAGTAGGCGTGCGGTTGACGATGAGATGCACGTGGAAGCTCCAAGCCGTTCAACCATTCTAAACGATCCGGGGAGGGCTTTATTTGAA
Source organism: Paenibacillus hemerocallicola (assembly GCF_006265175.1). Classification (GTDB taxonomy): domain Bacteria; phylum Bacillota; class Bacilli; order Paenibacillales; family NBRC-103111; genus Paenibacillus_AB; species Paenibacillus_AB hemerocallicola. The sequence continues at coordinate 5,890 of NZ_VDCQ01000128.1, read as the reverse complement.
AATGCCGGCAGTGGAAGCGGCCAAGCGGTTTGTCTCGAATCATTTTCCCGATTGCGGCATTGCGATTTTGACTGGAAGTACCGTTCGCGGAGAGGAAACGCCGTTTTCCGATTTGGATATTATGATCATTTCCGGGGACGTTCCCGCCGCCTATGCGGAAGCCCATTGCGAAGACGGCTGGATGATCGAAGTGCTGCTGCACAACAGGGACACGTACAAAGTGTTTTTCCAAAGAGACTGCTCGCGCGGTCGTCCTTCCTTGCCCCACATGGTTGCCACGGGCATCGTGCTGATCGACGATGGAACCGCGGACGGCATCCGGCTTGAAGCCCGGCAGCTTCTCGACGCCGGTCCTCCGGCCTGGAACGAGCAAGACGTTCGGCGCGCACGATTCACGATTACGAACCACCTGCTGGACTTGCAGGGCAGTCTGCCGCCGATGGATGCGATATTCGCGGGTCATGAATTGGCGAATGCCTTGCACGAGCTGGTGCTGCGAACGAACGGGCACTGGGCTTCGAGAGGGAAGCGCATCCCTCGCGCTTTGGAGGAGTACGACCCCGGTTTCTCGCAAAGGTTCGCCGAGACATTCCGATTGTTTTACGGCGCGCCGCACGATGCTTCCCCCGTCATCCGGTTTGCCGATGAAGTATTGGACCGTTACGGAGGGAGACTGTTTGAGGGATATTCGACCAAACCGGTTGTCTAGCCGACAGAAGGCGGTAGATTTTAGTATGGGCAACCACGCGTCGTCGTGTAATCATTATGTCAGTCCGTGTTAACGCTGGTCCGAATCGATGAATACGGAACGAATAATGAACATACCGGTTACGACACCGACAATAACCCTCCCCGCGCCGTATTCCATGGGTTGGAAAATATAGGTAAGTACCGGAGTATAAAGCATATCGTGCAAAGATAGAGTAGGCATGTAGTTAAGTACTATGAGCGGCACCGTAAAGCCTAGCAGGAATTTGTTAATGCTTATTTCCCAACGGGTAATGCTGAACGATTCGATGACGGCGCCGCTTAGGATAATAAGCGTCGTATAGCTCAGAGTGTAGCCATTCGTATACAAAGATGGATTAGCCGACATCGCATCACTGATTCGAGTTAGTATATTTACAATAACGATGATGATAATGGCTAAAAGCAACGATTTAACAGCTTTATTCATTAGCGCAAACCCTCCTCAATAAGAGTATTCCGCATAAGAAGGTATGTGGATGCTCTTATTTTATTCACTTAAACCAATGAGCTTATTATAAGTTAAATAAGTTAAATAATCCCATAAATATTTAGCCCTTTAAACGAAAATTTTCCGAAGGGACGATGTCGGTTACCTTCTTGATCTTGTGGAAAGTTTTATTATGCTTCTTGGGAATCGGAACAGCTATGATTGCGGACTATGTTGTTTGGGATGGCCGGGAAGAAGAGTGATATAGAATAAATCTATGTAAACCATACAATATCCGGATTTCATTTATGGGAGGCGAAGGATTACAATGATGGAAAGAGAGATTTCGTCAAGCGGATAGGGGAGATTGGAATGGCTGGAAGTACGTTTGGAGAGATTCTGAGGATGACTACGTTCGGGGAGTCGCATGGCGAGGCGGTCGGGGTCATTTTGGACGGCGTTACTCCCGGGGTGGACATCGAAGAGAAGGATATCCAGGTTCAGATGGATCGGCGCAAACCGGGGCAGTCGTCCGTAACTTCGCCCAGAAAAGAATATGACATCGTACGCATTTTGTCGGGCGTATTCGAGGGGAAAACGACGGGAACGCCGATGTGCGTTATTTTATACAATAAAGACATGCGGCCTGAAGCGTATGACGATATAAAACGTTCGTTCCGTCCGGGACATGCGGATTTTACGTACTTGAAGAAATACGGCATCCGGGACTATCGGGGCAGCGGAAGAGCCTCCGGCCGGGAAACGGCGGGTCGGGTAGCGGCCGGCGCGATCGCGCGCAAGCTGCTGGAACGGAGGGGCGTCCAAGTCGTAGGCTACACGACGGAAATCGGCGGGATCCGCTGCGGGCGTTTTGTCGAGACCGAAATTGAACGGAATGAAGTACGGGCATGCGATCCCGAGGCGGCCGTTGCGATGATCGAGAAGATCAAGCAGTTGGCTTCCGTCGGCGATAGCTGCGGGGGCATTGTGGAATGTACGATTCGCGGTGCCATTCCCGGTCTCGGCGAGCCCGTCTTCGACAAGCTGGATGCGGAGCTGGCCAAAGCGATGCTGTCCATCGGGGCGGTCAAAGGGATCGAGTTCGGCGCCGGATTCTCGGCATCGGCCATGCGGGGCAGCGAGCACAACGATCCTATGAGCGCGTCCGGTTTTGCCAGCAACCATTCCGGCGGGATTGTCGGAGGCATCAGCACGGGGCAGGATATCGTGTTCCGGGTGGCGGTCAAGCCGACTTCCTCGATCTCCGTCCCTCAGAACACGATCGGTATCGACGGCGAGGAACGCGTTATCGTGACCCAAGGCAGACATGATCCGTGTATTTGCCCGAGAATCGTTCCGGTCGTGGAGGCGATGGCTTGCCTGGTGCTGGAAGATCATTATAAGCGTCATGCGGCCTTGCACGGGTAGTGCCCGAGTGGAGTGGTCTCCTTAATAGTATGATCCGCGAGGGGTGGCCGGGAAAGACGGCTGCCCTTTTTGTCGTTGAACATTCGCTATAACGTAGAGGAAGTATGAGTTCCGCTATTCGGTGAGTGGGCGGTTATGGCAGGCACAAACGGAACAATCAGTTCCGCTATTTGACGAAAAACCTTCGTTGATCGCCTCCGTCGACCTTATAGCGGAAAAAATCGTTCCTCTAAGCCGTATTTACACCGGTATTTAGGATCATAGCGGAACTAGTTGTTCCGTTTGGAGGAGGAACCATCGCCCTAAAGCTTATTTCGTTCCCAGCCCCCATACAAAAAATGGTATAATGCGGATAAGAATCAGCGATAACGGAGGTTGGACTAACCGATGAGAAGAAGCCGTCGCAGGAGCTGTGGGACCTCCATGGCATCGAGCTAGTCCGGCATTGTCTCCCGACGCGTTATCTTTGGACGGTTAGGAGTGCTGTGTACGATGGGAAAGAAGAGCAAATCCGAGGAACGAATGGAAAGCTTGCGGCACCATATTTTGATATGCCAAGGCTCCAGCTGCTCCGAGCATGATTCCGGCGAAGTGCTCGAAGCGATGCGCAAATCGGTCAAAAAAGAAGGACTCGACGAGCACGTGCGCATTACCGAGACGGGCTGCATGCTGCGATGCTCCCAGTCTCCGACTGTTGTCGTGTACCCGGAGGGCGTCTGGTACCAGAATATGACCCGCGAAGCGGCGAAGCGGCTGGTGAAGGAGCATCTGATCCAAGGAAACATCTTGGCGGCGAAAGCCCAATACCGGTATGCGGAGGGCAAGTTCCATTCCTGCAAGCTCCCGAAGGCGAAGAAACCGGAGTAAGGCGCGCGTCTATTCGCCTTCGTGTAAAAATATTTTTATTTTGCCGCGATTGGTGACACGCTTGTTGTCACCAATTTGTTGTTATGCTTTAGGAGGTTGACGGAAAACAGTCGGCCTCCGGCGTGTATGCTCATTCTGCGCATTCCTATTAACGGGGGACGAGGCTTTGAAGAGGACGGACAGGCTGATGGCGATTCTGATCGCGCTGCAGCAAAGGCCGGAAACGGCGCAATCGCTCGCGGACAAATTCGAAGTATCCAGAAGAACCGTTCTCCGGGATATGCAGTCGCTGTCCGAGATGGGCGTCCCGTTGTATGCCATGGCAGGGCCCAAGGGCGGCTTCCGGCTGATGGAAGGGTTTCAGCTGCCCCCCTTGCAGCTGGATTCCCAAGAAGCTTTGACCGTCCTATTCGCTCTCCGGGCTATGACGAAGCTGGCGGACACCCCGTTCAATCAGGCGAGATGGACGGTGACGGACAAGCTGAAGGCCATTTTGCCCAAGCAGACTTTGACGCAAATCGAGCCCGTGCTGGAGCATATGGAGGTCGAAATCCCCTACCGCACCGTAAAGGCGCCGCATCTATCCGCTTTGCTTGCGTATACCGCAGAATCGAAATGGCTGCATGTTCTGTACCGTTCCGAACGCCATCACCGATGGTTGAAGCTTCTGCCGCAGCGGTTATACAGCGCGCACGGCTTCTGGTATTGCGAAGCGTATTCCGTTGTTCATGAGGAAGCGAGAACGTTTCGCGTGGATCGCTTTGAGGAAATCGAGGTGCTTGCCGAGGAAGAAGGAGAACTAAGCGGGAGGCAGGCTGCCCAACAAAAGCATGCGGATAAACAGCACGTTGGCGATCAGAGCCCGCCAATCCGAATCGTCGCCAAGCTGACTTATCGGGGCGCGCTGTTGGCGGAGCAGGATGTCCATATTGGCGAACGGGTCAAGCAGTCGGGGGACGATCAATGGGAGCTCGACTTTATGTGCCCCGGATCGGAGCGGGATTGGGCTATCCGTTTCTTCTATATGCTCGGACCGGACGCCGAAGTTCTCTCGCCGGAGCCGCTCAGGGACGAAGTGTATCGGTTGGCCAGTCAAGTAGCGGGACGATACCGCAGCGAGAGCTGATTACGATTATGTCGAAAAGGAGATAACGCTATGGATACAGCCGGAATCATGGAACGGGCAAAGCGGTTCATTTACGGCAACGCCCGATTGCTGGACAGGAAGCGGTACGAGTATCACTTTGAAGAGGGGTCCGCGGAGGCGGTCATCGGGGCGCTTCGAGCCTACCAAAATCCCGACGGCGGATTCGGCAACGCGCTGGAGCCGGATATCCGCTGCCCGCACAGCCAGCCCGTGCCGACCGAGATGGCGCTTGCGATCATGGAGGAGATAGGCCGGTTCGACGAACGACTTCTGGAAGGGATCGCCGTCTATTTACGGAAAGCGACATTGCCGGAAGGCGGAGTCCCGACCGCTACGCGCAGCGTCAACGAGTACCCGCATGCGCCATGGTGGACGACGGAGCAAGACGATCGGCCATCGATGAATCCTACGGGGACTTTGATCGGCTTGCTCTACAAGCAGCAGACTCGTGCGGATATCGTGCGGGAGGATTGGTTTTTGCGGAATGTCCGGTACATTTGGAGCTGTATGGAGTCGGAGCGGCCGTCCGGGTACCACGATGGCATTCACTGGATTTCGTTCCTGCAGCATACACCCGATCGCGAAAGGGCGAAGGTTTATTGGCCCAAAGTCGACGAATGGCTCCGCGCGCCCGAAACGATCGAGCGGAACCCTGACGCCACAGGGTACGTCCATAAAGTGCTCGATTGGGCACCGGCAAGCGCAAGCTATGCGCGTCCCTTTATAGCCGACGAGGAGGTGCAGGCCCATCTGCAAGCACTGGTCGCCCAGCAGCAGGACGACGGAGGCTGGCCGATCAGCTGGCCGCCGGTCAGTCCGGCCGGAGAGCAGGAGTGGCGCGGCTTGCTTACCGTTGAAAGGCTTAAGACGTTAAAGTCTTACGGCGTAATTTAATTGTTGCGGCGTTGACGTTCAACGAACGAAGAGGGTCTGTCGGTCATATGACGATAGACCCTTTTCAAGTTCCCCGTTTCCGCTTCAGGCCCTGTCCTCTTGACGGTATTTCTTCAATTTGAGCACCAAGAGAATCCCAATGCAATGGAAGAAGGGAATTGCCTTGTGAGCGAGCTTTGGCTTCCAAGTTTCAACCTTGCCGTAGGCCTATATATGCCCCCCAGAAGTGAAGCTAGCATTTTGGGGGAGCCCCCTTAAATCCAAGAAACTCTAAACAACCTGTCTGAAGCTGCAAGCAATCCCTTCTGGAATGGAATGAACGTTAAAATTTGAGGTTGTTGAAAAAGTCTGCAAAGAGAGGAAGCGCCGGAGACAAG
>NZ_VDCQ01000127.1 GCF_006265175.1 Paenibacillus hemerocallicola | reverse complement strand
CCAACCTTATTTGTGGCGCGGACGGATGAAATCCCGTAGAAACCCGGCTCGCCGCTTCCGAGACCGGGTATTGGAAGCCCAACTGACCGGCTTCGAGTTCCTGGAAGTATGGGACTCCGGAGCACTTTCGGTACAGGAGGAACCGACTAACCCGCTTCGACTCGAAGGGCCTACCTATACTTACAAACAAGCAGCGGAACTGGTGGAGCAGGGCAAGACAATGGCTAATGACAAATGGGTCATGCAGAAGCATGAAAATACGATGTATCTCGGGACTTTCGAGAGAAATGGAACATTCTCGTGGATTGAACCGATCTACATCCCGCCGATTTTATTGAACCTGAATTGGTACATGGTCGATAAGCTGGAAATTCCGGAAACGATGAAGTAAGGTAAGAGGAATGCGCCAGTATGTATCCCTATGGAGCGAACTACACAGCTTGAAAAATCCTATACCTATAATAACCTCGTGGTATTGCGAATGTTGGACACTCACTATATTCAAAAGAGCAAAATAAAACAAGCCGGAGCGGGGAACCCGACTCCGGCTTGTCTCGTCATTCTTACTTGCTTTCCTTGATCAGCTGGCGAAGCACCGTTTGCAGGATGCCGCCGTTGCGGTAATAATCGACGTCGACCATGCTGTCCAGACGGACGATGGCGTCGAATTCGAACGTCGTGCCGTCCTCGCGGGTTCCTTGGACGCGGACCGTCTGGCCGGGCTGTACGCCGTTGTCGAGGCCTTGGATGTCGAACGTCTCGCGGCCGGTTATGCCAAGCGTCTTCCAGCCGAACCCTTCCGGGAACTGCAGCGGCAGAACGCCCATGCCGACCAGGTTGGAGCGATGAATCCGCTCGAAGCTTTCGGCGATGACGGCTTTCACGCCGAGCAGGAACGTGCCTTTGGCCGCCCAGTCGCGCGAGCTGCCGGTGCCGTACTCTTTGCCGGCGATGACGACGAGGTTCGTGTTCTCGTCTTGGTACAGCATCGATGCGTCATAGATCGACATGACTTCGCCGTTCGGCAAGTATGTCGTTACGCCGCCCTCGGTGCCCGGAGCCACCTGGTTGCGGATCCGGATGTTCGCGAACGTTCCGCGCATCATGACTTCATGGTTGCCGCGGCGGGAGCCGTACGAGTTGAAGTCTTCCTTCTTCACGCCGTGCTCGAGCAAATATTTGCCTCCCGGGCTGTCGGTCTTGATGTTGCCCGCAGGAGAGATATGGTCGGTCGTGACGGAATCGCCCATAAGCGCCAGCGTCTTGGCGCTGCGGATTTCGCCGATGTCGCCGACTTGCTCGCCAAGATCCATGAAGAACGGAGGCTCTTGGATATAAGTGGAGCTCGTGTCCCACTCGTACAATTCGCCTTGCGGTACAGGGATTTTGTTCCATTGTTCGTTTTGCGTAAAGACGTTCTCGTATTTGTCGCGGAACATTTGCGGCGTAAGCGCCGTGCCGATAGCCGCTTTGATTTCTTCGTTGGTCGGCCAAATGTCCTTGAGGTATACAGGCTCGTTGTTATTGTCGTAGCCGATCGGGTCGTTGGCCAGGTCGATGTTGACCGTACCGGCGAGCGCGTAAGCGACGACGAGCGGCGGCGAAGCCAGATAGTTCGCCTTGACTTGAGCGTGAACGCGGCCCTCGAAGTTCCGGTTGCCCGAGAGGACGGCGGCGACGGTCAGGTCGTTGTCCGCGATCGCTTGGCTTACTTCGTCCGGCAGCGGACCGCTGTTTCCGATGCATGTGGCGCAGCCGTATCCGGCCACGTGGAAACCGAGCGCTTCCAACGAATCGATCAGTCCGGCTTTTTGCAAATATTCGGTAACGACGAGCGAACCCGGAGTCAAGCTGCTCTTCACGTAAGCCGGTTTCTTCAAACCGCGCTCTACCGCTTTCTTGGCGACGAGACCCGCACCCAGCATAACGCTCGGGTTGGACGTATTCGTGCAGCTCGTAATCGCCGCGATGACGACCGCGCCGGTGCCGAGCTTCGTCGTCTCGCCGTTCGGATGCTTCACTTCGGCGGATTGCTCGATTTTCTCTTCGGTCAAGCCGTAACCGCCTTTGTCGATCGGCGTGCGGATGATCGCATTGAACGATTCTTTCATTTGAGTCAGTTCGACGCGGTCTTGCGGGCGTTTCGGACCGGCCAAGCTTGGCACGATCGTGGACAGGTCAAGCTCGATCGTATCGGTGAACACCGGATCCGGCGTTTCGTCCGTACGGAACATGCCTTGCTCTTTATAATAAGCCTCGACGAGCGCGATTTGCTCCTCGGTACGGCCGGTGCTGCGCAAGTAGTTGAGCGTCTCGAAGTCGACCGGGAAGAAGCCGATCGTAGCGCCGTACTCCGGTGCCATGTTGGCAACCGTAGCGCGGTCGGCCAAGCTGATGTTGCCGAGGCCGGAACCGTAAAACTCGACGAATTTGCCGACGACGCCTTTTTTACGCAAAATTTGCGTAACGGTAAGAGCCAAGTCGGTCGCGGTCGCGCCTTCCGCCAAGCTGCCGGTCAGCTTGAAGCCGATAACTTCCGGCGTGACGAAATACAGCGGTTGTCCGAGCATGCCGGCTTCCGCCTCGATGCCGCCGACGCCCCAGCCGACAATGCCGAGACCGTTGATCATCGTCGTATGGGAATCGGTGCCCACGAGCGAGTCCGGGTAAACTTCGGTTTCGCCGTCAACCGTCTTGGTTGCGGCTACGGACGCCAAATATTCCAGGTTGACCTGGTGAACGATACCCGTCGCCGGAGGAACGGCACGGAAGTTGTCGAAAGCGGTTTGTGCCCAACGGAGGAACCGGTAACGTTCTTCGTTGCGTTCGAACTCTACTTTCATATTGTATTCCAACGCATCCTTCGTACCGAACGCGTCTACCATGACGGAGTGGTCGATAACGAGGTCGACCGGTACGAGCGGGTTGATCCGCTTGGGGTCGCCGCCGGAGCGTTTCATCGTGGCGCGCATGGCCGCGAGGTCAACGACCACCGGTACGCCGGTAAAGTCCTGCAGCACGATCCGTGCCGGTATGAACGGAATCTCTTTATTGTCGTCGCGGCCTTCGGCCCAGCCGGCGATTTGCTTGACGTGTTCGTTCGTGATCGCGCGGCCGTCGAATTGGCGGACTGCGGCTTCCAGAAGCACTTTAATGGAGAAAGGCAGCCGGTCGATGCCGGCGAAGCCTTTGCCTTCCAGCGCTTTCAAGCTGTAGTAGTTGTACGGCTTGCCGCCTACGGCAAGCTGGGTCCGGACGCTGAAATGGTCTTTTTTGGACATGGGTACAAGCCTCCTTATACGATAGGGTAGCCGGGTTGCCCCGGCTTATCAGTTTCACTGTATGAAACGTGATTTCAAAAACGCTATGCTCTTAGTATACCGTCTCTTCGATATGGCGTAAAGTTTTTTTTGCTTGAATCGCGCGTCTTGTCCGGCGTTGCTGCGCCTGCCTTCCGGCGGAATCCGAACCCGCTCCCGCAAGCTCAATTCCGGGAGAGGAACATGTTTCCCGGGAGAGGAACATACAAATGAAAATAGCGCTTATCAGGGGGGATCGCCATGTTCGCCAATTGGAAATCGGCCGTATACGAATATGCGCACCGCCGCAACCGGTTGGAAATCGACGGCGAAGCGGGCGAGCTTGCGTCCATGGTCCGGGACGACCGTTTCGTGCGCAAGCTGGAAGGTCGGTTACGCCGTTTGCAGGCCAGCCGCAAAGCAAGGCGGGCGGAACCGCTCAGAAGCGAGACCGGCTTGAAAATTGCGAACGCCGACCATGCGGATCGCGAAGCGGTCGTCGAGCTCGAGTTTCGCCGCAGCACCGAATATGGGCAACTGGGACAAACGTTCCGGGAGGAACGGATGGAGCGGGAACGGGTCACGGTAACGAAAAACGGCAACCAATGGATCATAACCGGAGTCGAGCCGGTCATGGGCGAGAGACGTTCTGTGTCGGCTCCCGTGCCGCCGTTCTCTCTGGCGGAATCCGAGGATGAAGCGGCCATGGATGCCCGTCTTCCCTCCGTCCCTTACTTGAATTACCGGGTGCTGCCGTCCGTAACGGTCGAGCCCATGCACCGTCATGCCTCATACGACAGAGCCAAAGCCCGGCGATATGCGGAAAAGTGGTGGAACGGAACGAATCCGCAGTACATGCAATTCGAAGTAGACTGTACGAACTTTGTTTCCCAATGCCTCTTTGCAGGGGGAGCCCCCATGAACTATACTGGAAAAAGGGAATCGGGATGGTGGTACCAGGGCAAGGACGGCAGCCGGGAGCTATGGAGCTTCAGTTGGGCCGTCGCGCACAGTCTGCAATCTTATTTGTCGTCTAGCAAAGGCGGACTGCGGTCGGAACAAGTAGATTCGCCGCATCGTCTCGCCATAGGCGACGTCATCTGCTACGATTGGGATGGAAACGGCCGCTTCCAGCACAATACGATCGTCACGGGATTCGACGCGGTCGGAATGCCGCTAGTCAGTGCGCACACGACGGACAGTCATGCGCGTTATTGGGATTACCGCGACTCGTATGCATGGACTCCGAACACCCGCTACCGTTTTTTTCATATTGCGGACTATTTTTAAAGTTTCCGGGGCCCCCGACAAGCACAAGCAGCCGGGCTTCGAAGCGAAGGCTCCATTAAAATGGGGTCATTTAATGGTTAGCATACGGCAAAAGACCGGTTCACTATTCACATATACGGAGGTAGCCATGAACAGAAAAATCCGAGTCGGGTTGGTGTACGGCGGCAAATCGGGCGAGCACGACGTCTCCCTGCAAACCGCATTGGCCGTTATCCGGGCGATCGATCATACGAAATACGAAGTCCATCCTTTCTATATAACAGCGCAAGGGGAGTGGCGTCCGGCTGCGCAGCTGACCGGTCCCGTGGAGCGCGTCGAGCTGTTGAGGAACGAGCCGGACAGCCAAGCCGCCTCTTCGGAAACGGCAGCGCCCGGTTCAACGGCGCTGCAGCCGTTTTTCGGCACGATTCAACCAGCTGCCGGCGCAAGCTCGGCGCAGAATGCTGCGCTCGATGTAGTGTTTCCGCTGCTGCACGGAACGTATGGCGAAGACGGAACGATCCAAGGCTTGCTCGAGATGGCGAACCTGCCTTATGTCGGAGCGGGCGTGCTCGCTTCCGCGGTAGGGATGGATAAGGTGATGATGAAGAAAGTATTCGCCCAGGAAGGGCTGCCGCAATGCTTGTTCCGCCATTTTACGCGCACCCAATGGGACAAGGACCGGGCTTTTTTCTTGATGGAAATCGAAGTGTCCGTCGGGTACCCTTGCTTCGTCAAGCCGGCCAACCTGGGATCCAGCGTAGGCATTTCCAAAGCGAGAAACCGCGAGGAATTAATCGAAGCCGTAGATCTCGCATTTCAATATGACCGCAAGGTGATCGTGGAAGAGCATGTCGACGCCCGCGAAATCGAGGTAAGCGTGCTCGGCAACGAGGAGCCCGAAGCGTCCGTTCCGGGGGAAATCGTTTCCTCCAACGAGTTTTACGACTACAGGGCAAAATATCTCGACGGGAAATCGGCGATGATCATTCCGGCCGAGCTTCCGGAGGAAAAGGCGATCGAAATAAGGGAATGGGCGATCAGGGCGTTTCAGGCGATCGACGGCAGCGGTCTGTCGCGGGTCGACTTCTTCCTGCGCAAATCCGACGGAGCCGTATTTATCAACGAAATCAACACGATGCCCGGTTTTACGCCGTTCAGCATGTACCCGCTGCTGTGGAAAGAGTCGGGCAAGCCTTACGGCGAGCTGCTGGACGACCTAATCCGTCTCGCGATCGAGCGGCATGCGGCCAAGCAAAGCATACGTTATACGTTCGACGCTTGAACTTACTAAGGACTCACGTTCTCGATATCGGTTCATGGCTGAAATAGAAATAGGAGGCCCCAAAGACTCTTGTTTCATCGGTTCATCGTTCAAGCTTGTATAGTCGGTAGTTTTTCAAACCTTACTTTGCGAAGGAGTGGCTTATGGGCTTCCAAACGGAATTCAACTCGGTATGCAAGTTCAAGTCGGAGCAAGAGCTGTACGAACTGCTCGAGTACGGTCGCGGCAAAATGGTCAAGCAAGGCTTCCGCGTCTACCCGACCGGGCAGAAGGTGATCGCCTACTCGCCCGACAACGAAGCGGTGGCGATCGTGAAGATCGTCGTCTCCATCGCCGAAATCAATTTTCAGGGCGATGAAGTGACGGAAGTGGAAATGGAGCTCGTACGCAAGCTGACCGAAGAAGAATCGCGCGTGCAAACCGCGCTTGCCCAAGAAATGTTTTTCGGCGAGAAGACATAACCCGCCGGACAATCCAAGCCCATCGATGGAATGGGAAAGGCAGGAATCGAATATGACAATTGAACTATGGCCGAACGGCGCGCCTTATCAGGCGGGGGAAACCGAGGAGGACCGTCCCCGTTTGATCGCTTTTCCGGTCGCAAGTCAGAAGCCGGTCGGCTGCGTTATCGTATGTCCCGGCGGCGGCTACGCACGCCGGGCGGATCATGAAGGAAACCCGATCGCGGAATGGCTGAACTCGATCGGAATCGCCTCGTTTGTGCTTCATTACAGGGTCGCCCCGTATCGCCATCCGGCTCCGCTGGAGGATTGCCGCCGCGCGATCCGCTGGGTGCGCAGCCATGCGGAGGAATACAACATCGATCCGGCCAAGATCGGCATGCTGGGCTTTTCCGCGGGCGGACATGCTACGGCCATGGCCGGCGTGCATCACGAGCCGGGCAACCCGGAGGCAGCCGATCCGATCGACCGGGTCAGCTCCAGGCCGGACGCGCTCGTGCTGTGCTATCCCGTCATCTCGTTCGTACAGGCGCATCATTCCGGCTCCATGCGGAATTTGCTCGGGGAAGAACCGCCTCAGGAGCTGCGCGAACGGCTGTCGGGCGAGCTTGCCGTCAATGCGGAGACCCCTCCGACATTTCTGTGGCACACGGCGGACGACGCGGGCGTGCCGGTCGAGAACAGCCTCCTGTTCGCCGCCGCGTTGAGCCGGAACAAAATCCCGTTCGACCTTCACGTCTATGAAAGCGGTCGCCACGGCCTCGGACTTGCGTCCGCGCATCCGCAAGCGTACACATGGACGATGGAGTGCGCCAACTGGCTGCGCAAGCAAGGCTTCGCCCCGGAGGAATGACTTGATCCTCGGGTCATGAAATCGGCCTTTGCAGTAGCGATTTCGGACATGCCGGCATGCTTTCCATTCCGATCGGACAACCTAACCTCATCATAGGTCCGATGGGAGGTTTTGCCGGCATGATCGTCCGACTCGGATATGTCGCCATGTCTACGGTGGTGGCAAACGCTTCGCCCTCCAAGACGATGACGGCGACCAACTTCGCCAAACTCGCCGACCGCGATGCGGCGATTCGCAAGCTCGAGAGGCTTGCCGCGGAAAATATACATAACACGCTTCGCCTGCTGCGCCACAACAGAGCTCACGACATCCGGTTGTACCGGTTCTCGTCCAAGCTGATTCCTCTTATAGGTCACGAGCTGCTCGCCGGCTGGGACCCGATCCCGACGCTTGCGGACGAGCTTCGCTCGTTGGGGGATTATACCAAGGAACACGGAATGAGGGTAAGCTTTCATCCCGACCACTTTACAGTTCTCAGTACGCCGAGAGAAGACGTGCTGCGCAACTCCATCCAAGATTTGCTCCGCCATTCGCTCATGCTGGATACGATGGGGCTCGACGATCGGGCCAAATGCAACATTCACGTCGGAGGCACCTACGGCGACAAGAAAACGGCCGGAGAGCGGTTTATCCGGCATTACCTGCAGCTGGACTCCACCGTCCGCCGTCGAATTACACTGGAAAATGACGATAAAACGTTTACCGCTTCGGAAACGCTGGACATTTGCGAACAGGTTCAAGCTCCGATGGTGTTGGACGTGCATCATCACGACGTCAATTCGGGCGGGGAGACGCTGGACACTCTCTGGCCCCGCATAGCGGCGACATGGAACGGACAAGCCATCCCGCCGAAAATCCATATGTCCAGCCCGAAGAACGAGAAGGACCCCCGCGGCCATGCCGATTACGTGGAGGCTGACAAGCTTATGGCGTTTATGCGGATTGCCTCGGAGACCGGAACGGAGCGGCTCGATGTGATGCTGGAAGCGAAGATGAAGGACTCCGCCTTGTTCAGGCTTATGGAAGACTTGAGCCGGCTGGAAGGCGTCGCACTGCTGGACCAGGCGGCGTTCGAGATATGCCCTTGATGTTTGTGGGAAAATAAGGTACGTTGATAGAGATACGAGATTTCCAGATTCGAGCATGCCGGAATATTCATCCCAAGTCGAGAGGGGAAACGAACGATGGGTCAATTGCTGGAAGGGAAACATATATTGGTCATGGGCGTGGCCAACGACCGCAGCATCGCATGGGCGATCGCGCAGTCGCTCGCCGCACAGGGCGCACGCCTCGCATTTACGTATGAGAGCGAGCGGGTGGAGGAGCGGGTTCGCAAGCTGGCGGAGACGATCCCGAATTCCGTTATTTTGCCCTGCAACGTAACCGTGGACGAGGAGATCGATACGCTCGCTGCTGCCCTCAAGGAGCAGTTCGGCGTTCTGCACGGCTTCGTACATAGCATTGCTTTCGCCCGTACCGAAGAACTGGAAGGCTTGTTCGTGGACACGTCCCGCGACGGGTTCGCGCTGGCGAATGACATTAGCGCCTACTCGCTGACGGCGGTGGCCAAGCGCGTGTACCCGCTCATGACGGAAGGCGGCAGCATCATGACGATGACTTATCTCGGCGCCGAACGCGCGATGAAGAATTACAACGTCATGGGCATCGCAAAAGCCGCTCTCGAGGCAAGCATTCGTTATTTGGCCAACGATCTGGGCCAATTCAATATTCGCGTCAACGGCATTTCCGCCGGTCCGATCCGGACGCTGGCGGCCAAGGGCATCAAAGATTTCAACTCGATCCTCAGACAAGTGGAGGAGAAGGCTCCGCTTCGCCGAACGACCGAGACGGCGGAGGTCGGAGACACCGCGATGTTCCTGATGAGCAATCTGTCTCGCGGCATAACGGGCGAAGTCATTCACGTGGACAACGGCTATCATATTATCGGGGTTTAAGGCTTCGAGCAGATTGGAAAACCGCTTTCGGGTTAGCCCGCATAGCGGTTTTTTTGTCGAATTTATAAGTTTCGGGGTCCCCGCAAAGTACCTGGATAAGCGTCGCCCCACTTTGTGGGGTCAGGTTGTTGAGAAAGCCAAAAAGAGAAAAGAACCATCTAAAAGGAGTTGGGGAAATG
>NZ_VDCQ01000126.1 GCF_006265175.1 Paenibacillus hemerocallicola | reverse complement strand
TGACATAGAAAACTTATTAAACCCTTAGCTGCCTTATTATTGATGGGCGTGTTTCAATTCATTAGTTATTTATGGGATTGACGATTAACCTAACGGATAACGATAGTTGAATCACCAGCTAGGCCGTCGATTACTTCGATGGTCTTTTTGAATGTTCAGACTGTGTCAGAAAGCTGCTTTTCGGCACGCTCAAAAAGGGCTTGTTTCTATGTGCCAAAATACCATGAAATGAATTTAGGCATGTGCCATGATTTGGTTTGGTATTTTGGCACGAAAAGAGGTAGGGTTTTATGAAATTGGCATACGGCCGGGTTTCGGCCAAAGACCAGAATCCCGAACGGCAGCTTATTAAGTTCAGGGAGCTCGGAATTGAGGATCGATTTATTTTTGTCGACAAGCAGAGTGGAAAGGACTTTGACCGGCCGCGGTATCAGTCTATGCGCATGTTGATTCGTGAAGGCGATTTGGTGTACCTCGATGCGCTGGATCGGCTTGGCCGTGACTATGACGGCATCATCAGTGAGTGGAAGTACATAACCCGAGAGAGGAATGCGGATATTGTTTGTCTGGATAACGAGACTTTATTTGACTCCAGGAAATTTAAAACGATGGGTGATTTAGGGAAGTTGCTCGAGGATCAGTTTTTAAGCATGCTGGCATACGTGGCCGAGCAGGAGCGCAAAAAAAACAGGCAGAGACAAGCGGAGGGAATTGAGGTTGCCAAAGCGGAAGGGGTGAAGTTTGGTCGACCGAAGGTCGAGATCGATGCGGGATTCGTTCTCGTCTACGATGAATGGAAGGCTGGGGAGATGACAGCTACAGCTGCTATGAAGAAATTGAATATGAAGCACATGACGTTTTATAGGCGTGTCAATGAATACGAAAGCAATCGTCTTTGTTGAACTCCCATGGAAGAACGGATGTACGGATGTACTTTCATAATCTGTGGTGCTGCCTGCGGCATGGATGGCTAACGGGCAGGATAATGGAAAACACCGGAGTATATGCTAAGTAACAAACGAGGAAAAGAATAAAGGATCACGTCAAAGTCCAGCAGGGTTAACTTCTACATGTTGAATAAGCTGTTCATGGGATTATTACAATCATAAACTGTCAAGGGACAAGAACTTGTATGCTTCGGACTCCGCGAAAATCGCGGACTTTTTATTTTAAGAATATAGGTTCTTGTCCACGGCCCTTCAACGTGAATTAACCGGAGCGTTTTTTCAATTTTTGTTGAGCAGTTCCGACATGACCACGATCTTCAAATCGTACGAAACGGAGAACAATGAAATTCTCCACCATATCAAGAACATATACATTGCCGTATGTAGCTATTCCGACATTTTCGATAGCCAACTGGGAGAGCGGCTACCCTATATGGGAATGATCGAAATATTGCAGTAAAAGAAGACATCACCCTTCGAGTCGAGGAAGATGTTTTTTTAGCTGTTTCCCGACAAGAACATCTATGCTTTGAAATCCGCGTAAATCCGAAGGCACCTCGGTCGACGGCCAAATAACCCATGCGTCATATACCGATTCGGAGTTTTCAAAATCCGCCTGAGGCCCATTTTAATGATAATTAATGCCCCGGATCTTCTCTACTTCCCGAAAACGATGCAAAAAAGTACACAAACTGTATAAAATGCGATATGGAGGCTGGCAATACTCCCAACTTATAATGATCATGAGATGCATAAATATGCATAGCAGTTTTCAATCAGAATATGATGGAGGGGACGATTATGTCAGGTAAAGCAAAGAGAAAGCGCTACCTCAATAGCGGACTTACCACAGTACTCGCCTTTGCTGCGCTGTTGTCAGCTTGCCAGGAAGGCGGCAATTCGGGAAAATCCGAATCGTCAAGCGTTAAGCCGGAAGAACTGCCACCGGCAAACTTGACCATATTCAGCACCAGCGGATGGTCGCAGGAAGCGTTTGACGATCGGTTCGGCAATTTGCTTCGCAAAAAATTTCCGCAGCATACGATCACCTACCAGTCGGGAAAAAATTACGACGATCTGATTTTAACGGGTTCCAAAGTGGATATAGTTTGGGAATCGATTGCCGCTTACTCAAACGCGCGGCCCTACAACATCCAGTACGATATGACTGAGCTGATCGAACGTCATCAGGTGGATCTGTCCCGCATCGATCTCACGTTCATTGATGCCATGAAAACGATGGGGGATGGCAAAATCAACGGATTGCCCGTACTCAACAACACACTTGGTCTTTACTACAACAAAGACTTGTTCGACCAGTTCGGGGTACCGTATCCGAAGGACCATATGACATGGGACGAGGTTTTGGAGCTGAACAAAAGACTGACCATTGCAAATAACGGTACTACCTATGTGGGTCTCGCTTTTTTGCTCGAGCATTTCCTGCGCCTGAACTCGTTCTCACTGCCCTATGTCGAAACCGGTACGCTGAGGGCTTCATTCGACAAAAACGACAGATGGAACATTCTGTTCGATACGTTGACGCGAGCAACCTCTGTTCCGTTATATCGCGATACGATTACCAGCTCAAAAAAAATACCGGATACCGTCAGTTTCTTCAAAGACCGCAATTCCGCGATGTTAGTCGGGTTGGTAAACTCGCATCTTACTCAGGACGTATCTGGTTTGAATTGGGACATAGTATCTTTTCCAACGTTCAAGGAGGCGCCAAACGTTGGACCACAAGCATCCCCGACTATTTTCGGAATAGCGGCAACAAGTGATCATAAGGATCAGTCGATGGAGCTAATCAAATATTTGATTTCCGACGAATTTCAGATAAGTGTATCTCGTTCGGGCGCACTCCCGGTCGTGAACTCGCCGGAGGTAGTGAGCGCATTTGGAAAGGAAACCGCTTTCACCGATAAAAATTTAAAAGCGGCATTCTCCAGCAAACTTGCGCCGATTTCCGCCAAAACGATTTATGACGGCGAAGTTTGGAAAGTGGTGAATAAAAATACGATGCCACTTGTTACAGGCACAACGGATTTGAACACAATGCTGCGCTCGACGGAAGAAGAAGCCAACGCGATCATTCAATCGATGAAAATTAAATAAACTATAAATATACATCCGTGGAGGGAAACAAAAATGCCAGCTGAAAAAAAAATCGATTTGCAAGTCATGATGGAGTTGAATGTCGGCCAGCCAATCGAATATTTTCGCACAACGCCTATCGAGCTGGGTACCGGAATGCCACGTGCTTTCCTGAGTTTTTATAGTGCCAATTACGACATCGACGCCTCCTACCAAATGTTCTGCTATCCAAAGGATACGCTGAAAATGATCGTCTACACGGAAAACGGCGACGTTTTGTGGAAACGCGACTTGGGACCGGGTGTAGTTCCGGGCCACCCATTTTGCAACTTTTTCGCTTTCGATCTTGATGGCGACGGAGTGGATGAAATTTGGTTCGTCAACAACCGCGATCCCCTCCATCCGTTTAATTTGTTCGAATATTGTCTCGAACGCGTCGATTCTGAAACGGGGGAGACAATCGGACAATGGCCTTGGCCGCACAACGATACACATCAACCAATGTCCCACGTATTCCGCAATCATATATTTGGCGGATACGTACGCGGAGAACCTGTGCTGATTACCGCTCAAGGCACCTATGGGCCAACGTTTTTTCAAGCCTGGCAGTCCGATATGTCACTGCGCTGGGAACGGAACATCAACCCGGGCCATGATGGTCCGGCGGGCAGCCACGTGTTCCCCGTATTCGATATTAACAAGGATGGGGTCGACGAATTCATGTGGGGCGAACGATGCATCGAAATGGATACCGGCAGCACGTTGTTTACGGCGGATGGGGAATCCTGGAGAGGCCATTCGGATATGGTGCAGCCGGTTTATGACTCCGCGAACGAGCGCTGGCTCATCTACACGAACAGGGAAAACAAATCGGTGCAAGGGCCGCGCGTCAACCTCTACGACGACCGTGGTGAGCGGGTTTGGGGCGCAATCGAGCAGGGTCACATTCACAAAGGATGGATCGGCCGAATTGGAGCCAACGGAGAATTGATCGCAACCGCGGGTAAAATCGGGGGACAAACCAAAACATTGGCAGGCCGTTTCTACACCGGGGTGGAGACTTTCACGTTTGATGCCCTGACGGGTCAGCCTTATCCGCTGCCATACGATACTTTCGATACCGCCCCAATCGATTTCAACGGAGATGGCATGCATGAGATTGTATGCGGCGTTACTGGCGGAGACGCCCGGGTAATCGACCGCTTCGGTAATCCTGTGCATACGATCGGCGGACGGGTCGCGCTTTGTTCCAAGCTGATCGACCATCCCGGCGAGCAGGTTCTAACTTATTACCGCGACGGGAAAGTGAGGATTTGGGCGGATGCAAACGCGGAAGATTGCGAGGCGGCAAAAAACAGGTATCGGCATCCGTTTTATCGGGCAAATCGCAAATTCCCGACAAAGGAATACGTTGTTTGTATGCTGGGGGGCATCTAACCACTTTGCTTTGTTTCAAGGAGACGTTTCGTTGGAGCAGACGGACAGTGGAATCAAGCCTTGGCGAATTCCGTACAAGGAGTACAGTTTGTTTCCGCCGAGCGGAATTAACAATAGGGCCCATCATTCAGCCGGAGTCCGTCTAGTCTTCGAAAGCGATACGACGGCCGTCACGATAGAGGTCGAACCGCTGGAGTTTTCAGTCCAATTTGATCTGGTATGTGGCGAGACACTAATTGTAACGAGTCATCTGGAGCCAGGGGAATCGCTCATTACATTCGCTGGACGGATTGACCATTTTTGACGAGACGTCCGCCGAGCATTTGCCGGACAACCTTCACCCGAACGGACAAGGCTATGCGATCATGGGCCAAAATTTTGGGGACAAGGTGATGGAGCCCATTGCGGAGCAATACGGCCTGCTCGAAAAACGGGACGTCGCAAACCGTTGAGCTGTCCTCATCGAAGGCAAGAGCAAAGACGCCGCAGAGCTACCGTTCGGGCGTCTTTGTCATTTCAGCGTCTAAATCTTTGCGTACCTGAAATGAACAGCATCCTGTGGTCAATTTGATCAGCTATGCACATTTATGCATTGCATGTACACGTAACGTCGGAAAGATTGACAGTCACCATGCCGTAATTTATATTGATTTTGTACTTTTTTGCATGGCATTCGAAGAACGAGGGAGGAAGGGGGGGACGTACGATGCTCATGAACAGTCCAATCCGGGTAATCAATCATCATTACAAAGGGCCGCAGGCGGATTTCGATCATTCGGAGTCCGCGTACGATGCCTGGGTCATCTTGGCCGTCGATCGGGGCGTATTCGAGTACAGGGTCGGCGAAGAAACAGGGCAAGCCACCTTTGGTGATATTGTATTCTGTCCTCCTGGCACCTCACTTCACAGGCGCTCGTTAGAGCCGCTCTCTTTGTATTTCCTGGTGTTCCGTGAGAACGGCATGGCGTACAACGAAGACCGAGGCGAATCCGCATTCACAATACCGATCGGCAAGGTTACACTACACGACCATGCTCGGCTAGCTTCCAACTTCGCATATATCCGCCAATGTGTGCTTCCCCGGGACAGCGTGCACAGACAGTTTCTCGCTCACGTCGTCTTCGATTTGATTTTTATCTGCGCTGTCGAAAAACAAAAGGTTGTCAAGCATGAAGATCCGTTCATTCAGAAGGCCGCCGATTTTATTCGCAACCATTATCGAGAGGAGTTGCGGCTTCAGGATGTCGCCGACCGCTTCGGCTTCCACCAATCCCAGTTTACCCGCCGATTTCGCACCGCGATCGGGATGAATCCCGGCCAATATTTGACCCTACTGCGACTCGATAAGGCCCGTTCGCTGCTCCTTGAAACAGACTATACGATTGATGCGGTGGCTGCATACAGTGGTTTTCAATCCGGCTTTTACTTAAGCAGGGTGTTTACGGCTCACATGCAGATGAGCCCTTCGCAATATCGGAGGCGATATCGAATATAAAATTTCATTTGATGTTTTGAAGGGACAAGAACATATATGTTAGTTTTCGGATTTAGCGGTATGTAAGGAATGTCAGAAAACTGGTGTTGGAACAGAACTTGTTGAGCGTTTACGGGAACACTTAGGAGAAGAGGTTTCTTTATTATTGCTTTCTGCACCGACTGCAATGGAATATTACCCACACCTTGGCTTTGAAAAGACAGAAAAAGCATTTTGATACCGAGAGCAAAGTAATGAATTACGGGTACGAGAGTTGAATGAACGGACATTCCAGTGTAAATGGTACGGGTAGATGGAGGGAAAGTGAATCGTCTTACCGTCGGAGGTCTCGTGGACGTTACGTTCGACCCGGCTACCATCAATCGTCGACCCAAAATGAAAAAGGATCAACCAGCAAAGAGCTGGTTGATCTCATAATACGAACGGGCAGCATAGTTGAAAAAGGAACTTAAATTTATATCTCGAATATCTACTGTAATCGGATAGCTAAAAATTTGATGGCAGATAGGAGTTAGATACAATGATAAAAGGTTTCGGAGGAATATTTTGGAGAACAAAGAATCTTGAAGTAGTAAAAAAATGGTACAGTGAAGTGTTGAAGATTGAAATAGAAAATTGGAATGGGACTGTGATAAAACCCCAATTAGGAAATGAGACTATCTTTTCTTTCTTTACCGAGAATGACAGTTATTTTCCAACAGAACAACAAGTGATGTTAAATTTCCAAGTTCATAATCTAGACGAGACTATTAAGCATCTTGAACATATTGGTGTACCTCTTGCAAAGAAAAAAGAGATTAGTGAATTTGGAAAGTTTATTTGGATTGAAGATCCTGAAGGCCGACTGGTCGAGCTTTGGGAGAAATAACGAGTTGTAATTCATTTGCTACTACACTCTAACGGGATACGATAGCTCAATGAAACGCGAAGAACGGCAGCCGGTCAAATGGCTGCCGTTTTTTCAACTAACGAGGAGTAAAATCCGTGTCGAAGCAAATGCTATTGACAGACCAACTACTACGTGTTACTCTATAGCAGTAGTAAGTAACACTTGATACCAGTCATACAGAATAGCAAGGAGTGATTGTGCTGGAAAACCTAACGGAAATGCTCAAAGGGGCGCTTGAGGGCTGTGTCCTTGAAATTATCAGCCGCAAAGAAACCTACGGCTACGAAATCACGCGGCGGCTGAACGCCCTCGGCTTCACAGATGTTGTGGAGGGAACGGTGTACACCATCCTGATCCGGCTTGAAAAAAACAAGTTGGTGGAGATCACCAAGAAGCCCTCGGACATGGGACCGCCGCGAAAGTTTTTCGCGATTAACGACGCGGGGCTCGAGGAGCTGCGGAGGTTCTGGGAAAAATGGGAGTTCGTATCATCAAAAATTAACGAGTTAAAGGAGAAAAAATAATGAATTTTTGGGAAAAAATCACCGGCAGTGACATGACTAAGGAAATGAAAGCTTTTGAATCGCGGGCCAAAAAGCTGCCGGCTGATTATCAAGCGGCATGGGAAAAAATTAATGCCAATCTTTGGCCGCACTCCGATTTCACCGGTCGCAACCTCATGCCAATTCTTGACGGTGTGCTCGGCCTGCTCGAAGAAACCGCAGCGGACGGTCAAAGTGTCCAAGAGGTTTTGGGTGACGATATCAAAGGCTTCTGTTCAGCGCTTGCCGGCGAAGAAGGGGCAAGGTCTTTACGCGACAAGTGGCGCGAGCAGCTCAACCATAATATCGCTAAAAAATTAGGTAAATAGGAGGATAACATGAGAATCCAAGATATCATCAAAGGCAAAAAAGAGTGGCTAGCGCACGTGGCGCGTGTCAAAGCCCTCCCGCAAGATTATCAGATTGTTTATAAAGAGATTCAAAAATATCTTTTTAAGGTCGGCCCTGTTGAGCTAACCAACGGGACGGGTTTGCTCTCTGGGATTATCGATCTTTTTGAAGAGGGCGCGGCCTTGGGGAAAGGCGTGCTCGAAGTGACGGGCAGTGACGTAGCGGCTTTCTGCGACGATCTAATCAAAGATTCAAAAACTTACGCTGACATCTATCAAGAATCTGTTGACCAAGAAGTTAACAAGGCCATGAAAAAGGTTTCGGATAAATCAAAGAAAGGGGGATATCGCGATGGAAAAGGCAATTGAAGTGAAAGGTCTGCGAAAGTCTTTCAAGGACACAGAAGTTTTAAAGGGCGTCGATTTTGAAGTGAAGCGAGGTGAGATTTTCGCCCTGCTTGGCTCCAACGGCGCGGGCAAGACGACGATTGTCAGAATCCTTACCACGCTGCTCAAACAGGACGGAGGCAGCGCCACCGTAAACGGATTTGACGTCGCGTCAAAACCCGAGAATGTACGGCATGCGATCAGTCTGACCGGGCAATTTGCCGCCGTTGACGAGATATTGACCGGGCGGGAAAATCTGATCATGATTGCCAAGCTGCGGCATCTGGATCATCCGCGTCAAGTTGCGGACGATTTGCTGAAACGTTTCGGCTTAACTGACGCGGCCGACCGTAAACCATCTATTTATTCGGGTGGTATGCGCCGCAGGCTCGACATCGCTTTGAGCCTCGTGGGCAAACCGCAGATCATTTTCCTTGACGAGCCAACCACAGGGCTTGACCCCGAGGCACGTATCGAGGTTTGGAAGATAGTAAAGGAGCTTGCCGAAGGCGGCACGACGGTATTCCTGACAACGCAGTATTTAGAGGAGGCCGAGCAGCTTGCCAACCGAATTGCCATTCTGCACGAGGGCAGGATTATCGCCAGCGGCACGCTCGCGGAGCTGAAACAGCTGTTCCCTAAAGCGAAGGTAGAGTATGTTGAAAAACAGCCGACATTGGAGGAAATATTCCTCGCAATCATCGGTAAAAAGGAGGCCATCTAATGGAGACGGCAAAAAACCATTTTTTCAGCGATATGAGCGTGATGCTCGGACGTTCCATGCGCCATATTTTCCGCAGTATGGACACCATCTTCACCGTCTGCATCACTCCAATTGCAATGATGCTGCTGTTCGTTTATGTGTTTGGCGGCGCAATCCAAGCCGGTACGGATAACTATGTGAACTTCCTGTTGCCTGGTATACTGCTTATGGCTATTGCCAGCGGGGTGGCCTACGTGGCTTACCGCCTGTTTTTGGATAAGCAACGGGGCATCATTGAGCGGTTCCACTCGATGCCGATTGCGCGTTCCACTGTACTGTGGGGGCACGTGCTGACCTCGGTGGTATCCAATGTCATTTCTGTTGTCGTCATCATTCTCGTAGCGCTCATTATGGGCTTTCGCTCGTCGGCAGGGGTACTGTCTTGGCTTGCCGTAGCAGGTATACTCGTGCTGTTTACGCTGGCTTTGACTTGGGTCGCGGCCATTGCCGGACTGTCCGCAAAAACGGTGGAAGGAGCAAGCGCCTTTTCCTATCCGTTGATCTTCCTGCCTTTCATCAGTTCTGCCTTTGTGCCGACCGAGACGATGCCGTCAGTCGTACGCGTCTTTGCCGAAAACCAGCCGGTGACGTCTATCGTAGAGACCATCCGTGCACTATTGTCAAGTCAACCGGTAGGCCATCATATCTGGGTCGCTTTAGCGTGGTGCTTAGGGATAATGATCGTCGCATATCTATTTGCGGTGCGCGCATACAAACGGAATGCAGCTTAGTGAAGTGATGTTCTATTACTCCTTTTATATCGAGGTAAGGGGCATTAAAGATAACCAGGGAGCAGACTGCCACAGGTGGCCTGTTTTCTTTTTTATTGAAGTAGGCGTCAAATCGTAAGGCACGAATTAGCATGTATCCGTGACCCCTCCCACACGGTAATAAAATCCATTACCATTAGATTATACCCCTGAATGCGTTGGTATTATATATGATTCCGAGGGACGGGTACGATAGTGGAGGAGCTCCTACCCGGCAGCTCCTTTTTTATGTTTGTTGAAGTAACGGACAGGATAGCAAAAAATAGGACGAAATCCTCTTTTACATCATGTATCAATAATTGGTAAGATTGGCACATGAAACAGCAAGGGAGCAGCATGATGCTTGTACTTCTTCGCGGTTCACTTAAATCCGGTAAAATAACGGAATTCAGTTTAGTATGTTAGGATGACTGCAGCCAGAGGTGACAACTTTACGCTGAGGCAGTAAAACATGCCGAACAAGCAAATACTATCATAGCTGGCTGTGCTGATGATAT
>NZ_VDCQ01000125.1 GCF_006265175.1 Paenibacillus hemerocallicola | reverse complement strand
GCACCGTTGCTGTGCCGTTGCTGTGCCGTTGCTGTGCCGTTGCCGGCCGTCATCGATTGCCTTCATTCCGTACGGAGAAAGAGTATCGGCGCGTTGACCCCAGTCCGGGGAGATCGGCATACGGAACAAAAAGTTCCGCTATCGCTCGCGAATGCCCTCAAAATAGGCCATAAAGGAAGAAAAATTTCCTCTATCGGCTGCAGGAAGCCTTTGGGCGCCTCCTTTGGAGCGAATAGAGGAACTTTTTGTTCCGTTTGAGCCGTTTTCCCCCTCAGTCCGATCATATAGAGGAAATTTTTGTTCCGTTCGGCAGCTTGCCGGCGCACAAAAACGGACTGCCGGATGCGGCAGCCCTCTTGAAGCCTTACGGGTAACAGGAACTTGGATCAAGGCACGAGCGCAAGCGAATTGCGGCAATAGATTTTGTCCAGCACGTCCGGCGGAAGGTCGAGCGTCTGCAGAAACTACTGCAGCTTGTTGTCCCAAATGTCCCTTCCATACAGGATGCGGTCCTGGAATTCCAGCAAAAACTCTTTGCTGAACGACGCATCCCGGGTCAGCGCATTCAAGCCCGAGCCGGCGGACAAATCGCAGTACAGATTGTCATAGGCGCGCATCATTTCGGCCACTTTGCCGCCAGGTACGATCGGCCCCGTCGGGTAGCTGTGCTGCGCATACAGCTCGTCGCCCGACATATGCGCCCAGAAGCCCGGACCGTGTCCGAGAAAAACCGTGTCCGGGCATTGCCGGATCGCCCGCTCGAACGCTTCGATGCCTCCGCCGTACCAGTAGCCCGGCGCCGCATACGGTCCTCCGCCGCCGTGACCGTAGTTGACTTCGACGATGACCGGAAGCCCTCTCTTGCCGCAATACCGGAAAACGGCCACCGCATCCGGGTTGTCGTACATCATCCGCAGCATCACTTCCCCGTACACGCGGACGCCGTACATCTCGATGGCCGCCTCAAGCTTGCCGATCGCATGCGGCTTTCGCGGATCCGGCGCGTAGCCGAGTACGAATTTGTCCGGAGCTTTCTCCACGCAAGCGAGGCAGTGGTTGAACGGAATCGGGCCGGACTCGTCTCCCCACGTCATCCGGTGATAGCTCGGCGAATATTCGAACTCGGGCGTTTCCAGCGTAAGCAGCCAAGTACGGTCGATATTGTGCATACGCATGTTGTCCAAAATTTTATCGCAGGTCATATTCAAATAGTTCGGATGATTATGCGAATCGATAATCATGCTTTGCTCGCCCCCGCTCGTTTACTTGCCGTACCCTTCATACAGCTTGCCGTTTGGACGAAGCCGATTCATTCCCGCAGCCCGACGATTGTCGCCCCAGCCTAGCTGCCCGAGGAACGTCCGCTTCCGTCCGGATGGCCTCCCGCCTAAATTATAGCAAAGAAAACAGGTTCCGGAATATGCAAATACGGGAAAAGGAATGGCTGCTTAATCGACGCACTTCCCTGAACGGGATCAGCTCCGACCTTGGACTAACGCACGCCCATGACCGCCTGGACGAATGCTTTCATGGCAGTCTCCTTTGTCGATAACAGCCACTCGCCGAGCCGGTCCGCCTCCCGCCCCCGGAAATGCCAATCCAGCGTCTCGTTCAACTCCGCGAAATAAGCCGCCTGTCCGTCCGCTTCCGCCTGCAAAGCTTCTACAAGCCGGCGCCAATTGCGGAGCGGAGGTCCGAACGAACGCTCGGGATACGCCGCCGCGATTTGCAGCGCCTCTTCGACGGACCGATCGGCATACAGTACGGCCGCCAAATAGTTGCCTACGAACCGGTGACTGCCGTCCTCCTTCATCGCCTCTTCGAACGGAAGCTTCGCCTCCGCATATTTTCCTTGCTTCATCAAGGCCGTCGCATAGATCGATTGTTCATAGGACGAGATCGGCTGACCCCGCAATCGGGCGTACAAATCGTACATGGCGTGAAACTCGAGCCAGTTTTGCTTCTCGTAATAGTAATGCATGAGTCTGCCGGCGTACTCCTGCACGGGTCGCAGCCCGAGCATCGTTTTGACGTACGGATATGCCTCGTCATCCAACGTCTTGTCGCCGGTTATCGTCGCTTTCGCCTGCAGCAGGCGAATGATCATACGCAGCGCGTGAACGTCGCTCGAATCGTTCTCGAACGTTTTTTTATAAACGGCCATAGCGTCGTCGAATTTCCCGTCCGCCACCAGCTTGTCGGCATTCGTCATCGTACGCTGCTTCAAGAAGAAAAAAGGGAGGTTCCCGATCGAGCGATCGTCCAGCCGGTAACCGTTGCTTCTCGTAAGCAGCTTGCCGAACGCATCGTATGCTTCCACGCTCCAGAAATACCGGTTGTCGGGGTCTGCGAATCCTAGCAGCGCAGCCGGATCGGCCGTCGACCAATCGCCGGGCTTCTCGTACGACAGACCGGTCTGGACGTCATACAGCCGATCCACCGGTACTTGAAGCCGGTTTTCCGGAACGCGGGTACGCAGCGCCATGCTTCCCGAGCCGCTTCTCATTTCGAGCCCGACATTGACATTGTAGTAGGCCGCACCTTCTACGCTCCGCCACTGAAAGGTTATTTGCGAATCGGTTACGGTCGCTTCATTGACCGGAGACTGCTGCTCGATAAGAGGCTGCAGCGCGATCGGCAGCTCGACGTCGCGGACGCCATCCACATCGATCCACTCGTCCAAACCGACGGGCCATGTATAGCCGCTGATCTGCTCGAAGTCTAGCCCCAAATACAGCTGGTAGCTGCCCGGAGCGACGCCGTCAAACGCAAAGCGCCCGTTCTCGTCCGTCACGGCTTGATAAGGATCGTTCTCGGAAACGCTCTGATTGACGATACGCTCTTCCCGCAAAAATACTCCGGTCCGGGCGAGCGGACTGCCGTCGCTGCGCTTGACCGTCCCGGAAACTCCGGAATCGGATGCCGTCTGCCGCCTCGCCTCGCTCTCCAATTGGTTCCGCACCATGACAAGCTGCTCCGCCCGGACTTTGCCGGCCTCCCCCTGCCCTGGCCGTTCCGCTTCCGCCAGCTCGCTACTTACGCGCTCCAGCGCGCGCGGCAAATCTCCTTCGCGCATTAGCAAGCGGGCTCTCAGCTGCGCGATTTTGCCGTTCCAGTACGAATCGCCGTTGTCAAATTGGGCCGTTATCTCCGCAAGCCTGCTCTCGGCATCCCCGAGGCGCCCTTCGCTGCCGAACAGTTCGGCCGCCTTGTAAGCGAGCTCGTGACGCATGTACTCGTGCCGCCCTCCCGGCAACCGTTTGGCCGCCTGCTCCAATACGGCGATAGCCCGATCCGTCTTCCCCTCGAGCTTGTAGCAATGGGCGAGATGCTTTGCCGCCTGCAGCAAGTAGCCGTCCGCCGGAGCCCGGGCCACATAGAGCTCCAAGTAAGGAATTTTCTCGGATGCGCTGAACAGTCTCTCCTGCCCGTTGCCGTAACTTTGCGTAAACCCCGGCCCGACGTACAGATCGAAATCGGACGCTCGCAGCGTATCCGGCGTATCCTCGATCATGGAATCGCGAATAAGCCGCCATTTCTGCTTATCCGTTATCCATCGGCTTTCAAGCGCCCCGATAATAGCCGGCTTGCCGCTCAAGTCTGAGGCCGAGGCGTGCTTGCGGGCGATAAACAGCTCGGTTTGCGGTACGACGATACCTGCAAAAATCCCGACGAACGCTCCCGCCGCGGCGAACGACAGCACCAGATGCTTAACCTTGATTCTGATTTTCAGCATTCGCCACCGCCCTCTCGAATTCGTCCTTCCAGTACGTATTGCCTCCCGCTTCGACAAGCTGCCGGTTTCTCGGCGCCGCCTGCTCCGGATCCGGATTCGCGGTCTGCTGGATCGCGAGCATAAGGAGCAGGACGGCTACGGCAGCTCCGCTCGGTACGACGGGAATTTCGATTTCTTTATTCCAGATCGCGCGGATTCGCTCCGCCCATGTACGGGGATGCGTGCGCGCAAGCACATTCGCGGCCCCCTGGAAGCGCAGGTCGCGGAGCTCTTCGTCCAGCCGGGCTTTAACCGGTTCCTTATCGTTGTCCATCATGATCCGCACCTTCTTCCAACATCCGTTTCAATTGGGCTCTTCCCCTGGATAGTCGCGCCTTGATCGTATTCCGGTTGCACTCGAGCTGTTCCGACATTTCCTCTATGTTCATCTCGTTAAAGTAATACAGCGTTATCGCTTCCCGATACGGATAGGCGAGCTGCCGTACCGCATCGCTCAACCGTTCGTTGCGCAGCTCCAGCATCAACGATTGCTCCGGGCCGGGCTCCGAGACGTCCTCCAGAAACGGCTCCATCCGCGCAAAGGAAAACAACCGTTTCCAGTCCCGCGTCCGCTGCCGCATCCGGCACCGGTTGACGACGATTCGGGTCAGCCAGCCTTTCAGCTTGAGCGGGTCCTGCAGCTGCCCGATTTTGTAGTAGGCGGTTACGAACGCATCCTGCACCGCTTCTTCCGCCGCTTGACGGTCCTTCAGGAGCAGACAGGCCGTTCTGAGCAAATAATCGCCGTATTGATCCATCAGCGCCTGCAGCGCCTTTTCGTCCTGTCTCTTTAATTGCCCGACGACATCCAGTCCGCTTCCCCCTCTCCCCTTATCCAGATGCGGCTGCCGGTCGAATGGTTGCACGGTCTGAAATAAATTTTTTGACGAATCGGATTCGTCGGTAATAGGAAAAAGGCACCTCGCAAAAAAGGAGCCTCTAGAAAGTCCAAGTCGTATGCGAAACGGTTCGGGACAAATGCCCCGACTGTAAACGGGCTTACCCGTTCAACCGGAACTTTTGCGGAAAAGAACGGTATCCGGCCAAATCGAACGGCTCCGAGCCCGCAGCCCACGGCACGCCGATTTCCGAGAACAGCTTACCTTCGCGGAACGCGGTGCGGATCGTCTCCTCGATCCCTTCGACGTAAACGCCGGGATCCCCTTCTTGCCGGGCCGGCTGCAAATACCGGTCCGGAATCGCCTTCACGCTCCCGGCCGATTCGAACGCGCCGTTCGCGGCGAGCGTAAACCGCTTGGCCGATTCCAGCGGAACGTCGAGCCGCTCCTCGCGTCCTTCGATCACCCCGATCAAGTTGCGGTAACGGGCCGCGAGGAAGCTGCCTTCCTTGCAGTCATAGACGACGGAGTCCGCGTCTTTCCATACGGTGACTTTGTCGTCATAGCTCCATTCCGCCGCTCCGTCGGCGCCCTCTATACGGATTCGCTGCGTCTCGGTATGTCGGGCGCACAACGTGATGTATAGATGCATGGCGGGGCCGCCTTCCGTATCGACGCGCAAGCAGGACGTGTCGTCGCTCTCGATCGCGTTGCCCCGGTACAGCTCCGCCGTCACCCGGCTTAGAGCATCCGGCTTGCCGGTTGCGACGGCCAGCCGCTCGGATAGGCAAAGCATGCTGTAAAACAAATGAGCCGCCGGATTATGGAAAGAGCCGTCCAGTACCGTTACGCCCCGGACCGTCAATTTGCCGGCCCAAGGCGTTCTGGTAAAATAACAGCCCGGCCGATTGAGCAACGAAATGCCTTTGATCGCCCGAATCTCGCCGATCTCCCCGGATGCCGCGATTCCGGTCAGCATCGCCATCGCCTTGGCCGACGGGGTGAAGAAATTGACCGCACACCGTTTCCCCGTGCGCCTCGCCGTCTCGGCGATCCGTTCCGCATCCTGGATAACCGCCGCCGGAGGTTTCTCCAGCAAGACGTGGTAACCCGCCTCCATCGCGTCGATGCCCATCGGCGCATGCAGCTGGATCGGAGTGGAGACGATGACGAAATCGGCTCCCCGCTCCTTGTCGAGCATATCCTTGTAGTCCTCATAATAACGGATGCCGCGCTCCGCGATCACGACGCCGGTCTGCTCCGGCAGCCGCAAATCGCTCACCGCGGCCAGCTCCAGCACGCCCAGGTCCTGCTGGTGAAGCAGCTCGTTCAGATGCTGCTCCCCGAAGCCGTTTACCCCGATTAATAGCGCTTTTCGTTTTATCATGCCGTTCCCGCCTTTTTCAACGATTAGTAATCGATTGCAGTAGGATGCCGATACCGCCTAAGTCCTTTGTCACAGCAAAATAGAAGAAACGGAACGGAATGCAGCGTCCGTTTCAACGCATGGCGAGCGGCGGAAGCGGCCGCCCCCTCATCCCTGCGGCAATTTGATTTCGAATACGGTCCGGCTCTTGTCGCTCTCGGCCCGAATCGATCCTCCGTGCAGCTCGATGATTTGCTTGGCAATCGCCAGACCGAGCCCCGACCCGCCCGTATCCTCGGATCTCGATTTCTCCACCCGGTAAAACCGGTCGAATATATGCGGCAA
Organism: Paenibacillus hemerocallicola; assembly: GCF_006265175.1. Classification (GTDB taxonomy): domain Bacteria; phylum Bacillota; class Bacilli; order Paenibacillales; family NBRC-103111; genus Paenibacillus_AB; species Paenibacillus_AB hemerocallicola. Next base: position 4,091 of record NZ_VDCQ01000125.1, on the reverse strand, counting down.
ATCCTGCGGCGGAATCGGATAGCCGTAATTGACGACTTCGGTAACGGCGTCCTTTCCTTGAACCCGCACCGTTACATCGATATAGACGCCTTCCCTGCCGTAATTGACCGCATTGGCAAGCAGGTTGTCCAATACGCGCGCCAGCTTGTCCCCGTCGGCTTCGATCATCACCTTGTGCTTCGGAAACGAAAGCCGGATTTCCATGCCGGCCTGACGCATTTCATATTGAAACTGGGCGGTCAGCTGGCCGATCATCTCGACCAGATCGATCCCGGATTTTTTTAACGACAGCCCGCCCCCGCTCAGCCGCGTATATTCGAACAGGTCGTCGATGAGGGCATGCAGCCGCTTCGATTTCTCGTAGGCGATATGCACGTAATGGCGCAGCTCCACCTCGTCGCGGTAACGATCCTGCTCGATCAGACCGAGATACCCGGTAATCGAAGTAAGCGGCGTCCGCAAATCGTGGGATACGTTCGTGATCAGCTCGCTTTTCGTCCGCTCGGCGCGCCGCTCGTCCTCGATCGACGTTTTCAGCTGCTCGGACATTTTGTTCAAATTGCTGGCGAGCTCGCCCATCTCATCGTTGTACCGCACCGGGATGCGTTCGTCGAAATGTCCGTTGGCGATACGCTGCACCGCTTTGGTGATGCGCACCAAATACAGGATACGCCTGCGGCTCAGCACGAATGTGTAAATGACAAAGAAAAAAATGCCCGCCACGACCACCACGACCGGCCAGCCGAACATATTGTCCAGCTCTCTGGCAATATCGAACAAAATGCGGATGTTCAGCTCGTTCAGGACGAACATGACGAAGAAGGCCCCGACCAGGCTTAAGCCGGACAAAGCCAAACTCATCACGAACAGGGCGACTATTTTCCAACGGAGGCTGTAGAACAGTTTAGCGATCAAACTTGTAGCCGACCCCCCACACCGTATGAATCCATTTCTGGCCCGAATCTTTCTCCAGCTTGTCCCGCAGCTTGCTTATATGCACCATGACGGTCGTGAATGTCGGGGAATACGGCTCGTTCCATACGTGCTCGTAGATAAGCTCGGCACTGAACACGCGGCCCGGCTGGCTCGCCAGCATGTACAAAATGCCGAATTCGATCGAGGTGAGATGGATCGGCTTGCCGTCCATCGTAACGGTATGCGTCGCCTTGTCGATCTCCAGGGAGTCGAAGGTCATGATATCGGCGCTGCGGTTTTTGTTCGCCTTGACGTTGAGACCGTAAGCGCGGCGTATGAGAGAACGTACCCGGGCCAGCAGCTCCAGCGGATTGAACGGCTTCGCCATGTAGTCGTCGGCTCCGCTCATGAGACCCATAATTTTGTCCATATCTTCCGTCTTCGCGCTCAGCATCAAGATCGGCACCGTTTGGTCCATGCGAATTTGCCGGCATACTTCCAACCCGTCCAGGCCGGGCATCATAATATCGAGGATAACGAGGCGAGGCGCTTTGCGCTTCATCAGCTCGAGCGCTTCGCGGCCGCCGTACGCTTTGATGACCTCGTAGCCTTCGTTGAGCAAATATATTTCAATCAGATTGGCTATCGCCTGATCGTCGTCGACGATAAGAATCGTTTCGTTCACTCCGCTTGCCTTCCTTTCCGATCGCTGCCTCCCTTATCATACGCTATAAATCACGCAAGCGGCAACCGCGCAGGACTGGCCGTTGCACCGGCAAGAACGTCCGCGTTGAAGAAATTAACATTTTAACTGAAATTTATTTTGATTACGGGTAACAATTGAATTATAGTAGTACTTCGTACGGTTTTTCATTCCTTCAATTCCAAGAGGTGGATTTATGGATCGCAAGCAAACGAAAATCAATTGGGTCGTCGCGGGCCTGCTGCTCGGCATGTTCGTCGGGGCGCTCGACCAGACGATCGTCTCCACGGCTATGCCTACGGTCATTACCGAGCTTGGCGGCTTCCAGCATTACGTATGGGTATTCTCCGCCTACATGATCGCGACCGTCGTGGCCACGCCGATATTCGGCAAGCTGTCCGACATATACGGCCGGAAGCTGTTTTTTCAGCTCGGACTCGTCCTGTTCCTGATCGGCTCGGTATTGTGCGGCATCGCCGGCAGCATGACGGAGCTGATCATTTACCGCGCCATTCAAGGGATCGGCGGCGGCGCGCTCATGCCGATCGCATTTGCCGTCATCTTCGACATTTTCCCTCCGGAAAAACGCGGCAAGATGAACGGGCTGTTCGGCGCTGTGTTCGGACTGTCCAGCGTCTTCGGCCCGGCCCTCGGCGCCTACATCACCGATTATATCGACTGGCGCTGGGTGTTCTACATCAATTTGCCGATCGGCTTGGTCGCCATCGCGCTCATGCATTTCGGATACCGCGAGAAGGCCGCCCACCGCAAGCAGAAAATCGACTGGGCCGGGGCCACTACGCTCGTTGTAGCCATTCTGAGCTTTATGTTCGCCATCGAGCTCGCCGGTTCGGACACGTACGCGTGGGGATCGTGGCAAATTATCGGCCTGTTCGTTCTGTTCGTCGTCAGCTTCCTGCTGTTCCTCGCTACCGAACGGAAAGTGTCCGATCCGATCGTGGAGCTCAAGCTGTTCAAAAGCAGGCTGTTCACGGCCAGCCAAGCGATCGGCTTTCTGTACGGGATCATCATGATCGCGGGCGCCACCTACATCCCGCTCTTCATTCAAGGCGTATACGGCGAATCGGCCAGCGCCGCCGGCCAGACGCTGACTCCCATGATGCTGGCGGTCGTCGTGAGCAGCATGCTCGGCGGTCCGCTTATCAACAAAATGTCGTATCGGAGCATTATGCTTATATCCACGATTATACTCGCGGTCGCGATGATGCTGCTCGGAACGATGACGGTCGATACGCCGCGTTGGACGGTTACGCTGTACATGGTGCTCGTAGGACTCGGAATCGGCGTCAACTTCGTCGTCCTGAACATCTCGGTGCTGCACGGTTTGCCCGGGCAATATAAAGGAGCGGCCATCTCGCTCATTACGTTTTTCCGTACGGTCGGCTCGGCGCTCGGCGTTACGGTGCTCGGCGTGCTGCAAAAGGTCGATTACAAGTCGAGCATCGAGTCGGTGTTTCCGGATCCCGCGATGGCGGAGCAATTTTCCGATCCGAAGGCGCTTCTCATCCCGCAAGTACGGAGCGAACTTCCGCCCGAAGTCGTCCAAAGCGCAACGAACGCGCTCGCCGGCTCGATCTCGTATTTGTTCCTGATCTCCATCCTGATCACCGCTGTCGGTCTTGTCTTCGTCATCATGCTCGGCAAGGCAAAAATGGAGCTTCCGTCCGGAGCGGGCAAGGAAAACGGAGGCATGGAGCCTGGCCCCGTCGGACATATGTGACTACAGAAGCATGAATAGGCCAAGCCCGCATGAAAGCCGAGATGCTTTCGCGCGGGCTGTTTGTTCGTTATTACGCCAGGAGGACACGAAACCGGACAATTCGGGATATAGCTCCAACAACTTCAGTCGTTAACCAGAGGCAGAGACAGAGGCAGAGGCACGCCATCCGCAACTGGCCGGAGCGTTCTTACCCATATTCCTCTGGGCTCTGTAAATAGAGGAACTGCGTTCCTTTATTGCCCCGAATTCGGTTACACTCCTGAATATAACGGAACAGGCTTCCGTTATTCCGATTTTTCGGGTTGAAAATGATCGTGAACAGCGGAATAGCGGCACGCTTTTCCGTTATTTTGCAATGAACACGAGTGCGCGGGTCAATAGCATACCCAAGTTCCGCTATTTGATGATTCTCGGTGTCGCAAGCGCCGGCAAAGGCAGCTAGCCTTTGTCGATCAAGTGATTCATGCACTCCCGTACGCGAATTATGCCGTATAGAGAAAAAAGCCCGATTTCTCGGACTAGACTTCCCGTCTTGCTGTATTCCCGTATTCCCGTATTCCGTTTTCCCGTATTTCCGTATTCCCGTATTCCGTTTTCCCGTATTTCCGTATTTCCGTATTTTCGTATTTTCGTATTTCCGTACTCCCGTATTTCCGTACTCCCGTATTCCCGTATTCCCGTATTCCCGTACTCCCGTATTCCCGTATTCCCGTATTCCCGTATTCCCGTATT
>NZ_VDCQ01000124.1 GCF_006265175.1 Paenibacillus hemerocallicola | reverse complement strand
TATCGAGTGTCTACTTTCTTGACAGAGGTCCAGGTTTTCCGCTATTTTGCTGTCGACACTTGTATTCGGGTCAATAACATACGCCAGTTCCGCTATTTCGATTTATCGATTCGCGGTCTCGCGAGCGTCGGCAAAGGCGGCAAACGTTCAAGAATCATGCGAGGCATGTACATCTGTAAGAGAGTTAAGCTAACGTAGAAAAAGCCCCGCCACGATGGCGAGAATCCTATTCGTCGGTCCGCGCCGCAGACGGACGTCGCCGGCTCGATCCGACAGCGCTGTCGTTTACAAATCTCTGTGGATTTTGGCAACGATTGCTTGCCAGCGACGCGCGAAAAGACGCTTCCTCTTGGAAGCGCCTGTTCGTCCGCCCGAAGGGGCGGTGCAAGTCAAACCGGATTCGGGACCGGTTTTCCCCATCGGCGAAAGGTCCGGTCGATCAGCTGGCGGATTTTATCGTCCATTACGTTGCGGATTTCCGAGCTGCCTTTGAAGGAAATGACCAGCGAGCCGTCCAGCTGCGATAAAAAGCGTCCGAACGCTTCCCCGACCGTCCGCCGCGTCTCCTCGTGACGGTCTCCGATGGAAGCGAGCGCCATCAGAGCATACGAGACGTACTGGAAGCGCAAATCCTGTTCGTCGGACAAAAATTCTTTATTCCGGTCGATATACGTGAAGCCTTCCCGCGACTCCAATATCCGCAGCAAATCGGGAACCGCCTCCTTGTCGGCCAGTCGGCCGAGCAAGTATACCGCCGCATATCCCCGCGCCTGATTGTACTTCAAGCTCGTCAAAGGCACGAACGGGTCCCGCTCGCGAACCATGTCGCGCAGCACGGGCGCCGCCTCCGGGGAGCCGAGCAGCGCGAGCGCCATCGCGCTGTGCTTGCGCAGATGCTCCGGCTCGACCGGACCGATCCATTCCAGCAAATGCGGCCGGATCTTATCGCCCAGTCGCTTGGCCGACCAGATCGCCACGCCCGGCTTCACGTCGGATAAGCCCGATCGGATCTCCGTCACATCCTCCAGCCAGCGAATCGGACCGTTCGCTTTGTCGTCTTGGGCGGCGACTCTATGCTCGAAGTACACCTTGTCGCGCTCCGACAAGCAGCCCGCGTCGCGCAGCAGGCCGGCCAGCTCCGGATACGGCACCTCCCGCAGCGGAATCTGCTTCGAGACGGCGAGATAAGCGGCGTAGGCCGCGGCTTCCCCGCATTTTTGCATATCCCGTTTCATCCGGACGCAAGAAGCCATATCGTGATCCACCGCGAGACAGCGCCCCGCCGCAAGCAATCCGTCGAATCCTTTGGGGATAAGCGCCCCGAGCGGAATCGGCACGGTGAATTTCAATCCCCATAAGCTGGCCGCTACCGTCCAATCCCGCTGCAGCCCGCTTTCGAAGGCGACATCCTTGCTGTGGTTGTCCAGATTGGAGTAAGCCATGAACAGCGGCTCGCGGGAATAGTCCTCCTCCAGGAAGCTTGCCAGCGTCACGTTGTCTTCCCCGACGATAAATTGGCTCTCGCGAACCCCGAGCTGCGGCGCGATCCGCATAAACCTGCGCTCCTCGTCGTATTGCGCCTTCAGATGAGTGGACAGCAGCGCCGATTCCACGATCGCTTCCGACATGCTGTCCGGGTCCTCCGGAAATACATAGCCCGAATCGGTGTAATAGGCGCGTACGCGCTCTCCGTCCAGCTTGAACAAGGCGTTGGAGAAAGGCTGCGCCTGCCCGTCGAACTCGCGTCCGCCGCGCAGCTCGCAGCCGGCCAGCCGGCATACGTCCGCATTGCCCGTCGCGTCTATGACGACACGGCTCGTAGCCGTATAGCGTCCGAGCTCCGGGGAGAAGCACTCTATTCCGGTGACGGTCCTGCCTTCCGTCAGCACGCCGGTGACGGTCGTGTCGTAGCGAATCGTCGCGCCCGCCTCGACAGCCTCGCGCTCGAGCACATACTGCTTTCCTTCCGCATTAACGCCGTAAGAGGGCGTATATACGCTCTTTTCCGTCGCCGGTACTTTGGCGTCGATTTCCTCGAACAAACCGCCGCGGGAGCCGAAATAATAGCCGAGCACGCCGCCGGCCGTACCGGCCCCTCCCATGCTCGTATGGCGGTCGATCCCCAGCACCCGCAAGCCTTTTCGTGCCGCCGCAATGACGGCTACCGCTCCCGCCGTGCCGAGTCCGACGACAATGACGTCGTAAGCTTCCCGAGCCGTCCCGGATTCGGGTGCGTTTCGTTGCAATTCGTTACTTGCCGGCTTTGGCTGCATCGCGTATTCCCTCCGTTCCGGCATAGCTGCCGTATCCTTGATCGATGGCGGACAATGGATTTGCAAACGCTTCCGAAGGCAGCCAGCTCCATCGTTCGCCGAGCCGCTGAGGTCCCCCAGGCACCGTCGAGTCGAAAGTCCCGGCTACGGCCGCGATCGTCCACGATGCCCACTCCGCCGGTCTGGCCTGCCAAAATTGATGCAGCCGCTGTCTCGCTTGCAGCCAATCGGCCCCGGGAGCGACATTTACTTTCAAAATGACCTCGGACGGGAATCGGCCTCCGCACACGGACATCGAATCGTCAAACGGAGCCGGTACGGCCGCGTTCCGAAGGTCCGGATGGTGAAGATAAGCGTTTAACCTCTTGCTCTCCGGTGTAGCCAAGCCCCCCGGAACGGTAAGACGTTCCGTAGAAGTATCCAAAATTTCCTCGACCAGCAGCGGCCGGCAGCCGGAAGCGTCATGCAGCAGCACCTCGTAACGTCCGTCCCGCTCCGCAACCCCGACTATCTCGGTCAGGAACCTGACCTTGAGCCCGTATTGTTTAATAAGAAGACATAACACCGGATGCAGGCCCGGCAAATGAACGGGGCCGTTCTCCTCCATTAAATTGCGCTTGATCCAGTCGCTCCGGACGCTCTGGCCGAAATCCGTAGCCGGCTTTCCCCATTCGCCCCCCGGATTGAAAGCTTCGATAAACTCGCGCCCGACAAGAGAAGTCCTTTCGACGACAACGACGTCCCGCTTCGCCTCCAACGCGGCAGCCGCCGCGCCGAGGCCGGCCAATGTAGCGCCGTATATCAATAAAGAGCACTCTGTGCGATCCACCTGAACAACCTCCTTATGATCATGATGAGCATCTTTCGATAAGGCCCGCGCTTCCCGCGCACCGCAAGTGCGGGTTCGTTACGCCTTCCTGTACTCCCTCGGCGGCATCCCCGCATGACCCGCAAACACTCTGGCAAAATAGAGCGGATCTTGAAAGCCGACTTCCCTCGCGACCTCCGACACCGTCATATTGCTGCTCTGCAGCAGCTGCTTCGCCTTGTCCAGCCTGATCTTCGTAATGTATTGCGTCGGCGTGCAGCCCGCCACCTTCTTGAACATGATGGAAAAGTAGCTTGCGGACAACGCGGCGATCTCCGCCAATTCCTCCCGCTCCAAAGGCTCGGCATAATGGGTTTTGATATAATCCATGCACTTCGCGATAGCGCGGCGGGTAAGATCGCCTTCATTCCTTTGCGAATACAGTCTGCGCACCTCATTCACCAGGTTGAGAAACATCAGTCTCGCCTGCCATTCGTAATCCGGAGCTTTCCCTTGCCACAGGTCGTACAGCCGCCGCATATGGAGGGCAAAGCTTTCGGCATCGGCCGCCTGGGTTACGACGGGAAGAGGCAGGCTGTTCTCCTGCGGCTCCAGACAAGTGACGGAGCTGCCGTCCCACTCGATCAATTTGTAATCGTAATGCACGGAATAAAACTGGAGCGGCTGCTCCGGCGTATAGGACAGCTGAATTCTGTTGCGCAGCGGGAAATAAAATACGGAACCGACAGACAGCGGATGATGAACTCCATTGACGGACAACGCGCCGGCCCCATCGGTTACGAGCATGAAGTTTCGTTTGGCCGACGATTCGAACGTGATCGTGCGCCTCGGTTTGCCGAGGTCGTACCAGAACGTGCCGTCCCGCAAAAACACATCGATGACCCGTGGGTGAAAGCGCGAGAAGAAAGCGTTGTCCATAAACGGTTCCCTCCTGTTCCGTAAGGCTATTATAGTCTCTCGGCAAACCGTATAAAATGGAATTTTGATCTGTTATATGGACTTATGTTTGAACATCGCAAGGGCAACTATTTCTCCATGTATTCCATTTTTTCTCCATTTACTTATGATACCGCTTACATATAATTAAAGTTGCCGAGGGGTAAGGGCTTTCCTTCATTGTTATTCGGCAGCCATATTCGGGGGGATGAATCAATGAATCGAGTAGAAAGCAAAACCAAAACAATCGTTCCTTGGATGACTGCGGCGTTGTGCCTGTCGTTGTTGACGGCATGCGGCGGCGGCAATTCCGCAAATAAGCCTTCGGCGGCCGATCCGTCCGCTTCGAACGCGCCGAGCGGTACGGCCGATTCAATCGGGCCGGTCGAGCTGACCATTTATTCCGGGGTCTCCTCCATTACTCAGGAAGAATTTAAACGGACAATCGAGGCACCCGTACGCGCCAAATATCCGAACATCAAACTCAACTACCTGATCGGCGGAGCCGAGGTCAAGCTGGACAATATGGTCATGACCGGAAGCGCGCCCGACATCGTCATTACTTCGATCAGCGGGCTGTACACCGCAGTCCTTCCTTTCCAGCTTCAATACGATATTACGGACCTGGTCAAAAAACACAAATACGATCTGTCGAGGATCGAGTCCTCCGCCATCGAATCGCTGCGAAACGCCTCCGGCACCGGGGCGCTGTACGGACTGCCGAAATATACGAATGCGGTCGTGCTGTTCTACAACAAGGACATTTTCGACAAATTCGGGGTCGCCTATCCGAAAAACGGGATGACGTGGGACGAGACGGCCAAGCTGGCCGCGCAAATGACGAGGACGGTCGACGGAGTCAACTATCGCGGCATGTCGCTGTTCACGAGCAACATGATCAAGGACAACCAGCTTTCGTTGCTGCCGATCGATGCCAAGAGCGATAAAGCGTCCGTCAACACCGCGGGATATCAGAAGCTGTTCCAATCCTACAAAAGCTTCTACGATATCGTGGGCAACAAGCCGACAGGAGCGTTTAACGGAGACAACGAGCTGAACGCCTTCTACAAGGACAGAAATATCGCGATGGTCGTGGCGCCGATGTCCGGATACGGGCGGTTTGAAGGAACGAAGGACCTCAACTGGGATATCGTCGCCGCTCCGACCTTCTCCGACAAGGCCGGGGTCGGCTATCAGGCCAACACCATCTATTATTTTATAAGCAACGTTAATAAAAAAGCGGAGCAAGCTTTCCTCGCCGTGACGCAGCTGCTGACCGACGAGGTGCAGCTGGCGGCCAACAAGGAAGGCCGTCCGACCATCCTGACCAATGAAACGATTCGCGCCACGCTGGGAGCGGAGAGCAGCTCCAAAAACAAGAATTTCAAAGCGGTGTTCCACAACAAATTCGCCGAGACGCCGACCCCCAACACGAAAATGGCTCCGCTGGTCAACGCCGACGGCATTCTGAACAAGGAATTCGGGAACATGATCAACAATGGAACCGACATCAATACGATGCTGAGGCTCGCCGAGGAGCAGATCAACCAGGCGATTCTGGACGCGAAAAGCAAGTAAGCCATACGAACGCAAAGCCGCCCGGGGGCGTTAGCCTCGGGGCGGTTTTTTATTGCGCCTATTCCGCGTGTCCGATCCGAAAAATCCTGCCCCGACGCCCCGCAGGCTTCCGTCAGTTTCACTCAGGAAATCATCCGCGCCTGCCCGGTCGGCGGCAGCTCCAAATAAAACGCAGTCTCCACCCCCGGCTCGCTTTCCACGCGGACTCGTCCGCGGTGTCCTTCCGCAATCTCCCGTACGATAGAGAGCCCCAGGCCAAGCCCGTCTTTGCGCGCCTGGTCCAGCCGGTAAAACCGTTCGAATACGCGGTCCTGCTCCCCTACCGTAATCCCTTTCCCCTTATCCTTCACCCATACGACCGTATGAAGCGGATCGCTCGACATCCCGATCTCCAAATATTGTCCGTCCATACCGTGCCGCAGCGCATTGTCGATCATATTGCGGACAGCCCGTTCGACCAGAGAGCTGTCGATCTCGGCGTATACATCCCGCTCTGGAATATCGACGACGAAATCGACTTTCCGTTCATCGACGATCAGCGTATAGTCCGCGGCCGCTCTTCGCACCAGCTCGGACAAGTTGTGCTCGTCCAAGCGAAGCTCCAAGCTTTTCGTTTCCAGACGGGAAATGTCGAGCAGTTGGTCGAGCAAGCGGTCCATATACCGCGAGCGCTGCAAAATTATTTTAATGTAGCTTTGCAGCTCTTCGCGCGTCATCGCTTCCGCCGTTCGAATCGTCTCCGTATACCCCAGAATCGTCGTCAACGGCGTCCGCAGATCGTGCGACAAGTTCGACAAAAGTTCGTTTCGCTTCTGCTCGATATCTCGGAGCTGGGCGATCTGCGTCTGGATGCGCTGAGCCATGCTGTTGTAATGCCGGTTCAATTGTCCGATCTCATCCTTCTTGCCGTCCGCGAGCTTTACCGGCTCCCCGTGCAAATCCATCTGCTGCAGGGCGCGGTTCAGCTTGCGCAATCGTCGGTTGAGCGGGAAAAAAAACAATGCCGCGAACAAATAAGGCGTAACCAAATAAACGAGGAGCGGGGTGCCCAACGTAAGAAATTTGCTGATATCGCGATAATAGATGTAGAATTGCGACGGTTTCATCGATTCGCTTGGCGTACCGATGAGCAAATAATAAGGAAAATCCGCCCGCTCCGACTTATACGAAAGCGTGACGGCTTCCCCATTCGTCCATAAGGAATCCGGCATACCGAGAAAGCGGTCGGTCAGCTCCTCCAGACTGTACGGCTTCGTGCGCCCCTGGGTGGAGTAAAACACCTGTCCGTCCATCCCGACCCATTCCAGATGAAGCGCTTCATGCTCGCGGACGGTCTCCTCGAGCAGCCGGATCGCATCGGCGCGGTCGAACTTGTCGGCACCGGCGACCTTTGCGACGATGGACTTGCCGATGGCGTTCAACGATCCGTGTATGTACCCGTCATTGAATTTCGCTCCGATGAATAAGGTTAAGGCTATGAACAAAAACAGGGAAAAAATCGCGCTTCCGACAAAATAAAACCACAGCTTCAAATGCAGCTTCATAGCCCGTCTCCCGAGAAGCGGTAGCCGATACCGCGAACGGTTTGCAGAAACTTGGGATTCAGCGGATCGGGCTCGATTTTTTTCCTCAGCCGGCTTACAAACACGCTCAACGTATTGTCGTCATACTGCTCGTGCTTCCAAATCTGCTTATAAATTTCCATCTTCGTCAGCACCTGATCGGGATTTTGCATGAACAGACGAATCAGCTCGTATTCCATCGGAGTCAGACTGACGGGTTCCCCCTCCCTGTACAGCATGAAATTATCCGCATTCAACGCCAGAGCGTTCAGCCGGATGCTGCCTTGTCCGATGCCCGCGCCGTTCCCGTAACGCCGAAGATTCGCCTGCATCCGTGCGACCAGCTCGATCGGGCTGAACGGCTTCGTCACATAATCGTCGGCACCCAGGCCGAGCGCTTCGACCTTGTCCCTCAGACCCCGCCGCGCACTCAGCACAATGACGAGTACGGAAAGCGATTCGGATCGGATACGGCGCAACACTTCAAAGCCGTCGAGGTCGTCCATCATCAAATCGAGGACGAGCAAATCGAATCGTCGTCCCCGCAGCTTCGTTATCGTCTCGCTGCCGGACACCGCTTCATGGGCGGTCATCCCGGCGCGCTGCACATGTATGCGGATAAGCGACCGAATGTCCGGATCGTCATCGGCAATCAATATATGAAATGGTTCCACGATTAAGCCCCCCGTATGTATCCTTGCTCCCGTTCCGTCTCTCTCTAACTATACCGCAATTTTACTGAAATTGGCTGGAAATCCGTTAAGAATCCATTAAGATTGCCCCCCTTTTTATTTGCTATAGTAAGGCTTGGAATTTTGGGTAACGAGGGAGAGATGCAACATATGATTAAAAAAATAAGTTCGCTTGTATGGCCGATTCTGCTGATCTTGTCGCTGCTGCCGACTCCGTTCGCACCTGTCGGACCGGCCGCCGCGGAAACGGTCTGGACCGATATCGCCACACCGGCGGAGCTTACCGCGATTGGCCAAACCGCCAATTTGGCGGGCAACTACAGACTGGTTCAGCATATCGACCTGGCAGGCTACGACAACGGCGATGGCAAAGGGTGGAAGCCGATCGGCGCAAACTGGGCTCCCTTTACCGGAAAGTTGGACGGCAACGGATATGCGATTCGGAATATGACGATAAACCGTCCGAACGACAATTTGGTCGGGCTCTTCGGCTTCGCCGAGAATGCCGCTTTGACGAACCTGCGCTTTACGAATGTACAGGTCAACGGCCAACAGGATGTCGGCGCCATTGCCGGACAATTGGCAACTTCTACGCTCGCCAATTCCTATGCCGCCGGCAGCGTGACGGGACACATGAGAGTCGGACTGCTGGTCGGGTATAACGCTGGATCGAACGTTTCCGACAGTTATGCCCAAGGGCGGGTCCAAATCGACGGGGCAGGCGGCAGCAGCTACGGCGGCTTGATCGGCTACAGCACGGGCAACTCCAGCGGAAGGATCGACCGCTCCTATTCGACTGCGGCCGTCGAATCGGGCAGCGACTCGGGCGGACTGATCGGGCAGAAGCTGGGGGCTGCGGCGATCACCTCCTCGTATTGGGACACCGAGACGAGTGGATTGAGCGCAAGCAGCGGCGGCGGCACCGGGAAGACGACCGCGGAGATGAAGCGCAAAGCGACGTATGCCGGGTGGGATTTCCACAATACCTGGAGCATCGTCGAAGAGAGCACGTATCCGCTACATCGCGACGATTACTTGAAGGTGGCTTTGGCAGCATTGACGGTTCAAGATACGAGCACTTTAACGGCGCAAGCTTTGGACAGGACGTTCAGCGGCGATTATGGCGTTTACAATACGAAGGTTGTCAACAAAACGAGTCAGATTACGGTGACCGGCACGCCTTTAAGCGGCACCTCCACGGTTTCCGTAAACGGCGGCTCCGGCTCGGAAGCCGTAGCCTTAACCCCCGGACAAAATACGGTGCAGATTACGGTAACGGAACCGGGGGGCCTTGGCGCAACTTATACGCTTCATGTTTTCCGGGACGAAGGAAGCTCGCTATATCCGCATCGGATTACGACAGCCGGGCAGCTTGCCAAAATCGGAGATTCGTCCGAAGGATACGAAATGAACCACACCTACGAGCTGGAAGCCGATATCGATTTGTCCGGTTTCGGCGCGGGTTCCGGGTGGCAGCCAATCGGCAATGCCGCGACCCCCTTCACGGGAACTTTTAAAGGAAACAACCATACGATCGCCAATCTGACCGTCAATCGCCCCGACACCGATCATGTCGGCTTGTTCGGTTACACTTCGTCAGGCGCAACGGTCTCGAATATAGCCTTGCCGGGTGCAGAGTTGCGCGGCCAACACAACGTCGGCGGTTTGATCGGCATGGCGAACGATACCGCGATCGGGGGGATATCCGTACAAGGAGCCGTATATGGCGATGATGGCGTCGGCGGCTTGATCGGGGTCGGCAGCGGCACTCTGACGATCGACGAATCGTACTCCGCCGCAGTTGTCGCCGGCAATACCCGCACGGGCGGCTTGATCGGTTCCAATACCGGCGGCACCGCGACCGCTTCGTTCTGGGACAGCGAGACCAGCGGCCAAGCTTCCTCGGCCGGAGGGGCCGGCCGCACGACACAGCAAATGATGCAGAAGAGCACCTTCGCCGATAGCGGCTGGCAATTCGGCAGCGGCAATCGCTGGGGCATCATCGAAGGCACTACTTACCCGATGCCGTACGACCGCTTCGGCTCGGTGCTTCTGTCCGGGATGACCGTAACCGCGCCCGGAACAACTGTGACTTTGAATCGGAGCTTTACCGACGCGCATGGCCTCTACACCGCTACGTTGGCCAGGCCCGCCGCCATTGCTCATATCTCGGTCACCGCGGCCGATGCAACGGGAACGCAAGTCTCGATCAATGGCATTGCCGGAAGCTCCGCAGACATCGATTTGAGCCTGGGGAATAACCCCGTCGACATTCGGGTAACGGATGCAAACGGAATTTGGCAGGGCGTGTACCGGCTTACCGTTGCCGTGCCCGTGCCGCGGCCGTCGGCGGTGGAAGTTCCGGCTGACGGAACATACGGGATAGCCCGGCATCTGGACTTTACGATCGCCTACAATTCGCCTGTCGATGTGACCGGAACGCCGGAGCTGCCCATCCTCATAAACGGTATCGAGAAGCTTGCTTTGTACACGGGAAAAGCGGCCGGCCAACCGGAGAAGCTGCAATTCCGCTACACCGTGTTATCCGGCGATTTGGATATGGACGGCATCGAACTCGGGAACGCCATTGCCGCTACGCCGCCTGCAACCCTTACCTTGCTGGACGATCCCGTCCTGCTGGATTTGCCCGTAACGCTGCCGAGTTTGAGCGGCGTCCTCATTGACGGGGTACAGCCTTCCGTTACATTGACCCCGTCGGTGACCGCCCCGACGAGCGAAACTGTCGCCGTAACGATCCTGGCGGACGGAACAGGCAGCGCGTTGGCCAGTCTCAAATGGACAGCCGGCGTTCAAGATGCCGTATACTTCGAAACGGCCGGAACCCCGGTCGCCGGCGGGACATTCCCGGCAAGCCTCAACGGAAGCTATACCGTATATGCGCAAGACGCCGCCGGCAATTCGATGGTCAAGACGATAGACATAACGAATATCGTCACGCAAGCACCGACGATTACACTCGATTATTCGCCCAAAACGGCTGTCAGCACCGGCGTCGCGATTTCGGCCTCCGCTTCAGTGAGCAGTTCGGCGAGCGGCAACACCTTGACCGCCTTGCGTTGGGCGTCGGGAGAACGGGCAACCGCGGACTTCGCTGTCCCGTCCTTCGGTACGGATGTGCCGCCTTCCGA
>NZ_VDCQ01000123.1 GCF_006265175.1 Paenibacillus hemerocallicola | reverse complement strand
TGACATAGAAAACTTATTAAACCCTTAGCTGCCTTATTATTAATGGGCGTTAGTTATTTATGGGATTGACGATTAACTTAACAGATAACAAGAGCTGAAGTACTACACCATGGGGCTGTGACGGAATTTACCGTGCAGCTTCGGAGCAGGTTTACAGATTTTTATATCCGGAATCGGTAGCTATGTACTCGGACTTGCGGAGCATGACTTTCAGGACAAGGAAATTGCGGTGCTTGGAAACAGCTGTTTTCTGGAGGAATATCGGAGCAGCAGGACGTTCATACGCGGCCTGCAGGTGCTGGCGGAACAAATTGTTGACGCGAATCCCGGTGCGGGAGGTGAGGATTCCGCCGGCAGCTGCGAACGAATACACAAATCGGCTGTATCGGAAGTTTGCGGATAAGCACGGAGCCTACGAGACAGAGTACGGAACAACGCTTGTATACTCCACGCCTTATAGCCGATTTGCCGACTTCTGCAACCGGTATAAATAAAGCGGGAGATCAGGTATGTGTAAAAATAGGTGATGACGTGGCTATGAAAGTCCGTCGCAATTCAAACGGGAATACTGCAAGATATTAAAGCGCTGCGGAAAACTTCTTACGCTGAGGGATTCAAGGATAGTTCATGATGGATGTCATCCCAAAAAAGACGGGCTTAGGGCAATTAAATTGACATTTTTCTAACGAATTCTGAAATAAACCGCGATCTTCACTGCGGTGCAATTCAAATTCTAATTCTAATCACATTGAACTTATTTTTCACCCTCCAGTGTCTCAACCTATGGGAGCATTATACGAATTATGCATTGCAACAAACAAGAAGCCTCTCCGTTTGGAGAGGCCTTAGCGGGTGGCAAAATACACAGCGACAAGTACCATATAGGGGGAAGCGCACTTTATGTTTTGTAAATTTCAAATGCAAGCGTGTGTATAAAAATGTGCATAAATAAACAAAAGTTCCATCCCTGAAACGTATTGATTTTCATACAAACGTTTGTTATCTTTGGATCAAGAAAGCAGAAGGAGCCATGCAAAATGGTCACGATCAAAGACATTGCGAAAGCAGCAGGCGTCAACCATTCGACAGTTTCACGCGCATTAAACGATGACTACCGTGTAAGCGATAACACGAAAGAACGCATCCAGGCGATTGCCAAGCAAATGAACTACATCCCCAATTTGGCAGCGAAGCAGCTTGTGCAGCAAAAGACACACGTCGTCGGTCTTATTTGGCCACCCAAAGAAGGTCTCTTTTTCTATAACATGAGTGTGCAATTGCAGATGGAAGGAGCGCAGCGAGGATATCGGGTTGTGCTAATTGCAGACTTTCCGGGAGAAGGGATGGCAGCGTTCCGGCAGCTTGGTGTTGACCACATCATGCTCTGGAATTGCTACCCGAATCTCCCGGTCAGCTTCTACACCGAGCGGGCGCGGTTTCGCGGGGAAGTGCTGGCGATGGCGGGACCAAGGGTGGATGGCGCACACTTACTTGGTGTTGACCGGCAAGGTGCATTTGTACAGGCGGTTCGCCATCTGCATGCACTGGGGCATCGCCGGTTGTCTTATATCGGGCGTCCGACTCATAGAGACAAGCTGTCTGGTTTTATCCAAGGTCATGCGGAGCAGAACTTGAAGTACGATCCGGCATTTGTAGTTAGCGACATCAGTCCAACATTTGAAGAGGAAGTGTTGGCGATGCTGAAGCGCAGCGACCGGCCAACCGCGATGCTTGTCAGCTCCCAAACGGTGTTGTTCCGACTGTTGCGTATTTTCCGGCGCAGCGGCATACAGATTCCGGATGATTTGTCTGTCGTGGTGTACGACGATGTACCGGAGCTGGAGGAACTTGAGGTGGCGTTCACGGCGATCGGACCTTCTGCCCAGGAAATGGCCGTTCGTGCGTGGGATATTTTGACCGGGACATACGGCGAGGGAGAGGAACGCTATGTGGATGAAGTGATGCCGGCAAGACTAGTGCAGCGGGAATCGACACGGTCTTTGTAGTACATGATGGAGGGTGGCATGATACGAGGGAGAGAAGACAATGGAGTGAGGACGGGAAGACGGGATGTAAAGAGCTGGTACGGACATCGCAGTACGGCATGGAACGCCGCAAGCTGCTGGCGGCACTCGGCATGACAGGTGCGGCAGTGATGGGAGCATCGCTGCTGCGGCACGAGTCCAACGCAGACGGGGCAACGATGCTTCAATCGGTGTATGGTCCGCCGGAAATCATTCAGCGTGGCGG
The DNA here is from genome assembly GCF_006265175.1 of Paenibacillus hemerocallicola. Taxonomy (GTDB): domain Bacteria; phylum Bacillota; class Bacilli; order Paenibacillales; family NBRC-103111; genus Paenibacillus_AB; species Paenibacillus_AB hemerocallicola. Next base: position 9,139 of record NZ_VDCQ01000123.1, on the reverse strand, counting down.
CAGCTTCAATCACGTACAAATGAATACAGTGCGTCAAGGAACAGCGGCGAATCAGGTGCGGTACGGTCTGTCGATTGAGGATGCCGTCTGTGAAAGCAATGTGGTGACGAACAACGTTTTGACCCCGGTCAACTGGCTGAGCTGAACGGTGGAGGAACCGGTACAATGACAACCGCAGGCAACCACATGTAATATAGCCGAGTTGCTGCATGAGGACTTCACAAGAAATGAAAGCGCTTTATTTTTATTGGACTTGGCGTCTATATCAATTTAAGGGGGCCTTTTCGTATGACAGCGAACAAGGAGAACAGAGCAGGAAAGAAACATCGGGTAGTCGCCGCGATTGGATTGGCAGCGCTGCTGTTGGCGGCGTGCGGCGGAGAGAAGGGGAATCCGGGAGGATCGGGTGCGGACGGTGGCAGCGATCCGGCGCCAAAAGAAACGCCGAAGCCGGTTACGCTGTATATGTTGCAGGACCGCGCGACGATTTCGGACGAGGAATTCGCCAACTTGATCGCCGCTCCGGTGAAAGCGAAATATCCGCATATTTCGGTTGAAATGGTGCGCGCAACGGGAGGCGTTCAAGGTCTCAGCGAGATGATTTCGGCAGGCACATTCCCAGACATAATGTTTTCGACGTATCCGCAAATTCAGGTGCACAAGGAAATGGGAACAGCGGAAAATTTATCGCCTTACATCACCAAATACAAAATGGATCTCAACCAGTTCGACCCGGCGGCGATGCAGACATCGCGCATCTACGGGGGCAGCAGCACAGACGTTTATGCGGTGCCGTTTTCGCTGAACTTCTTGGCTTTGTTCTACAACGTGGAGCTGTTCGATCAATTTGGCGTCAGCTATCCGACGGAAGGCATGACATGGGATCAAACGATGGAGCTGGCCCGAAAATTTGCCCGTTCGGCCAACGGCGTCGATTACAGAGGCATTATGATCCCCGGTGTGACGGATCTCGGGACACAGTTGACGCTGACGCGGGTGGACGCGAAGACGAACAAAGCGCTGCCGGACCAGGAAGGATGGAGAACGGTTCTGAAGCTGATTCAGGACGTCAATGCGATTCCGGGCAACAAAAACTCGACGTTGGATCATTTCCTGAAAACACAGTCGCTCGCGATGCTGCCAAGCTACGATGCGCGCTTTGCCGCTCTGGAGAAGCTGTACGGCACACCGGACGATTTCAAATGGGACATCACCCAGTTTCCGAGTCATCCCGGCAAGCCAAATACGACGCTGGCTTCGTCCGGCCACTTCCTGCTCGCTTCCGCGCTTGGCAAGCACAAGGAAGAAGTGTTCCAGGTCATCCAACTGCTCACGAGCGAGGCGAACCAGAACTTGATTACGGAGCATGGTCGCTTCACGGGGCTAAGCAACGAGACGATCAAGAACAAGTATGGAGTCAATATGAAATCGATACGGGGCAAAAACATCAAGGCAGTGTTCAAAAGTGCCTTTGCGCAGCCGTATCAGCCGACCGTTTATGACGAGCTCGTTCACAAAGAACTGACCGCGATTGCGAAAAAAATGATCGAAACCGGGATGGATGTCAACACCGCTCTGCGCGATGTGACAGAAGCCGGCAACCGGGCGATCGAGGCGGATGTCAAAGGAAAATAACCGGGAAGCAAGGCAGAACGCTTTTTTGCAAATCAAGCGAAGCAGACTGACAACAGAATGGCCCACTCACCTCCGCGTATTTGTAGTGTACTGCTTTCTCTGTAACTCAAGCATACAAAAAAACGCCCAAAAGCCAACGGATTTCATTCCGTTAGTGCCTTGAGCGAAGCGAAAGGAATGGGTATAACGATGACAAATGGGAACAAACACGACATGCAGACGAACAACGTTCAACAAGCAGACAATCTGATTAGCAGACGGGCGCTACTGGCAACACTCGGTGTCGCAGGAGCAGCACTTGGCTCGACGGCGCTGCTCCTGCCCGGCTGGGCAGAGGCTGCTCCCGGCGGCTCCGTGAACAATGACGTATACGCGAAGGAACCGGGTGGTGTGCCTGGGCAAATCGACACAATCATAACCCGGCTCAACAACATGTGCGCGATCAACATCAAAGATTACGGAGCGGTGGGAGACGGGACGACGGACGACACGGAGGCATTCCGCAACGCAGCGTTGACTGGCAAACCACTGATTGTGCCGAGAACGGATGCGTTTTATAAAGTCAGCGGCACGATTTTCATCCGCAATTCGATCTATGGCATCGGTATGCCGGAAATCCGCATGGAGGGCGCTGACGGCACCGTAGGGAAGCGACTGCTGGCGATTGCCTCCTACAAAGGGAGCGGCCTTCATGTCACCGGCCTCCATCTGAATGGCCAATATACCGGCGGTTCGGCAGGGGAGCAGTCTCATTTGCTGCGTGTCACCGATTCCAGGCATGTCTACATTCATCATAACCGATTCGACTCGGCCTACGGGGACTGCATATATTTCGGCTCGGACTACCTGGGTCCGTGCGAAGACGTACATGTATACAGCAATATGCTGATCGATCCTTGGCGATGCGCAGTATCGATCGTATCCGCGCGGCGAGTCTGGGTGCGGGACAACGTGATACTGGACGGATTCGACTATGTGGCGACGATCGATATCGAGCCGAATCGCACTAACTCAGGCTCGGATATTGTGGAGGATGTCTGGATCGAAAACAATATTTACGATAGCGTGGGAGTGTTTGTTAATTCGTACAACCCGAACGCGGCGTTCAAAAACAAGCGGCTGACGATTCGCGGCAATCAGGGACAGGCCCGCTATTTTTTTCGCTGCAACGCCGGAGACGTCGGCAATACCGAGGATGTCAGCATTACGGACAACATCTTCTACGGCTCAGTGGGGGACGCGAGAATGTTTACGACTGGACGCGTCCGAAAGGGGCTGGAAATCCGCGGCAATCGCGATGCGGGGACAGGCGGAGCGGGTTGGAACATTGCCAATGCAGAAGCGCCGGTCATTTGCAATAATACGATTGAAGTGAATCGGTTGATCGCGATGTCCGTGCGAAACTGCAATCGCATTCTCATGTGCGGTAATACGATTAAACATGTGTATTCCAGCTACGGCGCGATACGGATTTCGGGTCCGGAGCCTTCCACAGGTAATGTAATCTCGCACAATGTCCTGGTCGGCTCCGATTACGGCATTCGGTTCGACACGATCGTCACCGACACAGTTGTGAGCGGCAATTCGATCGAAGCTGCCCGGCAATGTATCTATCTTGCTCCGGAAGCGAGCGGTTCGGACGTGCGCATTATGCCGGACAACGTGTTTTCGGGCGCTGGCGCTCCGGTCGGCAATGCCGGCTATGTGCAGCGGTTGATGACTCCGGAAGGACTCGCCAAGGGCGCTGCGGTCAGTTGGGCCGATAACGTGACTACGACCGGCGAATGGGTACGGGGATCGCTGGTATACAGGACGGACGTGTCTTCTTCGGACTACGTCGGCTGGGTATGCGTAACCAGCGGAACGCCCGGTGTATGGGAGCCGTTCGGCCGGATCGGAGAGGAGCGGCTGGTGCTTCGCTCGACTATGGGCAGCCGGTATGCGGTGACGGTGACCGATACTGGTTCGCTGCAAACAACGCTGCTATAAGCCGTGGATTTTATCTCCCCAAGATCCATTTGCATCCCATTGACATAACAGGTAAGGAAAAGTATGTGGTGCACCTATTCATTTCCGGGAGTGAATAATTATTCAGTGCGTGAATGTCGTTACGAATTTGGGATCTTTTGCCTTCAATTTATTGTGAATCTTCACGCCTAAGTAACAACGTTTTTTATGTCGACTGACCAAGTGATGAAACAAAACCAGCGGAGCCGCGCGATTTTTCGGGCTCCGCTTTATAATTTTTGGTGAAACATCACAATGCTTTTTTTCTCATTCAGCGTCCCGGCTTTGGCTGATTTTAATCTTGTCACATCCGATATGAAGGGGGATTTCTATAGAGTAACAATGGCTCCCGGGGAAACCAGGTCGTTCACATATCATTACGTCAAATAGCCCCCACCTAGCGGTGGGAGCAGACTTGGGCTATGCTGTGCTTAGATCTTCTTCAACCGGCAATCCGCTGGAAGTAAGGCTGACCAAGGCAGGAACGACTGGAGCGCTTCGGCATCCAGCGGTCCGGGAAGCTGCGGCAACTGCTCGAAGAGAAACTTCAAGTAGTTGTACGGATGCAACCCGTTCTCCTTCGCTGTCTCCATCACGCTGTAAATCTTCGCGCTCGCTGCGGTTGTTGTCCAACTCCAGGCGGCCGTCGGCTAGAATCGCCTACAGCTTCTCCCACTGGTTCAAGCTGTAGGCGATCGCTTGCCCGGTCAGACTTTTGGGCAACGTTCGGGACCTCTGCTGCTTGAGCCAATCCGCATACGCCTCCACCACCGGGACTCCGCTTCTGCCGCTCGGCATGGCACACCTCGGGCGAAACGTCCGCCAACTCGCGCTCAATCGCGTACAGGTGGTTGCAATACGCCAGTCACTGCCCCGCGACCGTGCCCGGCTTCCCGGTCCCGGGCGGTGCCGCCTTCAGCGCTTCGTCGAATTTCCGGCGTGCATGCGCCCAGCAGCCGACGAGCTTGACCTTCGCGACTTTGTGGTAACGAGAAGACGCATCCGGATCAGCTCGAGTTCAACCTGTTCAACGAGGCCGAGGTGCTGGCCACGCCGCCGGGACAAGAGGTGCAGATGGAGAAGGTAACCTACGAGCGCCACAAACGGACAGGCAAGCGTGAAGACGACCTCTCGAACCTGCCGGTGGAGACGATCGTCTACAAGCTTGAAGAAGGTGAGCAAATTTGCACCTGCTGCGGAGGTTCCCTGCACGAGATGACGACCGAGACACGCAGCGAGATCGCCATTGTGCCCCCGCAAGTCAAGGGGATCCGACAGGTACGTCATGTAACTGCTGATTTAAGAGCCAAAGCGCGGTTTCGATATCAAGATTCATAATTTTCTTTCATCACATCGTACACCTCGGGAATCTCATATCCTCGTAATAACGCCCGAATGGTAACAAAGCCTTGCATATGGAGGGATGTGTAGCATCTGCGGTTACTCGGCGTCCTCGGCACATCCGGAATCAGGCCTTGATCTTCGTATCTCCGTAACGTAGTCGTACTTACATTCAGTTTCTTTGCAATTTCTATTGGCGTAATAGAAGTGGGTTTATCGGGAGATCCCAGCCATCAAACCGTCATGTTACCGATTACAAAAAAATCCGTTTACAATCAGGAAGCGGATAATTTGAAGCAGTGGGGTGTCGATCCAGAATTGGGCAAACATTTTGTAGAGGGACTTACGGATACGTTTCAGGTTCTATTTTTTGATTATGAAGGACATCGATTTCAATATCCTAACCCAGAAAGGCTCACACCTGATAATATCGTAACTGATTTCCTGCATATTGCTGACGAAATGAACATTAAGAATTTCAGTTACTACGGATACTCATGGCTTGCTTTGGTGGGATTACAACTAGCCATAAGGACAAATCGTCTGGAAAGCTTGGTAATGGGTGGATTTCCACCTTACGAAGGGCCTTATCAAGAGATGATGATTGTTACCAACAAAACACACATGCAAGCGTTGAGTACGCAGGGTGAAGGTATTAAGCGCCCTCATGGTGCCTGGAATTCAGATGACATGGATTGGACAAACATTGAAGTTACGATTGATCCCCGCGTAACGAAGCAATTTGTTCCGATGTATCAGAGTCTTGCTGATTTTGATGATCGTGGTATTCAAAATAAGCTGAATCTTCCGAAACTAGCTTTTGCTGGAGAGATGGATACTATCGTGTATGGCGAAAATTTTGGCAATGTTACTGTAGACATGGTTGGATTATTGAAGCGAAATAGGGGGGAGTTAGTCGATCTAGGATGGGATGTTGAAATCCTTATGGGAAATGATATGGACCATACGAAAGCCATGCAGCCGTCCTCGGTTTTACCGCTTATAAAGCCATGGTTCATGCGAAGCCTTGGCATTCAGAAAAAGAACATATTCACACCATCTGATTAAGCTAACGGGTACGAAAACACTATAACAAGGGAGGCGATCGCCGCAGCAGCTGCTCCCTGTTCTCGTTGAAGTAACGGGCAGGATAGTTTTAAGAACATGTAGATTAATATTGATTCAAGGTTCTTGACTATGACGTAAGGTCATAGTGCATAATTCTCTCTAAGAATACATAACTAGGAGTGAGAGAGATGAACATAAAAACATTGCGTTCAGACCAAATTTATCAAAAAATTGCCCAAGCCTCGCCCGAGGAAAAGCTTGAATTATTCAGAAACGAAATGATGGCTCCCTTTATGAAACAATGGCAAATTCAACAGATCCCTTATAGAGCCGATGAGGCGAATGGTTTTGACGTTATTACGTTTAATAGTATGATGCATCGATCCCCTGATAAGATTACCCCGCAGATTTCACCTGAGGTAGAGTTGATTTCGTCAGATTCTTTTTGGTCAGAGTGTGAGGATGCTGTAAGGAAAAGCCTCCGTCTATTTATAGAACATGAAATAAATCTCCCCGTATCCGAATATTTGTTTACCCTACAACTAGGGAATCCGGAAAACCGTGCCTTAACAATAAACGAAGGATATAGCGGCTTTGGGGGCATTCCCGGGTTTATCTGGGGTACACTCTTGCCAAATGAGTACACGATTCCTCGAATGAAGGCTGCGCTGGCGCACGAATGCAATCATAATGTGCGATATCAATTTATTCAGTGGGATCACACCGTTAATTTGGGCGAGCTCATTGTAAGTGAAGGATTAGCTGAAAACTTTGCTACTTTCCTATTCGGAGAAGAATTGCTCGGCCCTTGGGTAACGAAAACAAATGCAGAAACACTTAACAGGCGAATTAAGCCCGTGCTCCGAGAGCAATTGCAATTAACGGGGTTTGATCAATTTGCCCCGTATCTTTACGGTGACGAGATCGCAGAACTTCAGAACTTTAAACCGGTCAATATGCCTTACAGCGCCGGCTACGCTTGCGGATATCATTTAATCCAGTATTATTTAAGAAAAACAGGGAGAACGATCTTTGAGGCCACGATAACGCCTGCTGCTCAAATACTAGACGAAGTAAAAGGATTTTGGGATGAAGAAACCATTATTAGCGGTTAAAGATATTGTTCAGATTACAGGCATTACAGCCCGGACTCTGCATTATTACGATAGAATCCACTTATTTAAACCGACACATCTAACGGAAAAAGGGTATCGCTTATATGATCGAAGCAGTTTGGAAAAACTTCAAACCATTTTGATCTTAAAGGAAATGGATTTTTCCTTGAAAGAAATTGCGGACATTTTAAAGTTGACCAGGCAAGAACAGAAACAAATATTAAAGAAGCAGAGACAAACTTTATTATTGAGAAAACAAAGACTGGAAAACATCATGACTGCTCTCGATGAATACGTTTCGGGGAATGATATTAGTAATTTGCACATTTTTAACCGTTCTTCCGTTTTGCCATTGAAAGAACAATATGCCAATGAGGCAAGATTCATTTATGGCGAAACAGAGGCGTACAAAGTGTATAATGAAACGATGGAAAATTTATCAGTAGATGAAAAAGAGAAACGTTTTTCCGATATTGAAGAAATATATAAACAAATTGCGTCTTGTATCCATCAGGATCCTTCCTCCGATGAAGTGCAGCGATTAATCGAAGAGTGGAAAGAAAATCTAATGCAATTCATGACATGCGATGCAGAGTTACTGGCTTGCATTGCCCATACCTACAAATTCGATGCACGATTCAAAAGCTACTTTAATCAATATGGCAATGAAGATTTAGCAGATTTTCTTTACAGCGCAATTATGCAAAATATCAATCGGTAATCATCTCAATGAATGGTAAATGCTCAACAATCACTCCCCAAGGTAGCTTGGACCATGACGATCGTCTATGTGGCCTACAAATGCATGACTCCGTAGAAAGTAAAAATTCGAAACAGCAATCGATAAGAAACCACATCATCTTTAATAAGGTAGAATAAAATTAAGCGCTGCAATAGTCCTGATTATGAAGGAGGCACATATTAGTGAACGAGAAGGATGCTTCCCTTGTTCCACACGATCCGTCCAAGCCGGATCCTGCTCTTACTCGCTTGAATATATTTGTAGGCAAATGGAATACAGAAGGACTGATTAAGGTGAGTCCATCCGAACCGGCTGCCAAGCTGAAGGCAACTGATATTTATGAATGGCTGCCTGGCGGGTTTTTCCTTATTCACCATGTGGATGGCTATATGGGGGACGAAGAGGTTAAGACCATTGAGATCATAGGTTATGATACTGCAAGTCAAACCTATTTCACGCACTCGTATGATAACCGAGGCAGTGTCGGCGCATATCAAGCAAATCTGGTTGATGCTATCTGGACCATCTCAGGAAAATCGGAGCGCTTCACAGGTAATTTTAGTGATGACAGAAACATTTTAACCGGCAGTTGGGAGCTGTCAGGCGATGGCGGCATTTGGGTGCCTTGGATGGATATCAAGTTGACAAAAGTCGTTTAGCTGCAAACACCCCAAGCTAATCACAAATAAGTAAGGCACTGAATTCCCTTCTTGCATTGTTAGACTTGCGGAAAAATAGTTTAACCAAGACATGACGATAGCCGATTGTGTGACCGGCTGCCGTTTACTTCATCATAAATCGCTCTCCCCGTTTTCGGAAGGAGTGGGATTACAATGAAAGATGAAATACTAGATTACTTAATCAAAAGATTGTCTGAGTTGAAAAAGAGAAAAAGCATTTGGCGAGATGTTCGTAGTAAAATAAAGGAAGAGTTGAAGAACTTGAGGATATTATCAATAGAATAAAATCGGGAAACTTGGAACACCGTGCGGATTAGTCTTTTATGATTTGAATACTGTGAGGATCATAGTTTAAAGTAGCACCAGATTCTTGGACTGACTCGTTAATCTAACTGGGAACGTTAGTTCAATAAAACAGTGGTAGTCTAAGACTTTATACTTCATTTAAGAAGACTGACGATAATTCCTTTAATAAACCCCGTGAAATCAAGTTTTCTAGTCTAACACTGCATCAAAAGGGAGGAGCACTTCTATGCGATCGATCGAGCACG
>NZ_VDCQ01000122.1 GCF_006265175.1 Paenibacillus hemerocallicola | reverse complement strand
ATTTTGCGTTTCTTGTGCTTCTTATTCCAGAAAAGTCGCATACGAAAAAAAATTCCGTGCGGGGGAGGGTATCCCTAGTTCCAGATACAACTGTCTCTGCATGCCGCTCCCTTTACACCGGAGGGTTCTTCCGCGCTGCGTCTCCAAGATCTTCGCACGTTCCATGGCCTTCACCGGGGCAGTCTTGGCTCGGCTCCCTCTTGTCCCTTTCGGGTTCACTTTCACGATGCGGTAGGATTCACTTTCGTTACGGCCTGCAGATTTGCTTCGTCACACGATCTGCATGACTTTTCGCAGGGCTTCAGCCGCCGGATTTCGCCGACGTCTGCCTGCAACTGAAGGCCGACGGACTGCCGTCGACAAAACCGACGATTCGTCCGCCGAGCACCTTGGAAGCGATGACATCGGGACGCTCCGTCGTCATGAATTGCGGGAAGACGGAGTTCGGATTTTCGTCGATAAGCTGAACGAACATATTGCCTTCGATGACACCGTCGATCGCTATTGTTTTTATACGGTCCACCAGCATTCTCACAAGCTCTTCATTGGCTATATCGTCAAGATACGCGATCACGACATCCGTCTTGGATACTTCTCCTACGGATAGTTTGATCGTTTTCAAGTGGGAACTTCTGATTATTTAATGACTACTCCCTTTCCCTTCGGACAATCTCGTCTTCCGTCGGTAGTCTCCTAATTTCTGGTTAAAAATAACTAATTTAAGAAAAACTTTATATTATAATCAAGAGCAACTGGCCCGCCTCGCCCAAACACTCGCCCGCGTCTGCCACACCTGCCTCCACCCCGCCTCCGACCGCGCTGCCATACGCTCACATAATTAACAATTCTCTTCCAGAATACCTCTACATATTTCAGGTAAAAATAGCTGAGTCTCACAAAAAAGGAGTGACTAGCAATGACCACATTGGCTCCACACGAAGCGTTGGAAATTCACGAGGCGATTAACTTCAAGACACTCTGCCTGGCCAAATCGAAGCTGATGCAAGGTCTCGTTTTTGACCAAGAATTGAAGGATTTGATGCAAAAGGACGTGGAACAGTCGCTCCAAGGCTTGACCGACTTGCAGGCATTATATAAGCGGGCGCCGTTCAGCGCCCCGGTACCGGAAAAACGGCCCACTCCCATTCTGAATTGAGGTGACTGCTTACATGACAATGGATTATCTGGATCCGGCGGAAGCGCTAAACATGCCGGAGAAGGCGGACATGACGTTCGCGATGGATTTCCTGATCCGCACGAAGGACGGTGTTCGCAACACCGCGTTCGCGATCACGGAGACGGCCTCGCCCGAGGCCAGGGCTCTGCTGCGCGCGCAGCTGCATCAAGGCATCGCGCTGCACCAGGAGATCTCTGAGCTGATGATCCGCAAGAAATGGTTTCACCCTTACGAGCTGCAGGAGCAGTTCCAACTGGACATGCTCGGAGCGACGCAGACGATGGACATTGCGAAGCTGCAGCTGTTCCCGGACGACACTAGACGCAAAGGCATGTTCGACCGCACGCCGGACGAGCATATGGGAGGGCACCAAGCATGAAAGCGGTAACGTATCAAGGCATTAAAAACGTTCAGGTCAAAGAGGTGCCCGATGCGAAAATCGAGAAGCCGGACGACATGATCGTCCGGATTACGGCAAGCGCCATTTGCGGCTCGGACCTCCATCTGTTTCACGGCATGATTCCGAATATGCAGGAGGATTTCGTGGTCGGACATGAGCCTATGGGGATTGTCGAGGAGGTCGGTCCCGGTGTGACCAAGCTGAAGAAAGGGGATCGCGTGATCATCCCGTTCAATATCGCATGCGGGCAGTGCTGGTATTGCCAGAACCACCTGGAGAGCCAGTGCGACAACTCGAACGAGCATGGCGATATGGGCGCCTACTTCGGCTATTCCGGCACGACCGGAGGCATTCCCGGCGGACAGGCCGAGTATCTAAGGGTGCCGTTTGCGGATTTCACCCATTTCAAAATCCCTGAAAGCTGCGAGCAGCCCGACGAGAAGCTGACGGTGATCGCCGACGCGATGACAACCGCTTTCTGGAGCGTTGACAACGCGGGCGTCAAGGACGGCGATACGGTTATCGTGATCGGCTGCGGTCCGGTCGGCCTGTTTGCGCAAAAGTTTTGCTGGATGAAGGGCGCGAAGCGCGTCATCGCGCTGGACTTCCTCGATTACCGGCTGCAGCACGCCAAACGGATCAACAACGTGGAAATCGTCAACATCGAGCAGTACGAGAATGTCGGCAACGAGCTGAAGGAGATGACGCAGGGCGGCGCGGACGTCGTGATCGACTGCTCGGGCATGAGCGGCAAGATGTCTCCGCTCGAGCAGCTCGCCTCGGGCCTCAAGCTGCACGGCGGCGCAATGGGCGGGCTCGTGATCGCTTCCCAATGCGTGCGCAAGGGCGGAACGATTCAGGTGACCGGCGTCTACGGAGGCCGGTACAACGCGTTCCCGATGGGCGATATTTTTCAGCGCAACATTACGGTGAAGACGGGCCAAGCGCCGGTCATTCACTACATGCCTTACATGTATGAGCTTGTCGATACCGGCAAGATCGACCCCGGCGATATCGTTACGCATGTCATTCCGCTCAGCGAAGCGAAGCGCGGGTACGAAATGTTCGATACGCGGCAGGACAACTGCATCAAGGTTGTACTTAAGCCTTAGAAGGGGGCATCGTTTATGGGATATGCGTTGCACGAAACGCTGGAGGTACACGAGATGGCGGCGTTCAAGACGGTCTGCCTGACGAAGTCGAAAACGATGCAGGCGCTGGTCTCGGACCCGGCGCTCAAGCAGATTTTGCAGCGGGATGTGGAGCTCACGACGCGGCAGCTGCAGGAGCTTGGCGGGATTATGAACAAAGCGATGCAATAGGAGTGTGGACAAATGAACACAATATTGGAGCATTTAACCGGCATGCATGTGATGACGGACCAGGTGATCGCGATGGATTACCTGACGACGGCCAAATCGGCCGTACGCAATTATGCCGCCGCGGTGACGGAGTCGGGCACGCCGGAGGTGAAGGCGACGCTTCTGCGTCATCTCGATGAAGCGATCGACATGCACGATGCGATTACGATGTACATGATGCAAAAGGGGCTGTATCATCCCTGGAACACCCAGGAGCAGCTGCAGCTGGATCTGCAGAGCATGCAGACAGCGCTCAGCCTGCCGTCCATGTAACGAGCCCCGCGAAGCTATCTTCCTGTTCGGAGCGTTCCGGCTCCGCGGGAGGGTAGCTTTTTTCGCTCGGCTACGATGGAATGAGACTTCTATACCCCTTACATTGCGGCGATCCGATTATGTTTGAGCTTGGCATCCTATTTTTCCCAGCGAATCTGGAGCTTGATACGGAGTGGTATGTTGCTTTTGGAGGTGTAAAGTTCTGGCTCCATCCCAAAACCAAATACCGTTTTTGCTTCTAAATTGACCTGCCAATGGCGGGTCTTTTCCTTTGTCCGTCATTCCGCAAGCCTAAATCTAATCGCCAAATGCTTGTCGGTGGCGAATGCAAAAAGCTGCCGTCACTGGTGGTTCCTAATTCACCGACAATTAAAGTGGCTGATGACAACCACAAAGATCGGCTGCTTCTGCGGTTTGTAGAGTGGAGGACGTTTCGACTCTCCAACTTCCGACAACGTGTTTAGCCGAAACTAATAAAAATTTCGACACCCTTCTTATAAATAAACGTCGTGGAAGGCGTGTGCAACCATACATCTTGATCTATATATTTCTCCACTCTTGCTTTGGAATTTAATCCCATTGCACTCAAATCGATTCTATTTTTAATATGTTTGGACACGAAATCTTTGTAGGTGTAAGCGTACCATACATTTGTGTATGACGTACCTAATTTCCCAAATCTAGCTTCCCGATCCTTATGTAATACTTCCCTACTGCCATTTAAATCGTAATTGCCCGATATGTTAATATCCCCAATCTCTCCCCAAGCAACTGCTATACCCATATACTCGACAAGGAAGATTAGCGGAACATTAACCACATAATTTCTTGTTATAAGAGGGAACTCCAAGTTAACATATACACTTTGAAATTCTTTCTTTTGTTCAAAATTATCAAGTCCTAAGTCGGTGAAACTCATTGTCTTGTAATCAGGTTTTACTATTAGCACATTACTAGGAGTATCTATCCTTACCACATCGTATTTTTTGTTGTATTCTGGGTAGATGCCCACTTCCCCTAAAACACCATACATCGGCACGTAACAGCATCATTATGTACAAAAGACGGATATTCATAGTCAAACTTCTTTCCATTAATGAGTATTCCGTGATTCTGCTCGTTTTCCTCGGCTAATACTAAGCCATTAGCCATCCCCTTAAGCAGCTGCAGCTCACCGAATGATCCATTCGCTCCGGCGACAGCGAGCGCGAATCTCATTGTTCGTATTATCTAAATATTTCCTAACAAATCGGACATACTCTTTTGATTTTCAGCAAGCCAAAGCATTTCCTTTGCGAAGCGAGCGGGAGGTACACTATGTTGATCCATGTTAGCATTTATCCACCATGTGCTTTCCATATACCACAACAACTTTAATGAATTTGTTAAGTAACCCTTTACCACGGTGCGTTCTTCGCTGTACCCTTCAATAAATGCTGAAGCAAGGGAGACATCTAAATTATCATCTAACGCACATGATATAACAGCCCGAGCAACATCAAGCTGCGGATAGTCATATTTTAGCCGATCAAAATCAAGAATTGCAGTTAATCGGTTATCATTAAATAAAAGATTATCGACCCAAAGGTCACGATGAGCCCACCCTGATTGAAGTAATTCGAGTATTTCTATATTTATTTCTTCAGTTGCTCTACGTTGAGTTTCTATATCAGCAAGCAACCGAGTTTTACCAGCTTCCTTTGTCTGTTCCCAGACTGAATTCCAATGTGCTAAACGCTCCTCACGCCTTGGAGGAATAAATTGCGGGCTATTTTTAATACGAAGTGTCCCATCGTTTAACAATCGATGCATTTTTCCTGTCGCTCGACCTAAATCGTATATTTGATGTACATTAGTTTTGCCTGGTGGAATTAGTTTGCCCTGGCAATATTCCATCACCGTGAAGCGTTCTCCGTTATCAGATTCAAGCAAAATACTTTCATTGTGTGATAACAAATTGGGACACGCAAGACCTTGGTCAAATAATCTAACCTGTTGAGAGAATGCAAACAATAGCTCCTCTGGATTATACAATTTATATCTTTTTTTGTTGTATTGTTTAAGTAAAAATTGACCTGAATCAGTTGTAACTTTCCATTTTAAGTTTAACCAACCTCGTTTTATTGCAGTAGATTCAAGTACATTCAAATCGAAAAGGCGATGAAATGTTTGTATTAGGTCATCTCGGATCATTTCTTCCGATAACATTGTCTCCATTTGACCAACTCCTAAATTTACAGTGTATAAGTTTATATTCCTCGTGGGGTCCTATGTAACCTCTCTGCTAAATCTATGTTTTGCGTTACCTAATCTGCCCGTCATCCTTGTTCTTTTCATCTTCTGTTAATCGTTTTGAAAGCATTTATATAATTATTCGGTTAAAAGGTTGCGTTGGACGTCTGCATCATGATCATTCCAATCGCTTTGCAAAATATACCCCGCAGGCTTCGGCTGGCGGGCCTTCTCCATTTCATAAATTCGCCCTAAAAGAGATGATCGTTTAATGAGTCACGACTTAAATATGGGACATAATAGCATTAGACCAATTCCAGACAGCGAAGGCACGATAATGGATGAGGATGTGGTTACGATCGGAAATAGAGCCAATCTAATGGCAGCTCTTACCTGCATGATGGCAATCCTGACTGGATGTTGGGATAGGTTGGAGATCGAGGAACGGGCCATGATTCTGGGAGTAGCTATCGATAAAGCGCAGGCAAGCGAAATCGAGAAACCAAGAAATATTACGTTTATCGGGAAAAATGTTCCGGAGACGGATGCTCCCGCGCTACGGATCACAATACAATTAGCCGTTCCCGGGCGCATTCCGCTCGGGCCCAGTGAAGGGGGAGGGGGAGCGAAGGGTGGAGAAAAGCCTGTTTGGGTTGTAAGTGCCGTAGGACATACGATCGACGATGCTTTCAATGTCCTCCAGCAGGAAATTGCACACCGATTGTTCTGGGGGCATCTGCGGGTAATCGTTATCTCCGATGAAGTAGCCAAACTGGGACTTATGAACATTAACGAATATTTACGGCGTAACCCAGAAGTGCGCCGTACGAATTGGATTGCTGTTTCCGAAGGTGAGGCGGGCGAATTTATGAGGGTCGTGCCTCAATTGGAACGAGTCCCGATTCTTTATCTTTTAGGCACGATGAATGATGCCGTCCAGATGGGCAAGTTGCCTAACGTGTTTGCGGGAACGTATTGGTCCGCTACTTCTTCAAAAGGGACCGATCCATACTTACCGTATGTCCGAATGGTTCGAAGCGGTAGTTTTGAAATGGCCGGACTCGCTTTCTTTAAGTCAGATCGAATGGTCGGAAGAACCGAACCATTGGAAATAGGAGCTTATATGGGGATTAAGAATATTAAGGGAGGAGGATACACAGCTCTTGTACAAATCCCTGGAACGGATACTTCCGTTATGTACCAAGTCACACTTCGGAAGTCTAGAATAGATGTCGCCATCCGCAATGGGAAACCGGTAATCCATGTAAAAATTCATAATGAGGGCAACTTGGTCGAAAAATCAAATGAGCATGTCCAGCTTTCAGATGAAGTTATTACCAAGATCGAGAGGTCTTTGACTGAGAATGGACCGGTCAACTACCGCGAACTTATTCGCAAAACCCAACAAAAGGGTTCCGATATTTTTGGCTTCGGTGAATACGTACGGGC
Source organism: Paenibacillus hemerocallicola (assembly GCF_006265175.1). GTDB lineage: Bacteria > Bacillota > Bacilli > Paenibacillales > NBRC-103111 > Paenibacillus_AB > Paenibacillus_AB hemerocallicola. The sequence goes on along the minus strand of NZ_VDCQ01000122.1, from coordinate 5,116 downwards.
TAAAAGGCCTGCCTATTGGAACAGGGAGATACGCACGAAGGAGAAATGGGAAGAAATATATACCGAAATCGATGTTAACGTGCAAGTCACAAGTAGCATCAGAAGAGTCGGAAGCAAGACAAGTTGAGCGAAGTTATCGGATACTTGCGGAATGAAGCTGACGTCCAAGTCCGATCAAGCCTCCGGTGTTTACATACCATATTAGATACAGCGGGAAGGAGAGGTCATGCTGCGCCGGAGGATACGGGGTTTCACTCTTACGGCATAATCTTGCCCTCAATCCCTGCTGTTCAACATGTCGCGAGGAGTTGTCGGGAGCCCCTCTAAGCGGTAGTGGTCGAGGAACTTCCCCTCCTCGATCTTTTTTATATTGAAAAAATAAAAGAGTCGACAGACTGGCAAAGTGTATTCCAACGTAGGGGGCTTGCCCCACACTTAGATTTGTGTTGGTTGTGAAACTCACCATGAACTGCTTAGTCAACTCATTTTGCGGGTTGATAGGATAAAATGCTTGGTCACTTCTTCTATAATGTTGTTTTTGATGAAACTGGCGATCCTTTGAGGTTCTTCTAGCGTAGTGGTAGCCCCATATTTGGGCATGGAATTCATCTCGTCGGCACCCTCCCCCTTCATCAAGGGCCACGCTGCGGCAAAACCTTCGTAAGTAACTCGCCCATTTAAAGAACGTCTTGATCGGTATGGAGCCGACGGGTCACTATGGATATAACTTGGCCAATTGGCTTGCAGACAAGGGCAAAGAGGTTGTCATGGTAAATCCGGCCACAACCAAAAAGAACAAGAAAACCGCGATAATTTCCCCACAAATAGTGATCCGAAGGACGCGCTTGTCATAGCGGACGTATGGCGGCGGCCATGTCGCTTCCCAACCTGAATCGGCTGTTCTATGCGCTGACCGGGCACCCGCTCAAAGACTACATCCGCAAGCGGTAGATGAGCGAAGCGGCTCGGCAACTGCGGCGGTCTAATTTGCCGGTACTGGAAATAGCTCTCGATTGCGGCTTCGAGACCTATCAGACCTTCACGAAGGCCGGCTGGACGACCCGAGCCTCCAGAGTCTGCTCCAACAATTTGACATCATGTCGGTTGGGCCCTTCCACCACCAATGCCAGCGGAAGTCCATGCTGATCCACCAAGGCGCTCCGCTTCATTCCTTTTTTTCCCCGGTCCGTTGGATTACGTCCAACGGCTTCCAGGGCCAGCGGGGCTTTGATCAGGCTGCCGTCAATGCTTTGCCATTCCCAACCGATGCCTTCCATCTCGTCGTAAGTCTGCAGTATGCAATTTATTGGTTTGCATATTTTAACATTGATTCGAAAATCAAAGCAAAATATGCGCATATTCAAACATAATTGCAAAATTCAATTAGTTTTCGAACAGTGATCACGATACCATACCATGTGTAAGGAAATTAGCGGCAATGGGGGGAAGCTACGTGCGAAGTATCGGATGAATGATGAGTAAGTTAAAAAAATCCTTGTAATGAAAGCGTTTCCTATCGAGGCGCGCTTTGGGATCGATCATTGAAGAAGAGCTAAATCGCACAAGTTATGCTATTGGAAACGGCGGCAACCGTTTAGAGTGGTGCAGCAACAACGAACCGATAGCAAATCCGTCGAACGGCCCAGATCCGATCAAAAAGAAATACTCGTACATTACGATTGTGCAGACGTCCACCACGAATATTAACAATCTTATCGTGGCAGGAGAAACGCCTGATATCATTATGAACCATTAAAGGATATTTCGAACCTTAACAGGAAGATGAAACACAGATGGAGTTGGTGAGAAAAACGGCTCGGTATTCGACTTGGCCGGTAAACGATTCGAAGCCGCATTCGCCGCCGGCCTGGAACTCGCCAGTACGTCCAGATATACGACCCAGGCGAGCAACTTGATTTAAGCGGCATTTTACGACTGTTACAAAGGCAAGGACGTCAACACGGCTTTAAGAAAAGCCGACGAGAAGCTGAATCAGTTCTTGGCTTCGCAATCGTCACAAAAAGAGGAGAAAGGAATGGATAGAAATGGAGAAAAAAAATCAAACGTTCAGCGAAGAGTTGCTTGAAATACCGGGGGAAGGAGGGCAACTTTCGCAGAATGGTGCATGTCGGGAAAAACCGGTTGCTGTGTGGAGTCGAAGACAGCTGTTGGCAACGCTCGCAATGGCGGGGGTGGGCGCCGCCGGCGGTTTGTTGTACGGGGGGTCTAATGCCGCTTTTGGAAATACTGTCTCGGCCTTTGAAGGAGTATACGACAATGCAACGAACCGAATCTCCCCACCCCAATTGATGAACATGAATTATTGTGTTCCTGTCACCATCGCCGAGTTAATATCTATGGCAAATCCGAACCCTGATTTTCTTTATTACATCAAGGATAGAGAGAAGGAAGGCCCGTGTTATTACGACCCAGGTGACTCCATTTCGCCCGACAACGCGGGAACTGTTATTGTATCCGCTTCCGGAGCTAGATTCAAGCGAATTTGGCAAGGCTGGCTCAATGCCAAATGGTTTGGCGCCGTAGGGGACGGAGTCGTGGACGATACGGTAGCCATTCAATCGGCAATTGAAGCGGCACATGACAGCAAAACGCCGGTTTACCTGCCGGAAGGTGTCTACGCAATATCCAAGCCTCTTTTGATTTATGGAAGTCCTTCTTCATCAAGCGATGCCGGAATAACCTTTATTGGTGCGGGACGGGAAGCGACGGTGATTCGAAAAACAACCGGCGACAGTCTTGCCCTAAGCGCCCCGTTCGACGTGAATGCGATTATGATTTTTACTAATAAAAGTTTGAATTCCAGTCAGATGTCAAGAAATATCGTCATAAGCGGCGTGACTTTAGAAGCTGCTGGTGGAGCTATTGTGGACTACGGGATTTTCATGCCGCTCAGCACTGTGTCATGTCGTGTGGAAAACGTCTATGTGCGGAAATGTGCGAATGGCGTATATGGGGACGGCGACAACTACTTAAATCGATATGAATGGGTAAGAGTGCAAGAATGTCAAAATGGAATTTTTCATAATAGCGGTATTGTCACATCAAACTGTTATGAATCGTGTTACGTTAACATCTGCACCGGAACAGCCTATAAAATCTACGGAAATTATGTGTCTGTGATCAATCCGTGTGCCGACCATTGTACAGGAGTAGTTTATGATTTATACGGTTTGCAAGGGACGGTTGTGTCTCCTGGCTCGGAAAGCATAAATGCGCAAACGGTTTTCAGCTTCGTCGGACCATCCCCTAATTATACTGCTTGCAGCATTATAGGCGCGAACACTTTTATGTTGAATGGGGAGAATGCGGCACACATACGACTATCCGCAGCTGCCAGGGTTACGTTTGTAGGCGGATGGATTAACCGGAACTTGACTAGCTCAATAGTCGCGCCTGGTTATTTGTATGACTCCACTTCCAGTCTTCAAGTTTCACTGAATATTCTGCATACGAGGATGACTAACGGATTTGCCAAATCCAGTACTGTTGCCCTCCAGGATGCGATATTCAATTTTGCCGACCAGAATAGAGGCTCGGCATCTCAAAGGCCGACAATAGGCAAGGGCTTGATTTCCGGTCACCAATTCTTTAATCTCAGCGACAATAGACCGGAGTGGTATAATGGAGAAAGCTGGGTTTCACTTAGAACTTATTCAACTACCGTTCCTTCCTCTTCCACATCGACCGGACTGGTCGGAGATTATGCGGCGGACACCAGTTACCTTTACATCTGTGTGTCAAACAATAACTGGAGAAGGGTTCCGCTGGCTGCGTGGTAAACGCGGACGAGTCACGAAAGCGATTGGGGCCACTCGCAGAAGGGCCTTTCCGCCACCGTTGTGCGCCCGGACATATGGAGGAGCCGTAGCGGCGGGCCGAATCGTCTCGTATTGAAGCAAAGACCGTTTGAAAACCAAAGAAGCAAGCGCCGTGAACCGCACCGGTTTTGGCGCTTGCTTGGCTTGTCTATCTAAGTTCAGCGACAAAGTTGTCAGGTCCGTTCCTCGCTTTCCTTTGTTCCCGTTCCGAAATGATGGCGCAAAAAAGGCCATACCCTTTCGCTGTAATAGCGGTGGCCGCCGCTTCCTTCATACAACTCGCACAAATCGCGCCGTTCCGGGGCGATCGCTCCGTAAATCGCCTGCGTATGGGCGAATGCCTCACGTGTGCGTTCGATCGGGAAAATGGCGTCATGCACGCCGTTTACGAACAAGACGGGGCGGGGCACGATCAGCCCGGAGATGTCGTACATCTCGCCAAGCTCCATGTTGCCCGGAATAAAGTTGCACCAACAGTGCGGGACGTGCATGATCGACCCGCGAAACGTGCAATAGTACGATGAAGGCGCGCATACGGCGATGCGTTCGTCCAAAGCGCCGGTAAAAAACGAGACTGTGCCGCCCCCCCGAATTGCCGGTAATGGCGATTCGGCTCGTGTCGATCTCGGGCCGGGTGGCCGCGTAATCGATCAGCCGTCCCATGTCGTGCACCCTTTCGCCGATCAAGGTGCGTCCATGCATGAACGCCCTTTTCTGCAATTCGTCGCGGGCTAAGAGAGTTGACGATGTTGCTCGCGGATGCGGGTAAGGCCGGTCAGATCGCTCAGTCATTTGCGGAAGGCGCGCTGCCAATCGTGCCAGTTGCCGTCCGCCGCCGCGCGGGTGTAGTCGAACTCCCGGGGCGTTTGTTCATGCAGATGGAACATGTATGAGTCTGTCGCAAATAAAAGGTGGTTCGACACCTTCACTCACCGCCTTTTCGAAAGTCTGGAGGTTCAACACTTATAGGGGCCGCCGAAGCCTGACTCAACCATACGACAAAATTTCGCAGCATTCTTCCGGTTTTTTTGCCGATCCGGTCCAAAATGCCGTTTATTTTGCTCTTTTTTTTATGCTATGTTCAACTTGAAGCAAGGGGTGACTTTGCGGACCGCTATGTCCGTATAGGATTTCCGGCTTCGTTGAACCACGCTGCTTTCCCGCTTTATTCGTCAGGTTGTGTGGCTGCTTGAAGGACCTCGGCCCGCGGTCGCTACTGCCTGAGGCTGCGGAATTGACGTGGCGTATAGCCTGTAGCCGCTTTGAATACTTTGCCG
>NZ_VDCQ01000121.1 GCF_006265175.1 Paenibacillus hemerocallicola | reverse complement strand
TATCGAGTGTCTACTTTCTTGACAGAGGTCCAGGTTTTCCGTTATTTTGCTGTGGGCACTGGTATTCGGGTTAATAGCATACGCCAGTTCCGCTAATTTATGGATTCGCGCTCTCGCGAAATGGCGGCAAGCTTTCACCGATTACGGGGTGCGTACACTTCTGTTTGCGAAATATGCTGCGGTAGTCTTACAGTCGCAAATCTCCCGAATTCGCCCTACCATGCGACAGCTCTCAAACAATGATATAATAGGTTCAATCGCGGGGGAGGGAACTTATGAACGAATCGGTCAACGGGGCGAAAGCCCGGTCCGACGGGGGTGAGACGGTCATCCGGGTAGAAGGGCTTGTGAAAAGGTACGGAGCTTTTACCGCCGTCGATCATGTCCGCTTCGAGGTTCGCCGGGGCGAGGTGTTCGGCCTGTTGGGGCCGAACGGTGCGGGAAAAACGACAACGCTCGAAATGATAGAAGGCTTGCGGAGGCCCGATGCCGGGTCGGCCGTAGTAGCCGGATACGATACGCAGAAGGAATTGAAAAAGGTGAAGCAGGTAATCGGCGTTCAGCTGCAATCCACGTCGCTGTTCGATTTGCTTAAGGTAAAAGAAATCGTGCGCATGTACGCGAGCTTCTACCCGTACTCGGTGCCGATCCAGCCGCTTCTGCACGATATGATTTTGGAAGAGAAGAAAAACGATCGGGTCAAGCATTTGTCGGGCGGCCAACGTCAAAGGCTGGCTATCGCGCTGGCGCTCGTCAACGATCCGCAGGTGATATTTTTGGACGAGCCGACGACCGGACTCGATCCGCAAGCGCGGCGGACGCTGTGGGATATTATTCTGAATCTGAAGGCGCGCAACAAAACGATTGTGCTGTCCACCCACTATATGGATGAGGCGCATGTGCTGTGCGACCGGATCTGTTTGATGGACCGGGGGAAAGTAATCGCGCTCGATACGCCCGAACGGCTCGTGCGGAGCCTGCAATCCGAAAGCGCTATCGAATTCAGGCTTCCTTTTCTGGAAGCGGGGACGGCCGACGGCGCGGAAACGGATCGCATCATCGGGCTGCTGCGCGGCGTCAGCGGGGTGAAGCAGGTGGATGTGCGCAATGAATGGTACGTCTTGTACACCGACCGGCTGCAGGCTACGCTGACGGACTGGATAGCGGTCGCCGATGCGAACGGATTGCCGTTCGCGGATTTGCGCACCCGCTCGGCAACGCTCGAGGACGTATTCATCCATATGACGGGAAGGAGCTTGAGGGAAACTTGAGAGCCTATTTGCAGCTAACGCTCGCTCAGCTCCGCATTTTTGCGAGAAACCGGCAGGTGCTGTTTTGGTCCTTGCTGTTTCCCGTGTTTTTTATCGGGATGCTCGGCTTTTTTCTCGGAAACGGGAGCGGCATCTCGCTCAGCGGCGCGATCATCGACGAGGATCACAGCACCGCCTCCCGTCAACTGATCCGTTCTCTCCAGCAGCTGAATACGGTTATCGACCTTCAGGAGCAGTACGATAAGGAAGAGGCGCTCAAGGAGCTGAAGCAGGGGGACCGGCATATCGTGGTGGTCGTGCCGAACGGGTATCAGCAGCGGCTTTCCATGCACGATACGAGCACGTATGTCGATCCGGTATTTGAAACCGCTCCGGAAATCGCCACGGTCAAAGCTTATTACGACGAGACGAATATGACGACGTCGCAGCTTGCCTTGACATTGCTGTCCCAAGTCGTCGACGGCGTGAGCAAGCAGCTTGCCAATTATACGCCGGTCGTCACCGTAGATGCGTCGGCGGTGCAGTCGCTTCATTTGAAATATATCGATTTCCTCATACCCGGCATTATTGCGATGATGATCATGTCCAACAACCTGAATGGCGTCGCCGGGCAGATCGCTTCATGGAGGGAGCGCGGCATTCTCCGCAGGATGCAGAGCACGACGCTGAACTCCGCTACGTTTATCGCCGCTCAGATTACCGCCCGGCTCGTCATGAACAGCCTGCAGGTGCTGATCGTCGTCGTCGTCGGCTCGACGTTCTTCGGCACGCAGGTCAACGGTGCCTGGTGGCTGCTGTTCCTTTTCGTCGCGCTTGGAACGCTTACGTTCATGTCGCTGGGCTTTATTATCGCGTCATTGGCCAAAACGCCGGAGAGTGCGGGTCCGATCGCCGGCTTCGTGTCGTACCCGATGCTGTTTCTGGGCGGAGTCTTCTTCCCGATCAAGGAGATGCCGGAGTTTATGCAGCCCATCGTCAAGCTGCTGCCGATCTCCCATTTGACGGCGGCGTTGCGCCAGGTGATGAACGTCGGGGCCGATCTGTCCGCGCTGTGGCCGGAGGTGGCGCTGCTGGCCGGTTGGATGATCGCAGCGTTCGCCGTTTCCAGCTATCTGTTCAAGTGGGAATGAACGGGTAACGAAATGGAAAACATGCTGTTCATTTCACTCTGGCCGGGTAAATCCGGCTGTCGGAGCGAAAAAACGGCATGTTTTTTCTTGTTTTTTGCGTACGGCTGGCGAAAATGACGACCATCAAGAAAACGCATACATAAATTTCATTGCAGGGAGACATACTAGTGACGAAAGCGGCGCATAGCATGCCCGTCCCTTTCATCGAATTCTTACAATGTTACAGGATTGTCACAAAAAGTTAATGCTCAGCTAATGTAGGCTTAATGTTCGGGTTTTACAATGAAGTCAGATTCGAAGGGAGTGGTTGAACCTATGATTTTGTACCGCCTCGCCAAATGGATGGAGGAGCGCAAACGTTTGAAGCAGCTTATTGCGGAGACAGACGAAAACCCGGCCGTTTATATAGAACAGAAAGCGCTTGTCGAGCAGCAAATGATCCGGGAAGCCTACCAATGGCTGGAGCCGGGAAAAGCGGCGGAGGAAGCCCAGTTCGCCCTGCACGTTACGGATGAATTGGGAGGCGTTCAGCCGCTGTACGGTATGGAAGATTCCGACCGGCTGCCTGCCCTGATATTGAAAGACGTGCTGGCTAACATGCAGCGGAATGCCGTCGTGTCCGGAGCGCATGCGTTCGCGTCTGGAGCGGTAAAGCTCACGAAGGCGGAGGAGACTTTCCCGGAAGAGCTGTACCATATGCCGCTGGTCGGCGAAGAAGCGGTACACGTCCAGCCTTAAGCCAAAAGAAAAACAGGAAGATCGCTTGTACGAATCTTCCTGTTCGGCATCTGCGCCGTTTTCGTTAAAACGAAGCGCCGAGAGCTTTCAAATTGCGGGCGCTGATCGCCAAGCTTTCGAACGGATCACGGCCGTAGCAATTGTCCTGCTCGACGGCTCCCCACTCGACGCCGGTTTCTTCGCACGCCTGCAAAATCGCTCCGAAGTCCATGTTGCCTTCCCCGATCTCGGCGAATTGCCGCTCGCCGGATGGCGTAACCGTGAAGTCCTTCAAATGGACAACCTGCATGCGTCCGTTTACTTTGCGTATCCAGCCAACCGCATCGGCGCCGCCCGCATGAACCCAGTGCACGTCCAATTCGAAGCCGAATGCGCCTGCATCCGATTGCTCGAACAAAATGTCCATGCCCGATTTGCCGTCCCATTTGGCGAATTCGAACGCATGATTGTGGTAGACGAACTGCAGACCGGCCTCTTTCAGCTTGCGCGATACGTCCGAGGCGATTTTGGCGAAATTCGCATAGCCTTCCGCGCTAGTCCGATATTCGTTCGGCAATCCGCCGATTCCTACATATTTGCAATTCCACAGCTTGTGCTTGGCGATGACCGCGTCCAGCTTGTCCACCATATCGGCAAATGGAATGTGCGTGGCGCAAATGTGAACGCCTACGCGATCCGCGATCGTCTTCAGCGCCTCGTCGCCGATCGGGCCGAGTCCGGATACTTGTACCGCGTTGTAGCCGATATCCTTAACCTTTTGCAGCGTAGCGGCAATATCCTCTTCCGTTTTCAAAAAATCGCGCAGCGTATACAGCTGGGCAGCTATTTTCATCTGGTCCAACTCCCCGAAATAGTTTGCGGCCGACCGCATCGGATGACTGGTTCGAAGTCGTTTTTCGTCGCTAATTATACCTTAATCTTCACTCCCGAACCATATGTTTTCCCGAATGATTTTATCGCTTCGGCAAATACGGGGTATGAATCCGGTGTGCGGGAACGCCGAAAAGCCGCACCAGTGCCGGCGCGGCTCCTTCTGCAGCAGCTTTGCAATAAGCTCAAGAAAACTCGATGGCCCAGTTGCCTTGGCGGAAAATCGGCTCCGAGACACCGTCTTCGGTAATGCCGTCGATGTTCAGATCCGCCGCACCCATCATGAAGTCGACGTGAACGAGGCTGTCATTGGCGCCATTCTCCGTTAATTGGTCTTTCGTCATGTCCGTGCCGCCTTGGATCGTCGTCGGATAAGCGCGGCCGAGGGCGAAATGGCACGAGGCGTTTTCGTCGAACAGCGTATTGTAGAAAATGAGGTTCGTATCCGAAATCGGCGATCGGTGCGGCACGAGCGCCACTTCCCCGAGACGCCCGGCCCCTTCGTCGGTTTCGAGCAGCAGCTTGAGCGTATCGTAGCCTTTCTCCGCGGTAAAGTCGACGACTTTTCCGTTCTCGAAACGCAGAGTGAAGTTGTCGATCAAATTGCCCCCGTGGTTAAGCGGGCGGGTGCTGCGAACGAAGCCGCTCACGCCGTCCTTGTGCGGCATCGTGAACACTTCCTCGGTCGGCATGTTCGGATTGAACGTGACGCCCTTCTCGTTCTCGGTCGAGCCGCCGTGCCACACGTGGTTGTCCGGCATTCCGACGGCAAGCTCCGTTCCTTCGGCGCGGTAGACGAGCTTCCGGTATTGCTTGCGGTTCAAATAGTCGACCGTCTTCGCCAAACGGGCGTTGTGCTCCTTCCACGCCTGTACGGGATCGTCCTGATCGACGCGGGTTGCTCTCAGAATATGCTCCCATAGCTTATCGACGGCTTCGCGGGCCGGCAAATCAGGGAATATTTTGGCCGCCCACTCCTCGGTCGGCGTAGAAATAAGCGACCAGGCGACCCGGTGCGCCATCGTATAGCCGCGCCAGCCCTGCAGCGCGATCGCGGCCGCTTTGCTCGCAGCGGCGACGCGCCCCGGATCGATGCCGTCCAGCAAATCCGGATTGGGCGAATAAATGCTCAGGAAGCCGGCGCCGTTCTCGGCGAATTCCTCCCAGCCTTTAGCCCGGAACATCGGGTACTCGGTGAACGCTTCGTCCGGGGCCAGCTTGTATTTGATTCGGGTCAGCTGTTCGTCGTTCCATTCCACATGAACGTTTTTGGCACCCGCTTCATACGCTTTCGTGACGATAATGCGCACCAATTCAACCGCCGATAAGGGCGCGCTGACTACGAGCGTCTGGCCCTGCTGCACGTTGATTCCCGTGCGGACGGCAAGCTCCGCATACTTCTCCAAATCCCGCTCCGTTGGCATATGTAGGTTCCTCCCGAAATGATAGTTTGGTTATGCTTACAGGTTATTGTATCCAATATATCATTATACCGCTTGCCGCTCCAAATTCATGGATGACCCAGCTTGGTGCAAGTCGAATGAAGGAACTTTGGCGCGAATGAAAAAGTTGCGCGATTATTTTGTTGAATCCCCGTTTTCGTGTACAATGAATGGATGAGAACTACTATTAAATTGGTGCGACTATCATGTACTCCTATCGCCAGTCGGCGAATGTCGGATACGATCGCTCCCAACATAAAGAAGGTCATATACCCATGAAAGTCGTCGTTTCCTCTCTGAACGCCAAATACATTCATACTTGTCTCGCGCTGCGCTATTTGAAGTCGTTTTGCGGGGACGAGTTCGAAGTCGATATGGCCGAATATACGATCAAAGACCCGGTCATGAACATCGTATCCGATTTGTTCCGGCGCAATCCGGACGTGATCGGCTTCTCCTGCTACATCTGGAACATCGAGGAGACGATCCGCGTCGTAAGCATGCTGAAAAAAATCAAGCCGGAACTGCAAATCGTGCTAGGCGGTCCGGAAGTATCGTACGATACCGATTATTGGATGAAGCGCATTCCGGAGGTCGACTTTATCGTCATGGGCGAAGGGGAGGAGACGTTTCTTCACCTGCTGCGGGAGCTGTCGGGAGCGAGGAAGTACCACTTCGTGTTCGGCGCGGCTTACCGCAACGGAACGGGGGACGTCTGCATCAACCCGGGACGCCCGAAGCTTGCGCTGGACGATATTCCGTCGCCGCACCGGTTCGCGGAGGATGTACCCGCATTGCCGAACCGGGTCGTCTATTTCGAGACGAGCCGCGGCTGCCCGTTCAGCTGCCAGTTTTGCTTATCCAGCATCGAGGTCGGGGTGCGGTATTTCGATATGGAACGGACGAAGGCGGATTTGCTCTATTTGATCGAGTCCGGGGCGAAGCTGATCAAGTTCGTCGACCGCACGTTCAACATCAAGCGGGAATACGCGATGGAAATATTCCGGTTTCTGATCGACAATCACCGCGGCTGCGTCTTTCAGTTCGAGATTACGGCCGACATCATGCGCCCCGAGGTGCTCGACTATTTGGCCGAGCATGCGCCCGCGGGCGTTTTCCGGTTCGAGATCGGCGTGCAGTCGACGAACGATGCGACAAACGAGCTGGTCAAGCGTCGTCAAAATTTTGCCAAGCTGACGCGCACCGTCACGAAGGTGAAGGAAAGCGGCAAAATCGATCAGCATCTCGACCTGATCGCCGGACTGCCCGAGGAAGATTACGATTCGTTCCGCAAAACGTTTAACGACGTGTTCGCGCTCGGGCCGGAGGAGCTCCAGCTCGGATTTCTGAAAATGCTCCGCGGTACGGGGCTGCGTCATGACGCCGACAAATACGGCTATGTTTATATGGATACGTCGCCCTACGAAATATTGGGCAATGCGATTATGCCGTTCTCCGATCTGATGCGCATCAAGCGGGTGGAGGACGTGCTGGAGAAATATTGGAACGCCCACCGGATGGACCGGACCGTCCGTTATTTGATCGGCCGCCAGTTTCGTTCGGCATTCGACTTCTTCCAGGAATTCGGCGATTACTGGGAGGAGCGGGGGTGGCAGAAGATCGGCCATCAGCTCGAGGATTTGTTCGAGCGGCTGAACGCCTTTCTCGTTTACCGCGGTACCGCCGACCGGGATGTGGCGGAAGGGCTGATGAAGCTCGATTATTTCATGAACCATAAATACAAGCCCCGCAAAATATGGTGGGATTTTACGCTCGACAAGACGGAGCAAGCTTCCTATATGCACATGCTGGCGAATCGTCCGGACCGGGTGTCATCCGGCTTCGCCGCGCTCAGGCTGTCGGAGAAAGAGCTGCACAAGCACGCCGTGGTAGAAACGATTCCGTTCGATTTGCCGCGATACGAGGAGGACGGGACGGTCGACCGCTCCCGGAGTACGCTGCTGGCCGTCGTCTATGAGCCGGACGGAGCCGGTCCGCGCTACTTCACGCTGGAGCTGGAATCGACGATACTGTACCCCCAACAGTGATGAAGCCTGCGAAGCTATTTCCGAATATTTTTGGGAGAGCCTCCGACTGCACCACCAAATGTGACTCGAAGCGGGAAAGAGGGATATACGATGAACGAGCACCGCTGGCTGCAGTGGGCGCAGCGCATCCAGGCGATCGCCCAGACCGGATTGACGTATACGAAAGACGGCTACGACATGGAACGGTACGAGGAACTAAGGGAGATCAGCATCGAAATGATGCGCGAGCAGACAGGCGAGCCTTACCCGATCGTGAAGGAGCTGTTTGCCTCCGAGAAAGGCTACCCTACGCCGAAGGTCGACGTGCGCGGGGTCGTATTTCAGGACGGGAACATATTGATGGTCCGGGAAAAGGCGGACGGAAAGTGGACGCTGCCCGGAGGATGGGCCGATATCGGCTATACGCCGAAGGAAGTGGCCGTCAAGGAAATCCGCGAGGAAGCCGGCTTGGACGTGCGCGCGGTGAAGCTGCTGGCGGCGTTGGATAAAAAGTGTCATCCGCATCCGCCGGAGCCATATTATATTTACAAGCTGTTTATTTTGTGCGAGCAAACCGGAGGCAGCCCGACTGCGGGCCTCGAGACGTCCGACGTCGCTTATTTCGGGGAGCACGAGCTGCCGGAGCTTTCCTTGAACCGGACGACGGAATCGCAAATCCGGCTTATGTTCGACTATTTGCGCGATCCCCGCAAGGAAGTTACGCTTGACTGACGCTTGGAATCGTGGAGCTTTTTGAGCTTGCAAAACTTAAGTGGGGTTGACCGGATGCAGAACCTGTTCAGGATTTTGCGGGTTTCCTCGTTGAAAGGCCGTCTTCGGCTTTTACTCAGCGTGCTGATTGTGGCGATGTGTGTGCTCGTCGTACTGTTCATGACCCTCTTCGGCAAGGTGATCAAGGAAAGGGAGATCCATGCCGCAATGCAGGAAGCGATCGATTTGCAGCGTCTGTTTATCGACAAGTGGAAAGCGGAAAGGCTGGCCGACGTCAACTATTTGGCGTGGACCTCCGCCGCCCGTTCTTTGAATTTCGCGGAACTGGGGAGTCAATTTCGCCTGTTCCAAACAACGCACACCGACTTCGATACGATCAGCTTTGCGAACGCGGACGGAAAGCTCGTCTTGTGCATGACGGAGTCGCTCGATACGGACGTATCCGACCGCGAATATTTTCGTGCGGCCAAGGAAAATAAGGCGTTTGTGTCAGACATTATTGACGGTCGCGTAACCGGTAAATCGTTATTGGCGTTCACCGCTCCCGTCCGAGACATGACCGATAAGTTCGCGGGGGCGGTTATCGGAACCGTGGATATGGCGACGCTCGACATGATCGTGAACGAGTTCCGGTTCGGCGAGAGGGGCGAAACGTTCCTGCTGAACAAGGAAGGCTACCGGATTACGAAGGAGCGGGATGCATCCGGCGCATCGCGTACCGGCGCACCGTACCGGACGGAAATTTACGAACGGGCGGTATCGGGCAAGCAGGATTGGAAGGCATACTCGAACCGAGACGGCGATTCCGTATTCGGAGCGTACGCATGGTCGGCCGACGGCCAGTGGCTGCTTGTAGGCGAAACCCGCACAAGGGATGTGTATAAGCCGTACTATCGGTTGTTGGCCGTATTGTCGCTCGTCAGCGCCCTGGTCCTGATGGCGGGTTATGTCGCGGCATTGCTGTTCACCCGCCAAATAAGCGATCTGCTCAAACTGCTGCTGGACGGCACGAAACGCATAAGGGAGGGCCGATTCGGACACAGAATCGATCCGGCGATCATTCGCTCCGCGCCGACGGAACTGAAGGAGCTTTCGAACAACTTCAACATTATGTCGGACAAATTGCGGTCGACGGTGGAGCTGTTGGAGGAATCCGCCGTTATCGACCATTTGACGGAAGTGTACAATCGCCGGTTTCTCATGATCGAGGGAGCGAAAATCGAAGAAGCGGCGGCGCGTGCCGGCAACGCATCGTGCATCCTGCTCGTCGATGTCGATTACTTCAAGCAGATCAATGATACGTATGGCCATTTGGTAGGGGACCGGGTATTGAAGCACGCCGCGGGGCTGCTCATCGCCTGCGTGCGCAATTCCGACGTGGCTGCCCGGTACGGCGGTGAAGAGTTCGTCATTTTGGCCACCAATTGCGAGCTGGCACGGGGCAAGGAGCTGGCCGAACGAATCCGCTCCTGGTTCATCAACTCGCCGTACCGGGATGAGGAGCGGGAAATACCGATAACCGTGAGCATCGGTGTCGCGCAATCGAGCCCGCAGCGCACATACGGCACGAATACGCTGGAGGATATGATCGAACGGGCCGACAAAGCGTTGTACCGGGCGAAGCATCGGGGACGCAACCGGGTCGAGTGCGACGATCCCGGGGAAAAGCCGGGAAATTGAACGGACAAATCGAAACAAGCAAAGAGGCTGTCCCGGAAGGTCATAAATTGACCTAGGGATAGCCCTTTTTTTCATTAAAAAAACAATGACGGTATAATCCGCATGCAGCATGGAGGCCTCTTGATGAGTGTCTGGAACACGTTGCCGTAAATAAAGGAACTGTATTCCGCTATTGTCCCGAATTCCGTCACACTCTTGAAGATAACGGAACACGCTTCCGTTATATCGATCTTTCGAGAGGGGAAATGAACGTGAGCAACGCAATAGAGGAACGGTTTTCCGCTATTCTTCAGCCGGCACCGGTATTCGTGTCAATAGCATATGCTAGTTCCGCTATTTTGATGGATTCGCGGTCTCGCAAGCGACCGTAAAAGCCGCATGTCTTCACCATTGTTCGATACACGTACTTCTGCACTACAAACAGCAAGTACGGAGGAAGCTCCGCAGCGAAGAAGGATGCCTTGTCCGTTCGGCGGATGATCGAACCGGAAGCGTATTGGACAGACGAAGAATAATCGGGGATTCCGGCGTTTTCTTCCACGAGGCTTGCTCCAAAGTGAGCCTCGGTGCCGGATGGCTTTCGGCTTGCCCATAGTCTGCTTAAGAAGGCAATCATAGGCTGGAAACGAGAGATGGCGGCTCTGGGCTAACTTCTAGTACCGCCAGTTTCATTCCGATTTTTGACCCAAACGAACGATCTCCCAAGTGAGCTGATTTACTAGCGTGTGGGACGGTCTATTAAACTATCCGATCCACGACGAGGCCAGACGCCGTATGCCTTCCTCGATTTGCCGCTCGTCGAGCCCGCCGAAGCCGAGCAGTACGGCTGTACCATCGCCAGGCTCGGGGACGATCCGGTATACGGACGCCGGATACACCCGGACCCCCGCCTCGTCGGCCAGCCGGATCAGCTGCGCTTCATCGCGGCCGCCTTCCGTCGGCTCCAGCAGCACATGCAGGCCGGCGCTGCCTCCGCTGACACGAAAGCGCGGCTCCAGCTGCCGTTTGACGGCGGCCAGCAGAGCGGCCATCTTGCGCTGGTAGACGCTGCGCATTTTGCGAATATGCCGCTGCATATGGCCGCCCGTCATAAACAGCTCCAACGTCTTCTGGTGAAGCGGGGAGGCGAGCCGGTCGAACGGATGGAGCGCCGCTCTCGCCGCGTCCGCCAGAGCGGGCGGCAAAGCGGCATAGCTGAGCCGGAAGGCGGGCGCAAGGGCGCGCGAGAACGTGCCCATATAAGCGACGCAATTCGCCGCGGCGTCCAGCCCTTGCAGCGAAGGAATGGGCAGTCCGGCGTAACGAAACTCCCCGTCGTAATCGTCTTCGACGATCAGACCGCCGACATCGGCCGCCCAATTCAGCAGCCGGCGCCTTTTGCCGATCGACATGACCATGCCGTGGGGGAATTGGTGCGACGGCGTCGTATAGACGATCCTTGCGCCGGAATCGTACAAATCTTCGATACGGATGCCGTCAGGCTCCAGACGCAGCGGGGCCAAAGTGTAACCGTGCTGCCGCATAATGGCCGCAATGCCGTCGCTCATCGATTGCTCTACCGCAAAGGCTGTATGCCCGGGGCTATATGTCGTTCTTTGCAGAAGACGGCATATTTGCTCGGTCGAATGGTGGGTACCCGCGCCTACGACGATCCTTTCGGGAGGGCAGACGACGGCACGGGCACGGTAGGCGTAGTCGGACAACGCCTCGCGGAAGCCGGTTTCACCGAGCGGATCCCCGTAGCGGAACAAGTCCCGGTGTTCAGGCAGGAAGCAGCTGCCGAGCAGCTTTTTCCATAAAGGGAACGGAAAATGGCTCAAATCGACGTCGCCGTACGAGAAGTCGATCGGATCCGACCTCTCTCCGGCATGGACCGACAGTGCAGAATCGATTGAAGCCGTCGGGGGATGATAACAGGCGGATTGCGGAACGATGTCCCGCTCCTTTCTTGCCAGATCAGTCACCGCCCTTGGAGAAGTGCGCCCGAAGTCGGGCTCGTACGCCCCGACCGTAATTCCGCTGCGCGGCTTGCTCTCCGCATAGCCCTCGGCCAGCAGCTGCTGATAAGCGTCCTCCACCGGTGTCCGGCTGATGCCCAGATGGGCGGCCAGCTTGCGAACGGACGGCAGCCGCGATCCGGCACGAAGCCGTCCGGCTTCGATTTCCCCTCGGATGTGGCGGTACAGCTGGCTGTACAACGGTTCGGCATTTTGTGCGTCCAACAGGGGCAATAGCTCCATGGTCGAAGTTCCCCTTTCCAGGAAAGACATAGGTAATAGCACAAACCTTCGCCGTGCTGTAGCCGCCGGAATCGCGCCATTTGGGGCAAATGCCGGCTCCGTCCGGT
>NZ_VDCQ01000120.1 GCF_006265175.1 Paenibacillus hemerocallicola | reverse complement strand
GCAATCGGCAGTATTTTGTTACGCTAACGAGGAACGATAGTGGAGAACTTCATGATAGCTCCCTTTTCGTTTGTATAAGTAACGGTCAGTAATCAACAACAAAAACGCGTTCAAACGTTAAACTAGAACACTTCGATGGCCTTCATGCATACGATAAAAGCTTGATCAATAGGTTAAAAAGCGCGAGGAGAGGAAAGGTGAAGTACTTGAAAGCGAATCGGATGGAAGCGTTCAGCGATGGCGTGCTGGCGATCATCATCACGATCATGGTGCTGGAATTTAAAGTGCCGGAAGGCCATGACTGGTATGCATTGATTGAACTCGGCCCCAAAATTTTAAGCTACATCTTCAGTTTTGTATATATTGGGATCTATTGGAACAATCACCACCATCTGCTTCACATGGTTCGAACGATGAACGGGCGGCTAATGTGGCTTAACTTGCTGCTTCTCTTCTGGTTATCCCTTGTGCCGTTCACGACTGCCTGGATGGGTGAAAGCCATTTTGCAGCAACACCAACGGCGCTGTACGGTATTGTTTTACTACTCGCGGCGCTTTCATACTGGCTGCTTCAGCGCGCGATCATAAACCAGCATTCCAACGATTCCTCATTTGTTCTGGCGATGGGCAAAGACTTGAAGGGGAAATTATCTCCCTTGCTCTACTTGCTCGCGGTCTTGACCGCTTATGTGAGTCCCTGGATATCCGGCTTCTTTTTCGTACTTGTTGCCTTGATCTGGTTTTTACCGGATAAGCGAATCGAGCATGCCTTACGAAGCCATTAAATTGAACGGAATGCTCTAATTACCAGATGATTGCGCTAATGGAGTACGATAGCTCAATGAAACGCAAAGAACGGCAGCCGGTCAAATGGCTGCCGTTTTTTCAACTAACGAGGCAGGATAGTTATAATACCATTGATCATTTGAAAACGTTTGACAAACGAATTGCAATTTGAGATGATATCGTAATTTCTATATGTCAGTTACGGTAATTCCATTCAACAACTTTAAACATTGCTACTAAAAACTACACCAAGTAGAGGGAGTGATATTTGAGATGGGAATTGATGAGATTATTAGTGTAATTCCTTATGATGAAAAGTGGATTGCCTTATTTCAAAACGAAAAAATAAATCTTCTTAAAGCTTTCGGAGACGATGCTATCGACATACAGCATTTCGGCAGTACCTCGGTACACGGGATGTTTGCAAAACCAATTATTGATGTTTTGATAGGCGTGAAAACGCTTGAGTTGAGCAATTCCGTAACTAATAAACTAACACAACTTGGTTATGAAGGGTTCGGAGAAACTGGTGTAAAGGGAAGATTGTATTTTCGAAAACGCCAAGAACATGCCTATAATCTTGCTGTCGTCATTTGGAATGGCGAGCAATGGGTAAATAATCTTCTCATAAGAAATTACTTGCGAGAAAACCCGCATGTAGCCAAGCAATATTGTGAAAGAAAACTCGACGCCATCAAAAAAGGATATACTACACTGCTGTCTTATTCGGACGAAAAAGCCGATTATGTATCCAAATTACTCGATCAAGCTAAGAAAAGTATTGGATAGGGGCAGACAAAACAATGCTTCTAAGGTAATTGCTCAAATGTGGAGATAATATTGAACAAAAAGCGTTGAGCTAAAGGGTACGATAGTGGAGGGAGCCTGCTTCGTAGCAGCTTCTTTTTTGGTTTTAAAGTAACGGGAGTATAGTTGAACAAACATGGTTACGGTCGGGTTTCAGTAAAAGATCAGAACCCGGAACGGCAGTTAAGTTCCGGGAGCTAAAGTCGGAATGGCGGATGGGCTGCGTCATAAACGCAAAGGAACCCCCGTCCCATTAGACGAGGGTCCGTGCATTTCGCACTGTGCGGCGTGGCGTTGCATGACGACGGTCGACCGCGGGTGCCGTTATTTCTTCTGCTTGGCGTCCGCGATAATTTTCTCCGCCTGCTCCTGCGCCTCGCGCAGCGCCGTGTTTACGTCCTTTTTCCCTTCGACGATTTGCTGGACGAACGAGGTGAACGATTTCTCCACGGTCAGCTGGTAATTGCTCTTGGGTACGCCGGGGGCGATCTGGTTGTAGTAGAGGGCGTTCCAGTTTTTGTTTTTGAACGGCGTGTCCTGGGCGAACGCTTTGCGGGCCGCGTCGGTCGTGGAGACGGGCATGATGCCTTTTTTCGACTCGGATATTTGCGTCTCTTCAGAAACTAGAAATTGGATGACCTCCATGGCGGCATCCTTCTGCTTGGAGGTGGAAGTAATGCCGAATACGACGGGCATCGATTGCGACCCGATCTTCGGCTTATCCGCGAACGTAGGCAGAGAGACAAGATCCCAGTCGATCGCATCGATATTCGGGATCGAGAACGGGAAGTTGGAGTTGAACACGAACATGGCGATTTGCGGCGTATCGGTAAATTCCAGCCGGTACGGAAGCCGCTTCTTCTCGGCGATATATTTCTGGTAGCCCTGACCTTGCGCGGGACGGACGATATACGTGTCGATCAGCCTTCTCCAGCCGTCGTTCAGAAACGTCGGCTTCTCGGTTTGGACGTCCACATAAGGAATGGACAACTGGTTGTTGCCCAATATATGCGCGGGCGAGGCGGCGAAGCCGAAATATTGCTGGCCCTGTTCCTCCCGGTCCAGCTTCTTGGCGAGCTCGAGCGTCTCATCCCAAGTCATGCCGTCCTTCGGATAAGGGACGCCGAATTTATCGAATATGCCTTTGTTGTAATACATCACCTGCGTCAAGTTGCTGATCGGCAGCGCATACAATTTGCCGCCGCCCGATTGCCGCAAGCTTTCGAGCACCTGCGGCTCGATGGCGTTGAGGTTGATTCCGCGCTTTTTGACAAGCTCGGTCATGTCGTATTGCAGCTTGGCGCTGTCCGCCAGCTCAAAATAGTAGGCGTCGGTCTGATACAGGATATCGACCTGCTTGCCTTGCGCCATAAGCTCCGCAAGGGTGCTGCCCTGCTTGCTCTGGACGTAGGAGATTTTGTAGTCGGGAAACTTGGCGCTGATCCGGTCCCCGAACGTTTTGTTGAAGCCTTCTACGGCGCCTCCCGAGTTCGTGTGAAAGACGAGCTCGACGGGCTCGGCGTTTTTCTTCTCCGCAGCGCCGCCCGGATCGGCGGCGGCCGGGGATTGTTCCGCCTTGCCGCCCGAGCAGCCCGCGAGCAGCACCATGGCCGCGGCGAGACCGGACAGTCCGAGCAAGCCTCGATTAAGCATCGGCATAAGCATATTCCTCCAATCCGAGTCCTCGCAAATCGGCCGCTTTGCCGTCGCGTTCCGCTTCGTATAGCCGCCAAATGACCCGAAGGCCTTGCAGGCTGCCAGGACCGTCGGTCAACGGCCGCTTGCCCGTCCGGATGCATTCGAGGAAATGCTCCGTCTCATACTGCGTCTTCTTGCCGGGATGGTTGTCTTCCATCAGCACGCGCGTCTTCGACGACGTATCGAGATCGGCTTTCTCCGCCGCGATATTGGAGTGCAGATACAGCTTGCCCTCCGCCCGATTGTACTCCAGCATGCCCTCGGTGCAGTGGATATGGATGCTGTAGCCGAGCCGCGTTCCGCGCGCGCCCCACGTGCCGAAATGATAGCCGACGGCTCCGTTCTCGAATTCGATCGCCAGATCGCTCGTGCCCTCGCGCTCCATCCAGGGGGTGCCGAAATTCGTGCCCATATGGAAGCCTTTGACCGGCCGGCCGAGAAACCAGAGCATCAGATCGATGTAGTGGCAGCCGTGGCTGAACAGCTGGCCTCCTCCCAGTTGATCCGCCGAACCGGTCCAATGCCCCGGAGGAAACTGCGTGAACTGCTCGGTCCAGATCGACATATGAAAAGCTTCCCCGTACGTCTTGGCGTCGATCAAACGTTTCATCTCTTGGACGATCGGCCAGAAGCGGACCGGATATGCGGTCATCAGCACGAGCCGCTTGCTCTCGGCTTTCTCGATCAGCCGGAGGCACTCCTCCTCGGTATTGCAGAGCGGCTTCTCCATAAGCACGTGCTTGCCCGCCTCGAGACAGGCCAGGCCGATCTCGCAATGCAAATCGTGAGGCAGAGCGAGCAGCACCGCATCGACATGCTCCCACAGCTTCCTGTAATCGGTTACCGCAACTTGTGCGCCTATCCGCTCCGCAGCCGCCTGCGCGCGGGCGGGATCGATGTCGCAAACGGCCGTAACCTTCACCCGGTCGCCTAGCGCCAGCAGACCGCTGGCGTGTCCGCCTCCTCCCATTCCGCCGCAGCCTATTAATCCGATACGGATCATTTCCATGTCGACCACCCTTTCTCTCCATATTTCAATATGCCAACCTATGAAATATAATAAGGGCATATCGGCTGCATGGCTTTGCGGCCTGGGTCCAACCTTTTGCCATTTTGGTCGGGGGGCGATAGTGATGGAAAGTTCGGATCGTCCGAGATACGTTCTCGGAGAAGAGCTCGCGATTCGCAAATTGGTTACGTTTTATTACAGGGAGATGTCCCGGCAGTTTTATACGAGCGGGGAGAAGCACGACTTCTGGGAATTCGTCTACGTCGACAACGGAGAGCTGGAAGTGTTTACGGATTCGGGACGGCACCACTTGGCGCAAGGGGACATGATTTTCTACAAGCCGAACCTGTTTCACGGGGGAAAGGCGCTTAACAGCACCGCACCCAATCTGATTATCCTCTCGTTCGAATGCACCGCGCCGTGCATGGCTTTTTTCGAGGACAAGTCGTTCCGTCTGCACGAGAATGAGCGGCTGCTGCTGTCCCGCATCGTCCAGGAAGGGCTGCAGGCGTTCGATCCGCCTATCAACTCCCCCCATTTGGCCGGATGTCCGAGCAAGCGGGACGGAGCCGCATTCGGCGGAGACCAGTTGATCCGCAACTATTTGGAAATACTGCTCATCGAGCTGATCCGCAAAGGGGCGCCGGGCAAGGACGCAGCCAGGCTGTCTTCCGTATCCGTCGAGCAGCATGGGGACGAATTCGTCTCGTCCGTAATCGGCTATTTGCAAAACAATCTGGCGCGCAGCTTCAAATTCGATCAGCTGTGCGAGGAGTTTGCGATCAGCCGCACGCGTATGAAAGCGCTATTCCGGGAGAAGCACGGCATCGGCGTGATGGAATATTTCAACCGGCTGAAAATCGAACAGGCGAAACGGCTCATCCGCGAAGAAGCGGCGACCGTCTCGGAAATCGCCGAGCGGCTCGGCTACAGCAGCCTCCACTATTTCTCCAAGCAGTTTAAACGCATTATGGACATGACGCCTTCCGACTATGCCCGCTCGATCACCGCCCGCGCGGAGCGGATACGCGGCAAGCCGCACGACTCGGTCGATAACGGGAGGTAACAGGTTGCGCGTGGGCGGATTTTGCAAGTACCGGTATTGCGCAAGTTGAAGGAAGGAAATCGGTCTGGCGATCCGCAATACCCGACAACTAACACGAGGTGATATCGATGAAATGTCTGGAGCTGCCCATTCCTGCGCTGCCTCAGCTCGTCATGGCCGGACACACGGTCTGGCCGCCGGAGACGAAGCATTTCGAGAGACGCTTCGACTTATACGATGTTGTTTTCGTCAAGTCGGGGACGCTGTACATGACCGAGGACGGCGTCCCGTACGAAGTGAGGTCCGGGGAAGTACTCGTACTGGAGCCGGGTTTGATGCACTACGGACATAAAGCTTCAGGGGAGCAGACCGAAATATTTTGGTTTCATTTTGTCCATAGTCCCCGGGCGCGTGTCGTCGACAACCGCGACATTCCGTGGAAGACCGTGCTGCAACAGGGGACGAGCCTGGACGTGAAGCCCCCGAGCCATGTAATGATATTGCCGAAGCACGCCCAAACCGATTTCAAGCTGTATGAATCGCTGCTGGAGCGGCTGGTCGAGCTGCAGCAACTGCTCACGCTGGAGCATTCGCTCGAGATCCATCTCCTGACGATCCAGATTTTCTCCCTCCTGCAATATTCCGTGTGCCGCCAGCTCGCCCCGCAAACCAGGGCGATTTCCGAGAAGGCGATCGATTATTTGAAGCTGACGATGCGGGAGCCCTTCAGTGCAAAGCATATGGAGCGGGAGCTTCATTTCGATTACGACTACATATCGCGCTGCTTCAAAAAATACACGGGTATGACGCCTGCCAAATACGTCCAGCACCTCCGCATCGAGGAAGCGAAAGCGCTGCTGCACCGGACCGATCTTCCGCTGGCCGACATCGGCGAAAGGATAGGCATTCGCGACGTCAACTACTTTGTCCGGTTATTCAAGGAACTGACGGGCACGACTCCGATCCGGTATCGCGTATCGGGCAGGGGCTACGTTTAGAATTCGGGCGAATAAGGAGGCGTATGGGTCACATCGGACTTTAGGCAAAAGCGAGTGGAAGTCGACATCGTGCTATGGCAAGTCGGTCTGGCCCGTTTGAATTGTGTCGCAGATGCGCTACCTTTATAGAGAAAGCGATATGAAGGGGGAAACGGAATGAAAGCGCTATACCAAAAATCGGGTGCTATGGCGGCATTGATTGCGCTCGCCGTGACGGGGGCCGGCTGCGGCGGAGGCAACGGCGGAGATGCCGTCGAGGGAACGTCGGGCGAAGGCGGGGCCAAACCGGCGGAGACGGCGGGCGTCGATATGAGCAGGCTGGTGACGCTGCGGTTTTGGGCGAATCCCGGCAAGGCGATTTTCGACCAAGAAGTGGGGAACCGAATCAAGCAGAAGTACCCGAACGTGACGATCGAGTTTATGGACCCGAGCAAAAAGTCGCTGCAGGACAGCATGACCGAGCTCGTCACGGCCGGAACGATGCCGGATCTGATCTGGCTGCCGAACGCCGCCGCCGTCCAGACGATCAAGAAGCTGGGCGTGGAATACGATTTGACCGAGTTGATCAAAAAGAACAAGTTCGATCTGCTGCGGTTCGACGCGGCCCTGCTCGAGAACGTGAAAAGCCAAGGCGCAAAAGGCGAAATGTATGCGCTTCCGTGGCAATCCGGACCGGCTGCGATGTTTTACAACAAAGACATTTTCGACAAGTTCGGCGTCGGCTACCCGAAGGACGGGATGACTTGGCCTGAAGTTCTCGAGCTGGGTAAAACGCTTACCCGGATGGATGGAATCCAGTACAGGGGCTTTGACCCGGGCTTGTACAATCATTTTCAGGAGGAGTACGGCATCGCGGCCTATGACGCGAAAACCAACCAGGCGGCTTTTACGACGAATCCGAAATGGAAGACGATTCTCGAATTTTTGCAGCAGGCGTACCAGTTTCCCGGAAACTACCCGGCCGATAAAGCGATCGGGGCTGACCGCAGCGGCTTCATGAAGGACAAAAATGTGGCGATGCTGCCTTGGGCGGCTTATTTCCAGCCTTTTCTCGAGGCCCGCAAGGAGGGCTTGAACTTCAACATCGTCTCGCTGCCGACTTGGCCCGACGCGAAAGGCCAGGGAAGCGCAAGCGTGGGGGCGGCGCTCGCCTTGACGGGGACGAGCAAGCATAAGGAGGAGGCGTTCGAAATATTGAAATTTCTCGTCTCCGACGAGGTGGAGACGGCGAACAGCCGAATCGGCTTCGCCCCCGCGATCCATTTGCAGAGCGCCAAGGATCAGTTCGGCAAAGAGCTGGCCGGCATGGAAAACATCCGCGTATCATCGGTGTTCTACAACAAAATTACGCCGCTGCCGATCGTGGACCCGCTGCTGGAATCGGTATCGCAGAAGCCGTTTTTCGGCACTGCCATTCAGGCGGTCGGAAAAGGGCAGAAGGATGTGAACACGGCGCTAAGGGAAGCTCAGGAAGCGGCGAACAAAGCCATTCAGGAAGAGCAGAAAAAATAGATCGAGCGTGCGGAATACGGACGAGCAGGACAGAGCGGACAAAGCGGAAAGAGCGGACAGAGCGGACAGAGCGGAAAGAGCGGCAGAGCGGACAGAGCGGACAGAGCGGCAGAGCGGACAGAGCGGACAGAGCGGACAGAGCGGAAAGAGCGGACAGAGCGGACAGAGCGGACAGAGCGGAAAAAGCGGAAAGAGCGGACAGAGCGGAAAGAGCGGACAGAGCGGAAAGAGCGGACAGAGCGGACAGAGTGGACAGAGTGGACAGAGCGGACAGAGCGGACAGAGAGCGGGATAAATCGGATGAAGATCAGGACCGGACTTGGGCCGCGAGCTTTGCCGGGAGGCAAAGCCGGTCCAATGGCCGGCTCGAAAGGCGGAATATGCAGATGGGTTCGAACAGACGGTCCGTTCCGGACTATTGGAAGTGGTTCACGGAGGGCCGGTACGGCGCGTTTATCCATTGGGGGCCTTATGCCGAATACGGCCGGGGCGAGCAGTCGCTGTTCAGGGAGCATATGGATCAGAGGGAATACGAGGAGCGGGCGTGCAGGTGGAATCCGCAGCGGTTCGATCCGCAGCAGTGGGCGTACGTCATAAGGAAGGCGGGCATGAAATACGCCTGCTTCACGACCCGGCATCACGACGGATATTGCATGTGGGATACGAAGTATACCGACTACTCCAGCGGCCGGCAGGCGCCTCGCCGGGACTATGTGAAGGAGTTCGCGGAGGCGTTCCGCGCGGAAGGGCTGCGCATCGGCTTGTACTACTCATGGACCGACTGGCGTATTCCGGCGTTTTTCGACGGTCCGGACAAGGACCCGGACGGCTGGGAGGCGATGCGCCGTTACATGCACGGTCAGGTCGAGGAGCTATTGACGAACTACGGGCCGATCGACCACTTTTTTTTTGACGGGGCGTGGCCGCGCACCTATGCCGATCTGGGCAGCACCGAGCTGCTGGAAAAGATGCGCAGGCTGCAGCCGCATATCCTGATCAATAACCGGCTCGGAGCTGCCGGACCCGGGCAAGCGGGCCATGCGGACGGCGGACAAGGCGCCGGGGAGAGAGCCGACATGGGCGACTTCGGCACGCCCGAGCATCGGATCGTTGCCGATCCGGACCGGCTGTGGGAATCGTGTCAAGTGACGACATGGCGTCTGTGGGGATATGCAAACGGCGAACGTTGGCGACCGGCCGATGTTTGGCTCGACATGCTGTGCGAGTGCGCGGAGACGGGCGGAGGCGGGGGAGGCAATTTGCTGCTGAATGTAGGGCCGCAGCCCGACGGACAGCTTCCCCCCGAATTCGCGGAGCGCGCGCTCGAGGTCGGCCGTTGGCTGGACGTGCACGGGGAAGCCGTGTACGGCACGGACGGCGGAGCTTTGACCGACTTCGTCACGCGCGGCCGTCAGACGATGAAAGGGAATTGCCTTTATTTGATTATCCGCTTCTGGGACGGCCGACCGGAGCTGCGACTGGCCGATATGACGTCTCCGGTGCGCAGCGTCACTTTGCTGACGACAGGACAGCCGCTGGCGTTCGAGCGACAGGGCGACGATCTGCTCATTCGCGGCTTGCCGTCGGAGCGGCCTACCCGGCTGTTCCCGGTTATCAAGGTGGAATGCGAGGGCAAGCCCGAGACGAATGCGTGGGGCAAGCAGCGGCTGTGGGCCGGCGACCCCGGCCGAATCGCCGACTGGGCGAGGACGCGCGGCACGTCCGTGTACGCGGGCGGTGCCATTCCATAATCGAACAGAGCGGTGCTATGCGCGCGCAGTAGTATCGAAGTCTGCTGAACGTGCGGGATTAACTGTAAAACATGTATTTATTTATTCGGAAGCTATCTTGTTTCCACTATTAACTGGAAAAAGTACAGCTGTTTCCGCTCGTTTTCGGCCATTTAGCGGTCTCGTGGCGATTTACCTTCATGTTTTCCAGTTATTTTGGCGAATTTCGCTCCTTTTCTTAATTTAACTGTATATTATCCATTTGTTGAAAAAGTCAAAAAGAGAGAATTGTCATACAAAAAGAGGTGGGGGAAAGGTGCAGAAAGCGAAGCGGTTGACTTTAAAATCGTGTTGTAACCGCTAGAATCTTAAAAACAACACGATTTTAACGGATGTGGAGCGCATTCCCCCACCTCTTGTCTTCGGAGCTTCCTCTTTGCAGACTTTTTCAACAGCCTCATATTATCCAGTTGTTTTGCAAAGGGCCAGGCTTTCGTTAAGCTCGTTAGCCTTAGCGGGACGTTTACCGCCGTTCATGAACCGAATGCCCGTATTCCGGGCTGCCGGTCGGTATCGCACCTATCCGGTCAAGCGGAGAGTGTTCCGGTCGGCTCGTGCCGGGGCGAAGTGGAACGTCGCATATCGTTGAGGTATATTGGTAATGACGACCGTCCTAGACGGTCCGATAACCGAAACGAACGGAACAAGGAGACGACGCCATGCTGTTCATCGACAACCGCGGCATAACCGATCCGACGCTCAATTTGGCGTTGGAGGAATATGCGCTGATCAAGTTTCCCTCGGATGAGGATTATTTGTTGTTCTACATCAACGAGCCGTCGATCATTATCGGCAAAAACCAAAATACGGTGGAGGAAATCAACGCCGCCTACGTGAAGGAACACGGTATCCATGTCGTTCGCCGTCTGTCCGGCGGAGGCGCGGTATACCACGATCTCGGCAACCTCAACTTCAGCTTCATTACGAACGACGACGGCAAGTCTTTTCACAATTACCGCAAATTTACGGAGCCGGTCGTACAGGCGCTGCACAAGCTGGGCGTTAATGCGGAGCTGACCGGACGCAACGATATTCAGGTCGGCGAGCGCAAAATATCCGGCAACGCGCAGTATTCCGCGAAAAACCGCATGTTCAGCCACGGCACGCTGATGTTCGATTCGGAGATCGAAAATGTCGTATCGGCGCTGAACGTCAATCTCGAGAAAATCCAGTCGAAGGGAGTCAAATCGATCCGCAGCCGGGTGGCGAACATTTCCGAGTTTTTATCGGAGCCGATCGGGATCGGGCAATTCAAGAGCAAGCTGCTGGAATCGATCTTCGGCGGAACGGACGTACCCGAGTACAAGCTGTCCGAAGCGGATTGGGAAGCCGTCCGCAGGCTGGCCGACGAGCGTTACCGGAGCTGGGACTGGAACTACGGCAAATCGCCGTCCTTCAATGTC
Source organism: Paenibacillus hemerocallicola (assembly GCF_006265175.1). Taxonomy (GTDB): domain Bacteria; phylum Bacillota; class Bacilli; order Paenibacillales; family NBRC-103111; genus Paenibacillus_AB; species Paenibacillus_AB hemerocallicola. The sequence continues at coordinate 2,002 of NZ_VDCQ01000120.1, read as the reverse complement.
CGGAAGACGAAGCGGCTGGAAGGCGTCGGCACGTTCGACGTCCGGCTGAACGTCGAGGGCGGCAAAATATCCGACGCTACCGTATACGGCGACTTCTTCGGAGTCGGCGAGGCGGGAGAGCTCGCGTCCAAGCTTGTCGGCGTCAAGTATGACGAGGCGGCCGTACGGGAACGGCTGGAGGACGTCGATTTGACCTATTACTTCGGCAGGATTACGAAGGAGCAATGGCTCGAGCTGATGTTTTAGGGCGAGTTTGTCGGGGAACGCAAAGGGGACTGTTGGAAAGAGAAACGTTGAGGGTAAGAGCTGGACCGGAGTGTGAGAAGCAAAGGCTAGAGGAGCAAGAGCAAGAGCAGGAGCAGGAGCAGGAGCAGGAGCAGGAGCAGGAGCAGGAGCAGGAGCAGGAGTAAGAAACTAAAAGTAAGCGGGAAAAACTAAAAAAAAAAATTGAAGCAAAAACAAATCCCTCGTTGCATGCAACGGGGGTTTTCAATGTGGGCCGGCATATGCGCCGTATGCGACGGCAGGTTCCAGTCGTTGCGGCGGGACGAAATAACGGATGGTTGTGCCTCGCATTCCATCCGTTTTGCGCAGATAGTCGAAAATAAGAGCTTTTTGATACCATTATCTCCAATACATGTGCCTAAGTGAGACGGGAAAGCAGCCCAATTGCGGCTGCAATCGTCCGCCCGATTTTTCCATAAAGCCGTTTTTTCAGCGGAATAAGAGGTGCAAAAGAACGCTATCCTTTGTCTCCTTCTGCGAATTCATGTTCCGCGAACCAAGTCGGTGCCGAGCGTCAGGCCGGTCAGGGCAGCATTACTTTTTTTGCCTGTACTGGGTTGGTGAGATGCCGTACTTGGCCCTGAATACCCGGTGAAAGTACGTGTAGCTGCCGAAGCCTGACGTCTCGGCGATTTTGTCCAGCGTCATCGTCGTAAATTTCATTCTGTCGCTGGCAATCGACAGCCGGACCTCGATCGCGTACTCCATGATCGTCTGGTTGAAGACGGATTTGAACAAATGCGCGGCGCGGGAAGGACTCAGTCCCGCATGCTTGGCCACTTCGTCTACGCGCAGCGGAAGCGTCGCGCGCTCGGCTATATAATGCTTCATCCGCTGCGCAATTTGCAGCAGCTCGTTCTCTTTGCCCGTCGAGCTCTCCGTCGCCATGCGGTCCAGAATGAGGCAGAGCGCCCTTAGCAAGTAAGCGGTTGCATTATCCCCGCTGCCGATTTTCGTCAATCGGTGCTCGAGGACGATCGCTTGAAAAATCGAAAGGACATTTTGGTGCAACGGAATATTGACGACCGTCGCCCGTTCGGATTGCCTCCACCATTGCTCCAGCCATACTCCTCCGCACGATAAATAATAGTTGCCGCTGATCAGCTGACGCTTGCTCTTGGCGTCCGGCTCCGCGTCGAACTGCACCTGCACGGTGTCGCCCGGCTGGGTAAAGGTCAAATCCCCGGGCAATACCGTCAGCCGCTCACCGTTTATCCAAAGCCGGCATTGCCCTTCCACCTGCAGTCTGATATGGTAGCCGCCGCTGCGCCTTTTGCGGCTCCGATACGGCTCGTAATGGTAAGCGTAATCCGCGTACGTTACTCTGACCTGCGATCTTTGTCCGGTAGGCGGCAATCGTTTCACTCCAAGTTAGCAATTTTGTTCATGCCCATATTATATACTTCATGTTTCCGGAAAAACAGATGTGCTATTAATGGAGATAGTAATCGATTGCAGCATGACGACAGCGATTTCAACCAAAGGGGAGAGCGAAATTGGCGCAAAGAGAATGTAGCGGGCTGATGGCAAGTCGGACGGTGAAGGAACGGAGAAAGGTCGAGCGAAAGATGGGAGACGCGACTACGAGAGAAGAAGTTAGGAGAGAGGAGGTTAGGAGAGAGGAGGTTAGGAGAGAGGAGGTTAGGAGAGAAGAGGTAGGGAGAGGAGAGGTTGGAAGAGAAGAGGTTGGGAGAGAAGAGGTTGGGAGAGAAGAGGT